>NZ_LT607750.1:3332500-3632500 GCF_900090235.1 Micromonospora echinaurantiaca | reverse complement strand
CCGCTTCAGAATTAATCGCGGACGCCTACCTGGCGTCGCGAGGCAAGCGGTTCTCGCCAAGATGCTATGCCTCTATTCTGGCGCTGTGGCCATGCAATGGACGACCTCCGACGCCTGGGTCTTCTCCTCCATCCAGGGAACCGGCCCTGACAGCGCCTGCACACTCGCCGAGATCATCACGAAGGCCGACGTAATCAACCACGCAATGTTGACCGAGGCCGAGTTCACCCAAGCCGTGCCCCGCCTGGTCGCCGCCGGCCTGATGGTCGCCGACGCCGAAGCCGATCTCTACCGGCCCACAGAGGCCGGGCGGTTACTGTATCGACAACGGATGAAGCGACGTGGTCTGTTCGGCTGGATCGACGCAATACCACCCGCGTTGCGTCGGCTCGGCGCGCCTCAAGACGGCGCATGGACCCTGCCGATTGGCGCCTTCGACCGCGCGATCCGCGAATATCTAGAGCACGCCGGCGAGACGTAGGTCGAACGCGCTGACGATCTCGTGCATGGTTGTGGGAGCTTGGTGGGATTTCATGCGATGGTTCGATAATGTTCTCCACGACGGCGCTGACAGGGGGCGTTGCCGTGGTGGGCATCCTGACTTGAAGATCGATCGCATGCTCTGTCGAGCCACGCCACGGCCGGGCGCCGGCCGGCGCGGCACGCTATCAGTGAGCCAACCCGCGGGGCGGCAAGGAACATGCGGACCTGAGCCAACCGGCACCCTGGACGCTAAGGGCTGCAGACCCCGGCGTCTGCCCCCGATTCAACAACTCAGGGACACGACCGCCCCTGCGGGGGTTGGTCTCTTCGTAACGTGGCTGCCGGCAGTCCGACGCCGTTGACTGGCCGAGGACCCACGCGACGAGGTGTGGAGGCGGGCTGGTGCACGGCAGCTACGGCATCTTCCTAGGCTTGGACGTCGGCAAGGGTGATCATCACGCGGTCGGGTTGGCTCCGGACGGCAGACGGTTGCACGATGCGCCGTTGCCGAACACCGAGGCCCGCCTTCGGCAGTTGTTCGACAAGCTGGCCCGTCACGGCACGGTATTGGTAGTGGTTGACCAGCCTGCCTCGATCGGCGCCCTGCCGGTCGCAGTGGCTCCTGCTGCTGGTCATCAGGTTGCTTACCTGCCCGGGCTGGCGATGCGCCGCATCGCCGACCTGCACCCCGGAAACGCGAAGACCGACGCCCGGGACGCCTACGTCATCGCCGACGCCGCCCGCACCTTGCCGCACACGCTGCGCCGGGTTCACGTCGGCGACGACACTCTGGCCGAGTTGGAAGTCGTGGTCGGGTTCGACGACGACCTCGCTGGCGAGGTCACCCGCGTGTCGAACCGCATCCGCGGCCTGCTCACTCAGATCCACCCCGCCCTGGAACGGGGAAGATCCAACACAAAGCGGTCCTGGAACTGTTGTCCCGCTGCGGCGGCCCGGTCGGGCTGCGCAAGGCCGGCCGACGTAAACTGCTGTCCATCGCCAGCCCCCACGCCCCACGCATGGGTGAACGCCTCGTCGAGCCGATCATGACCGCCCTCGACGAGCAGACCGTCACCGTCCCCGGCACCCAGGCCGCGGAGGCGATCCTGCCTCGCCTGGCTGACAGCCTCCAAGAGGTCCTGCGCCAACGCGACCAGGTCGCCGGCGAAGTCGAGAGGATGCTTGATGCCCACCCTCTTGCCGGGGTCCTGACCTCGATGCCCGGCATCGGTGTCAGGACCGCAGCCCGGATCCTGCTCGAGGTCGGTGACGGCACTGCCTTCCCGACCCCCGGCCATCTCGCCGCCTACGCCGGCCTTGCCCCGGTCACCCGACGATTCGGCAGCAGCATCCGCGGCGAACACCCACCTCGCGGCGGCAACAAGCAGCTCAAACTAGCCTTCTTCCTCGCCGCGTTCGCCGCCCTCGCCGCCCCGGCGAGCAGGGCCTACTACGACCGCAAACGCGCCGAAGGCAAACGCCACAACGCCGCCCTCATCTGCCTCGCCCGACGCCGCTGCGACGTGCTCTACGCCATGCTCCGCGACAAGATCTCCTACCAGCTCCGCCCCACCACACCAATCGCGGCTTGACGAAACCCATAGGGACACCCCCCGACCCTGCCCACCGGAGCAACACGCGCTGCCCTGCGCCAGGCGAAAGGCGCCGAGCCGGCTAGCTCTGGGCAGCCGAGCCTGGCGGCGCGTCGCACGGACCCTGGCGGCCCCATCCAGACGGACCCGCCCGCCGCGCCGAGCAGGTGCCCGACAGGCTGCGGTAGGTGCACTGGACGATTCGGCGAGTCATTTCGCCGTCACCGGCACCGCCCCGGTGCTGGCGACATCCGCGCCGCCGTGAACGCCGCAGAGCCTGGACACAGTCAACGCCTGGTCGCGGCTTACCCGTACTCACCGACACCAGCGCCGCTGGCGGTATCACTCCGGCCATGTCGAGGTGTTCGCGATGTGCGCCATTGACGCGCTGGGTATGCCATTCGTGCTCCGCCCGACACGATGATCACCTCTAGCGATCGGCACACCGTCGATCAGGCCATTACCCGACGCCGTAGCAGTTGGTGGCCCGGCGGTCACGGTAACCTCGAGCGTCCGGTCGTCGGCGGCGCGCCAGGTGTGCCACGGGACGATCTGTGGGTCGACGAGGCCGTCCCGGATTGGCAGCGCCCGGGGGTTCGACGGAGGGTCCGTCGCCTGGGTGGCGGCGGTGTCATGGTCGCGGCCGGACCCGGTCGACGAGCCGCAGGCGCTCAGCGCGGCGACCGCCCAGCATCAGGTGTCGTTGACGGGCTTGAAGCCGTCCAGATCCACGGCCGCAGCCCCGGGTCGGTGTGGGGCGAGCGGCGTCCACGCGTCGGCGCTTTTGGCGCGGTTTGGCGAGGCCGGTGAGCGGGTCGCGCAGTTCGGCGCGTTGCAGTGCGGCGAGTTCGTGTCGGACGGCGTAGAGCCGATACTGGTCAAATGCGAGGACGGCGAGGCCAGCGACCAGGAACAGGGCGGTGTGGCTCATCAAAAGACCTCCCGAGCCCAGCGGAGTGCCGTTACGGCGGACGGAAGTCCGGTATCGGCCGGCGCGCCGGCCGATGGGTGCAAGACTGCGCCAGGTAGACGGAATCGATGCCTCCGGCGGGGATCTTCGACAGAGATGGGACCGCCCACCCTTCAGGCGAGTCAGGAGCGGAGCCAGACAGACCTGCTCCCCGTCGTCAACACGAGGATCGTTGTGTTGACGACGGGGAGCAGGCGCGTGCCAGAGTCTGCGGACTCACAGCGGAGATGGGCTTCAGGCGGCGGCCGACGGTGGCATGATCGTCGTATTGCAAGCGGATGGTGTCGGACGCGGCGTGCTAGTAGACGATTCCTGGCCGATCGGGACTGGCTCGCTGAAGGGCTGAGCTGGGCGGTGGTTCAGCCAGCGAGTCCCGAGGCACTATCGGCGGGGTCATCAAGCGGCTGCGGGCTAGGCCGTGTGTCGAAGTCGGTGCCAGTGCTTGAGTTGGCCTGAGGATCTTCGCGTGTCGGAGATCGAAAATGGGCGAGGTCTCCGGTAGATGGTTCAGCGACCAAGCAGAACCTAAAACCGGAGACCTCGTGGACACCCTAGCGGTGACGAGGCGGTTTGACCTGACCGACGTGCAGTGGGCGGTGCTGCAGCCGTTGCTGCCGGCGCCGAAGCGGCCAGGTCGACCGTCGTTGTGGAGTAGGCGGCAGTTGATCGATGGGATCCGGTGGCGAATCCGGGTGGGCGCGCCGTGGCGGGACGTGCCGCCGCAATACGGGTCCTGGTCAGCGGTGTATGGGCTGTTCCGGCGGTGGCAGCGCGACGGGACCTGGCAGCGGGTGCTGACGACGTTGCAGACCTTGGCCGACGCGGCCGGGCGGATTACCTGGGACGTGTCGGTGGACTCGACCACGGCCCGCGCTCACCAGCACGCCGCCGGGGCGAGGAAAAGAGGGATCTGCAGGCCGAACCACCCGGCGGTGTCAGCGTCGAGCCGGCCGACCATGCGCTGGGCCGGTCCCGCGGTGGGTTGACCACGAAGCTGCACCTGGGCTGCGAGCAGGGCCAGAAACCCCTCGCCATCGTGCTGACCGCCGGACAGCGCGGCGACAGTCCGCAGTTCATCCCGGTCCTGGCCGCCATCCGCGTCCCCCGCTTGACCACCGGCCGCCCGAGGATCCGCCCGGATCGGGTCTTGGCCGACAAGGCGTACACGTCGAAAGCCAACCGGTCCTACCTGCGGCGACGTGGCATCGCCGCGACCATCCCGAGCAAGGCCGACCAGGACGCCCACCGACGAGCGAAGGGATCCAAGGGAGGCCGGCCACCGGCCTTCGACCCGCACATTTATCAGCAGCGTCATGCCGTGGAGTGCGGCATCAACCGGCTCAAGCGCAACCGCGCCGTGGCCACCCGCTTCGACAAGCTGGCCGTCCGCTACGAAGCCACCATCCACCTCGCCGCAATCAACGAGTGGCTGTGACGGACTTCGACACAGGCCCTAGGCGTCTCGGCCAAGAATTCTAGTTCGGGCGGTCTGCATAGTTGGACTTTTGGTACATTTCATATCCGATCACTGCCGGGATGCGGACGTTGAGTTTTCCAGCGGTCTGGGTGAGCATCTGCTCATAGCTGAGCAGATGGCCGGTAGCGGGCTCCACGATGACCGTGTATCGGGTGGGCAGGCCGCTGAAGCTAGACTCGATCGAGAATGCCTCGCCTCGGCGGCCAGCCCGGTCGGTGACTTCGCCGTCGTAGGCCAGACCTGGAAGTGTGGCTAGCACGCGGAGCACGTTGGCCCGAGTGGAAGGCCCGAGGACACGTTCCCGGGCCAGATCGGTAATCGCGACGATCGCCTCGGCTGGGCCGTTCTCGGTCGGGTGGCCGCGGGCCAGCCACTCCGTCAGGGACGCTAGGTCGGTGGGCGGCTGTTCTTTCCAAATCGCCGGAAACTGTCCAGTGGGAAAGTCCGTCGTTTGACGCTCGGCGGTGGCTCCTGGCGAGCCGTCGCGCTCCCAGGTCTTGCGGTCTTCCTTTGAGCGAAAAATCGGCGTCTCGTAGCTCGAGACTACCCGTCCCGAATCATCCGGGCCCCGCCACGACTCCCGCCGGGCAGGAACCACCGCGGAGGTCACTCGCTTGCCATCAACCTGAGTCCACAGGTCCCAGCTCACGATCACCAGATGTTCATCCTCTCCGCCGCGCGGTTCGTCAGTCGAATGCTCCGCCCTACCCGCGATATCCCTGAGAATCTTCTCCGCTGGCCACGCATTGGCTGGACGTTTAAAGGCGAGCGGCGCCGGCGTTGCCGCGAGCGCCGGATTCGGCGCAGGCCCCAACAAGCTCGTACCCGTCGCTGCTGCGGTGCCGGCGGCTGCTGTGACGGCCGCGGCTAACACAAGCCGACGACGGGTCAGGCCCAACCTCGGCCGATCCGGGCCTCGATTCCCCGACGACATGATCCGCTGCAAATCAACCTGCCGGCCAGTCGCGCCCACCAGGGTCTCCCCTCCCTGTGCCGGGTCCAACGGACCCAGCAGCTGACTAACCTCACGCCTCACGCGTCGAATCATCCGTTTCCCTCCTCTACAACAACCGGTCTCAGCCACCCCGCTGCCGTGTCGGGCGACGGGGCGACGGAACTCAGCTCGCGATGGAGGCGCCGCCGGGCACGGTGCAGCCGCATCGCGAACGCCGCCATCGAGCAGCCAGCCGCCGCAGCCGCATCCCGCATCCCAAGGCCCTCCCAGGCCACCAGACGCAGCACCTCCCGGTCGCTCTCCGGCAACCGCTCGAACGCCACGGCCACCGTCACCCGGCCAATCACCTCATCCGCGTGATCACCAACAACGCCCACGGCGTTCGCCGCGACCCACTCGACGAGTCGTCGGCCGCGCTGAAGACCACGTATCTCGTTTGCGAGCACCCTGCGGGCCACCCCGTACAGCCACGGCAACGGCTCACTCGGCACCTCACCGAACCGTCGCCACGCAACCAAGAACACCTCAGCCACGACATCCCGCACCGCGATATCGGCCGCCCGCCTGCGCACATACCGCTCGACGTCGTCGTAGTAGCGCTCGTACAGCGCCGTAAAACGCTTTTCCACCGCCGGCATCTGACCCCCTTCCACCCATCCTGTGTCCGGCACTGGGCAATGCTTCACACCCCCTTTTCCGGCGTGGGCTAGCAAACGGCATCCTCGGAGACACGATCCGGATCAGTCGAGGCCGTCCGCACCCTACGAGTAGCCCGCCGAGGCGCGGTGAAAGCCCTACCGCCGCAATGAATCAACTGCACCGTCTGCTCGTCTCAGCACCCGAAATGCGCCGAGGGCGAGCTGAGCCACCCCCGGCGCCACGCTCATCGACCGGCAGCGCGACGCTGACGGTCGACGAGACCCGACTCACGATCCGGTCGAGGCCACCAAGGCCGCCTTGGCTGTCATTGGCGACCTGGGTTTAGACGCTGACCGCCGAGAGCCACCCAAGCCGACCTGCGCCTGCAACCCGCCGTCGCCCCGTACCGGCCAACACTTGCACGTCGTCTACGGCGCAGGCACCGACGTCGCAAGGCACCGCCCGCGACAGCCTCGACCGGCTGCGCTCCGAAAGCCGCCCTGGGCACACCTCTGCGGCGCCGCACGCATCCTCGCCAGCTCGGGATGCACCGACAGAGACCGCCTCAACCGTGGCCGAGACACAGCCGCTAACGCCGCCCTAGACGCCGGTGCCCTCGTCCGCATACGTCACGATCCCCGCACCCGCGCATACGTCGACAGACGCACCAAACAGGCCCCAACAAGAATGAGACCCATGCGCTGCCTCAAGCGATACATCGTCCGCGAGATCTACCCGCTCTCCTCGCAACCTGACCACCCTCACCGCCGCTTGACTTCCATAGAAGGATCCTGCCGGATGCCGGGTTGGCCTGATCGAGCTGCTGTTAGCAGGCTGAGCATGGACGGCCGCCGGGGACAGCATCCACGGCGGGAGATTCTCATGCAATCACTTAGGTACTGCGCACCAGACGCATGCTGACTCGCCGCCATGGCAGCGGTCTACCGGCGTATCACCCGGTGCGAAGAAGTCGGGGCGACGGAGAACTGCTGGCGAGGCTGCGGGTTGAGGCGCGGTGTAGCGCCGGCAGCCGGGATTTCGGCGGGCCTTGTCGACTCACAAACAGTGAAGGGCGCCAACACCCGTGGCCTGGGCGGTCGCCTGGTCGACTGGACCCACGACACCCCGCGCACCACGCTCGAGGTCGTCCACAAGCCCGCCGAACAGGCGGCTTCGCGGTTCACCCTTACCGTTGGGTCGAACCCCCCTGGCTTGGCTCACCCTCTCCCGCCCGCTGGCCCGCGACTACGAACGCCACCCGGCCGCCTCCGCCCGCTGGCCGCCATCACCCGCATGACAGGCTCCACGACCAGGCCGACGAACCACCCCACCTAGACCTCGTCAGCCCGTTCTCAAACACACATTAAGCCGTCTGATTGCCGCCAAGTGGAGCGCCCTGCTATACGTCGCCTATACCCGCACCTTCCAAGATGGAGTATGAGAATCCGAACCCAAGTCATAGCGAATCTAGTTGTGGTGCTCATCGCTACTCTCGTCGTTGTCGAACCGGTTCGCGGAAGTTCAGGGAACGAAGCCGAATGCACCGATTATACGATCGTCGGCGTTCGCGGTTCAGGTCAGGGGTACGACGGTCCTCACCGGATGAGTGTGCCTGTCGGCCCCGCCGCCGACCACATCGGTCAACGGCTGGCGTCTAAGCGCGTTCCACAAAGTCAGATTAGTTACGTCTCGTTGGCCTATCCGGCTGCGCCAATTGATTGGAAAGCAGTGTCGGGAGGCTATTGGAGATCGATGGAGGAGGGCGTCGCGAACCTCGTTTCCATTCTTAATACCGCTGCCGCAAGTTGTCCGATATCAAGAACAATTCTGATTGGCTACTCACAAGGAGCTCAGATTGTTCACACAACGCTTGATCGTCAGCTTAGCGAAAGCGCCAGAGGGGCGATCGGCGCCATTCTTCTGATATCTGACCCAATCGGAGTGAACAACGCAAGCTATAGCCATTATATCGACAACCGTACCGGGGAGTATCTGGGAGCATATGGCGGTGGCGGAATCCTCGGCAGTGCACAGATCAACACGCAGTTCACAAGTCGTGCCGTTACTATTTGCCTCGCCCTGGACTTGGTTTGCTCGAGGGGCAGCTCGACCGATGTGCATGGCAGCTATGCTATGGTGGGCTCCTCCGTAAACGTGCTGCAGCACTATGGGAGGTCTGCGGCGGACAAGGCATATGTCCCACGGCCGCCAGGAAGTGCGTCCCTCGAATATCTTGATGGCACGTTACAGGTATTCCAGAGAAGCGTCAACGGCGCGCTACACCATTGGTACTACCGCAACAATGTTTGGATCAACGAATCCATGGGCGACCCGATCAACAGTACGCCCATCGCCGTGAGGTACAACAACCAGCTTAGCGTCTTCGGTCGCAGCATTGACAATCAGCTTCTGCATAGATTTTGGTACGGAACGGGCTGGAGCAGCACCGAAGACCTAGGTGGCTCTATCGTTGGCACACCAGCGGTCACAGCTTATTCCGACGGGACTCTGCATGTCCTAGCCCGGAGCGGCAGCAGCGCGCTGTGGCACTGGTGGTATCGCTTGGATACTGGCTGGAGCAGCGAATCTTTCAGTGACGGCATTTCCGGAGATCCAACCGTCGTGGAGTATGCTAATGGGCTGCATGTGTTCGCGCGGGAGGGCAATTCGTTGCACCACCGCCGGTGGAACGGTAATGGCTGGTCGAAGACCAACCTCGGCGGCGTAATCAGTGGTGATCCAACTGCCGTTGTCTATAATGGCCAGCTTAGCGTGTTCGCCCGAGGCGTGGACAACGCGCTCAAGCACTACTTCACGCAGGACGACCATACCTGGCACTACCAGGGACTTCCTGGCGGGTACATCGCAGGCCGGCCGAGCGCGATAACCTATCTTGACGGTAGTCTACAAATCTATGCCCGTGGCGCTGAAGGAACCCTGTTGCATTGGTACTACTTCGGAAGCTGGCATTATGAAGACAGCGGGCATTCCATTGTCAGTGATCCAGTAGCGGTACAATACGACACGCAACTCTCGGTCTTTGCGACCGCATCTTCAGCTCCGGCCAGCCTCCTGCATACGTGGTGGGATGGTCGTCGATGGTTCACAGAGGAGTTGGGCGAAAGTGTCACAGCTGCTTAACATGAGGCCCGGATTTGACGCAAAAAATTCTTCGCCTCAACGGATGGAAGTGTGAGATATGCAGGTCCGCGCACTACCTGAGAGTGGGCCATCGCCAGCGCGTCCGATACCCCGAATTCGTAGCACCCGTGGGGACTTTGCCTTCCGTCCGCAGAGCGCGGGTATTCATCAGGAGCAACACTTTGTCGTTGCCCGTAAGACATCAGGCCGCCCACGAGTTTCCCCGCCTGGATCCGCTGGAATTCGCGCCGACTTCCGACTGTGGACCGACGCGGCCTACTGGTGAAGAAACGCTAGAGTCGCGCCTGTCTAAGTAGGAGGTCGCCCAATTTGGCGGGTTCATGGTCGGCGGGCGGGGGCGGGTAATGGCGCGGACCTCTAATAACTCTAACTCTTTGAGCGTTAGAGTCGTCGGCAGCGGACGGGATACTCACGCCGGATACGTGAAAGTTTCAAGCCCTGTATCAGGCGACGGTGGCCTGGACCACCCATTCGACGTGGGGTTGATCGCGGCGGGCGATGCGTGGACGGATGAATGTTCTTCGCCCGTACTGTCCGGCGCGGTTGCCGGAGAACTAGCCGGGACGCCGGCGTGGGGTCAGCCACGTCGACTCCCTACGGGCGGGTTCCTGTGGATCAGCGAGAGCAGTTCGGTGATGTCGTGGCGGTTGCCACCGGTCAGCGACACGGCGAGGGGGTTCCGGTGCCTGGGTCAGTGCGTTGCGCAGGTAGACGGCGCGTCGTAGTCCTGAGGGCGGTGCAAAAGCGTTCGATCAGTTCTTCGCTCCATCCGTACGCTGCCAGAGTACTGTCGGAACGCGGCCGATCACTGTTGCTAGCATGGGTGACACGATTCGTCTCGGAGGGCGGAGAGGCTATGAAGTTGACGTGGGATCAGGTGTTCGCATGGCGGATGCGTCGTCAACTTCTTGACCGTCAGGTGAAAGACACCGGTGTAGCTGCCGTCGTGCGGGTCCTCTGTGGTGTGCAGGCGCAGGTCGCGTCATGTGCCGAACTTGCCGTCGCGGCGCGCCAGGCGAAACCAATCAAAGGCGACCTGCCGAAGGCAGTTAAAGACAAGAAGCTCATCAAGACCTGGGCGATGCGCGGCACGTTGCATCTACTGGCCCCGGAAGACGCGCCCGCCTATCTGTCGCTGCTGGCCGCCACCAGGGCGTGGGAGAAGCCGGTGTGGCAGCGCAACTTTGTTACCCTCAAGGAATTAGAGGCGATCGCTGAGGGCGTCTATACAGCGTTGGATGGCAAAGTTCTCACCCGCGAACAGTTGACGGAAGCCGTGATCGAGCATACGAAGGATGCCAGCATCAGGGAGGACCTGACGTCAGGCTGGGGTACGGTGCTCAAGCCGCTGGCGTTTCAGGGATATCTCATCAACGGGCCGAGCGACGGTAACCGAGTCACGTTCACCCGTCCGGACACCTACCTGAGGGGTTGGAAAGGACTGCCGCACCCGGCAGAAGCGGCGCGCGTCGCGATTCCGGCGTACCTCAACAGCTACGGTCCCGCGTCAATCGACGTGTTCAACCAGTGGCTCTACCGCGGCGGGCTGAAGATGACCCATTTGAAGTCATGGTACGCCGACCTCGTTGACGCCGGCGAGCTCATCGAGGTGGACGTTGAGGGTCAGTCAGCGTACGCACCCGCGCGCGAAGTGGACAAGATTGCGAAGGTCAAGCCATTCGACGAGGTGCGCCTACTTCCCGCCTTCGACCAGTATATACTCGGCCCGGGCACGAAGGATACCCAGCTGATCGGCGCCACGCGTCGCAAGGACATCAGCAGGGCAGGGGGATGGATATCTGCCGTAGTGGTTCATCAGGGACGAATCGCCGGCACCTGGGAGCTCAAGGATGACAGGCTGGATGTGGTGCTGTTCAAGGAGTGCGGCGATGTCCCAAAGGGGGAGATTGAGGCGGAAGCCGAGCGCATCGCCACGTTCACCGGCAGTACCCCTGAGGTACAGATTAGAACCGGCTGACGGGGGAGTGGGGAAAACCCCCAGCGGCGCCTACCCTATCTACGGTGCATCTTCTAACCGTTCACGTTCAGGCACGGGTGCACCTCACCTGTTCGCCGGGGCATGTTTTTGCATACCGGGGGGATTTGGGCGCCGGCGGTCTCTCCGGGCGCGCACGGTGCGTATTGTGCATCCCCGCGCGTTGGAACTCCTCCTAACTCATCGAGTGTCGGAGTTCGTCGCCGGCGGATGATGGGCAGAGGGTGAGGAAGTTTGTGGATTCCCAGCGGTTGCGCAGCTGGCGGGACCAGTGGAACAGAGCGATGGTCTGTTCGACGATTTGCCGTCAGATGCGAGGCCGGAGCCTCGCTCGCCCAGGCCAATTATTTCACGCTGGCGGCGGTAGACGTGCTCGACCCTGATGCTGGAGAAAGTGACCTCCGCGACGGCGTTGTCGAAACATGACTCGACCCGGCCCATCGGCTGGCGTACGTTCCACCGTACGAAGGCGCGGGCGAACTCGGCCGAGCAGTACTTCACTGCCCCGATCGCACGGGCCACGGTCGCAGCTCAATGAAACGGGCAGCTAAGTTGAGTGTGCCCGAGGCCGTCACGTCGACAGGTTCAGGGACTAGCGGGCGAGGCCAGACGCTCGCCTGGAAGCCTTGCGCCGCCCGGGACATGGGTGGTGGACAAGCGGATCCATTGCGTCAGCGGTTGCGTCCTGAGTTGTTGCGCGCGCTGCGAGCGTGTTGGCACAGTACGACGCAGGCCAGCACGACCAGCGCTGCCCCGATCGAGGCAGGGGTGACGGTCTCTGCGAGCAGTAGCGCGGACCAGAGCAGAGTGAGTACCGGCTGTGTGAGCTGGATCTGGCCGACCTGGGCGATGCCACCTCGGGCTAGGCCTGCGTACCAGGCGAAGAAACCAAGGAACATGGAGATTGCGGTGAGGTAGCCGAACGCCGACCAGGCAGCGGCGTCGGCGCGCGGCGGGTGGGCCGACGCGGCGACGAGCGTGATGAGCAGGGTGACGGGCAGCGAGAGCAGCAGGGCCCAGCAGATCGTCCGGGCGCCGCCCATTTCCCGGGCGAGCGCGCCGCCCTCGGCGTATCCCAGCCCACACAGGACGACCGCCGCGAGCAGGAAAAGGTCGGCCGTCGACAGTGCGCCGTGCACAGCACCGCTCGTGATCAGGAAGGCGAGCACCGCCAGTAGCCCGCCGATGCTGGCGGCCCAGAACAACAGGGGTGGGCGCTCGCCGGCTCGCAGTACCGCGAACACGGCGGTCATGGCGGGCAGCACGGTGATGACCACCGCGCCGTGTGCCGAGGTGTGGGTGGTCAGTGCCAGCGAGGTGAACAGCGGGAAGCCGACGACCACGCCCAGCGCGACGATCGACAGTCGCCGCCACTGGCTCCTAGTCGGCCGGGGCGGGTTGGTGGACCGTAGGTACGCCGTTGCCAGTAACGCCGCACCGACGGCTCGACCGAAGGCTACGAACCACGGGTCGAGTTGCTGAACGGCGACGCGGGTGGCCGGAAGCGACATGCTGAAAGCGAGCACGCCCAGCGCGCCGAGCGTAAGACCGATGACCCGATCCGCCGTTACCGTAGTTTCGGCAGTAGCGCTACTCTGTTTCTTCATGAACGACGGTAACGCGGTGGACCGCATTATCCAAGATCTGCGCGGGCTCGTGGCCGCCGCGGACGCCGGCACACGGCTGCCTTCGGTGCGCGAGTTGACCACCCGACATCAGGCCTCGCCGGTGACTGTAGCCGAGGCGGTCCGACGGCTGGTGGCGCAAGGCCTGATCGAGACGCGACCAGGAAAGGGCACCTTCGTGGCCGCCCTTCCGCACGAGCGACGCGCCCCCGACCTGTCCTGGCAGACCGTCGCTCTCGGTGCCCGCCGACCTGGCGAGGAGGAGGTGCAAGCGTTACTGGCGTTGCCCCCTGCGGGAGCGATTCCGCTATCTGGCGGCTACCTGGACGCAGATCTGCAGCCGGCCGCGACGCTCGGCGCCGCGCTCGCCCGGGCGGCCCGGCAGCCCACGGCATGGCAGCGCTGGCCCGTCGAGGGGCGCGAGGACCTGCGCGCCTGGTTCGCCCGTGAGGCCGGGGCCCGGCTGCGCGCCGACGACATGGTGATCTGCCCGGGCGGGCAGGCGGCGCTGTCGTCCGCGTTGCGCGCGCTCGCCGCACCCGGCGATACCCTGCTCGTCGAGTCCCCGACTTACCTGGGGGCGCTGGCCGCCGCCCGGGCGGCTGGGCTCCGAGTAGTACCGGTGCCCGCCGACGCCGACGGCGTAGTCCCTAACCAGCTCGCCGCCGCGTTTGCTCGCACCGGCGCGCGACTGTTCTATTGCCAACCGCTTTACGCCAACCCGACCGGCGCGACCCTGGCAGCTCACCGCCGAGTCGAGGTCGCCGGTGCCATACGCGACGCCGGAGCGTTCCTGATCGAGGACGACTACGCCCGCGACCTCACCATCGACGGAGAGGCCCCGCTACCGCTGGCCGCCGACGACCCTGACGGGCACGTAATCTACCTGCGCTCACTGACCAAGTCGGTCGCTCCCGGCCTCCGCGTCGCCGCGATCGGCGCCCGCGGCCCAGCCGGGGCCCGGCTGCGTTCGGCCAGGTTGCTCGACGACTTCTTCGTCGCCGGCCCGCTGCAGCAGGCCACGCTGGAGTTCGTCACCGCACCGGCGTGGACGAGGCACCGCCGCACCCTGCGCACCGCGTTGCGGGCACGGCGCGAGGCGCTTCTGACCGCACTGCGCCGGCACCTGCCCGAACTCGCCCTGCCGACGGTCCCACGCGGCGGCCTGCACCTGTGGGTCCGCCTTCCGGACAGCACCGACGATGTCGCGCTGGCCGCCGCAGCGACCGCCGAAGGCGTCGTCGTCTTCCCCGGCCGTCCCTGGTACGCGGCAGAACCCCCGGCGCCGCACCTGCGCCTGACCTACGCCGCTGCCCCACCCGACCTCATGGACGAGGCCGTTCGCCGCCTCGCTCGCGCCCTCCGAAAAGAAGCGACACCCTCTTAGGTGAACCCCCTCGGCGACGTTCGCTGTACGGCCG
Source organism: Micromonospora echinaurantiaca (assembly GCF_900090235.1). Lineage (NCBI taxonomy): Bacteria > Bacillati > Actinomycetota > Actinomycetes > Micromonosporales > Micromonosporaceae > Micromonospora > Micromonospora echinaurantiaca. Next base: position 3,618,180 of record NZ_LT607750.1, on the reverse strand, counting down.
TCACCCGACAGCGCGCTGACCACGACCGGCCGCTCGTGACCCACGTGTTTGGCGAAGCACGGTCGCGACGGTCAGCGACGCGGCGACAACCAGCAGTGCGGCGACGATCGCGGATACCCGCATGCCGGCCGCGAAGGCCTCTCGAGCCGCGCTAAGAACCGCCGGGGGCAGTTCTGCGGCGGTCGCGCCGCCGAGCGAGTCGCGGGCGGCGTCCGCCACGCGCTGCGACGTTCCGGCCGGTAGGGCGGCGCCGATCCGCTCACGGTACACGGCGGCGCCTATGCTGCCCAGGACCGCGATGCCCAGGGCTCCGCCGAGTTCGGTCGCGGTTTCGGAGATGGCCGACGCGGCGCCTGCCCGCTGGGGTGGTGCGGCACTGATGACGATGTCAACACCGAGGGTGGACGCGGGCAGGATGCCTCCGAATGCGAAGGCGAGACCGATGACCAGTTGAGGCAGGTCACCCGTGTCGTCAAGACCGGCCAGGACGGCGAAGCCCGGCGCGGCCAGCGCCAACCCGCCGACGATGACATGCGTGGGACGCAGCCGACCGCTGGCGGCCGTCGCGAGCATGGTGAGCAGGAGCCCCACCAGCAGCGGGGGCACCATCCAGAGCCCGGCGGCGAGCGGGCTCAGCCCGAGAACGAGTTGCACGTATTGCGCGGTGAAGTAGGTGATCCCGAATAGAACGAGCGTGCTGAGTAGCAGGACGGACAGCGCCACGCTGAAGGTCCGCCGCCGGAACAGTGTCAGGTCGATCAACGGGTGGTTGGATCGACGCAGCCCGGCGATGAACAGGAGGCCTGCGGTGAGCCCGACCCCCATTGCCAGCGCGGTCACTCCGTCAAGGCCGTCCTCGGCGGCGCGTTTGAGGCCATAGATTGCGGCCAGCACCGCGATCAGCGACAGTACCGCGCCGGCCCAGTCCAACCGGGGCGGGTGGTGATCGCGGTGCTCCGGCAACAGTACCGGCGCGAAGGCCAACAGGATCGCCATTACCGGGACGGCAAGCAGGAACACCGAGCCCCACCAGAAGAACTCCAGCAGCACGCCGCCGACGACGGGGCCGAGCGCGGCGCCCGCCATGAGGGTCATCGACCACGCGGCAACGGCCATGGCGCGCTGCTTCGCGTCGTGGAACATGTTGCGGATGAGCGCCAACGTCGATGGCATGAGCGTCGAACCGGCGACGCCCAGTAGCGCGCGGGCGACGATCAGCGTTTCCGCGCTGGTCGAGTAGGCGGCCAGCAGCGACGCCACGCCGAAGCCGACGGCACCGGCCAGTAGCAACCGGCGCCGGCCGATCCGGTCACCAATGGCCCCCATAACAATCAGCAGACCGGCGACAAAGAAGCTGTAGACGTCCACGATCCACAGCAGTTGAGCGCCGGACGGGTTCAGCGCGGCGCTGATCTGCGGCACTGCCAGGTGCAGGACGGTCATGTCCATCGAGATGAGCAGCGTGGGAAGGCCGAGCACAACCAAACCGAGCCACTCTCGCCGCCCTGCGGCCACTCTCCCGCCCGTGGCGGGCGCTGCCCCCTTCGTCGTCACCGGTCCTCCTACCTTGTTAGTCTCTTCAGAGAACTGACCGTACCATGGTCCGTCCCTTAAAGAAACTGGTAGGTGGTTGGCATGCAGAGGACGAATTTCGCCGAGATCTCCTGCTCGATCGCGCGTACCTTCGATCTGCTCGGCGAGCCTTGGACGGCCCTGATCTTGCGCGATGTCTTCACCGGGGTCACCCGCTTCGAGGGCCTTCAGCGTGACCTCGGCGTATCCCGCAAGGTGCTCGCCGAACGGCTCGGCCGGCTCGTGGACCAGCAAGTACTCCGGCGGCGATCGTACTCGGATCGACCGCCTCGCTATGAGTACCTGCTTACCGACAAGGGCTTTGAGCTCTGCGCGGTGCTGTTGGTCGCGGTTGCATGGGGCGACCGCTGGACGGCGGGATCGGCCGGGCCGCCCGCGTTGCTTTACCACCGTACGTGCGGCGCGCTCACGCGCGCCGAGGTCCGCTGCGCCGAGTGCGGCGAACCACTCCACGCCACCGACGTCGACATCGAAGACGGCCGCGGGCCCACGCGATGAGAAGGCGTAGCCGGCCGAGCCACATCGGCGCCGGTGCCGGCACAGCGCCGCCGCCATCGTTCGAACGTTGCTCAGCGGCGGCACCGGTCCGCTCTACAACACCCGCAGCGGGGCCTGGGCGTCGCCGCTCGGGACGCGATTCACCACCTGAACCCCGTCGGCTCAGCTCCCGACACTCGAGTACTGAACCTGTAAAGCGGGGGACGGTAAGACGGACGGCGCCTCCCTGTGTCAAGGCGTTGGCAACAGAGAGGCCTCCAACTTGTTTGATCGTTGGTGGAGGTCGTGGTCTGCAGCCATGATTTCGAGGCGGTGATTGGGATGCTCGGGTTACACCTGCCGCCCACGGGGCTGGCTGCCGAACGGTCTGCGTCCCGGCCACGGCCGCCGGCGAGTGTGGCTCGAGAGCGGTCTGTTTGGTCCAAAGTTGGTCTGCCCCTCCTCGCCGGAGCCAAGCAGCCCTGTCCGGGCTGTCATGCATGATGCCCTCGCGGCTCTACAAGCGTTGACTGAGCACCACGACCTGGTCCGCACCCGGACCCAGACCGTCCACAGAATGCATGCCGTGCTCGCCCAACCCGTTCCCTCCGGCCTTGCCTCGTCGGCTGGGGCTTGTGTCGAATTGGGTTCACAGCCCACTCATTGATGACGGCAATCAGCACGGTGACTTCGTACGCACGGTGCGCTTGTAGGAGCGCGTCGCGACGGCACGGTTACGCTTCAGGCGGTTGATCCCGCACTACAGGGCATAGCGCTGCTTGTACCGCTCGGGGTCGAAGGTCGTGATCGGCCGCCCTTTGAGCCGAGTCTGCGCCGGTTGGCGTCCTGGTCGGCCTCGGAATGGGATGGGTGCAGCGACCGCGTCGGCAGGTAGCGGCGGCTGGATCGAGCGTGTATGCCTTGTCGGCCAGGACCCGGTCCGGGCGAGTGCGAGGCCGGCCCGCGGCCAGCCGGGGCACCGGGATGCCGTCGAGCACCAGGATAAAGTGCGGGCTGTCCGCGCGCTGTCCGCGCGCTGTCCGGCGGTCAACGCGGTGAAAGCGGCTTCTGCCCTTGCTAGCAGGCCAGGTGCAGCTGCCGCCACTAAAAACAGGGCATACACGCCGACCAGGACCCGTACCGGGGCGGCACCTCCCGCCACGGAGCATCCACCCGGGTCCGCCACCGGATCCCGTCAATCAACTGCCGCCTACTCCACAACGACCGTCGATCCGGCGGCTTCGGCGCCGGTAGCAACGGCTCCAGCACGCCGGCCACTGCCCGTCGGTCGGGTCGAACCGCCACGTCACCGCTGGCTATCCACGAGGTCTTCGGGTGCAGGTTCTGGTTGGTCCACCTCGCCACATTTAGATCTCTGACACGCGAAGATCCTCAAACCTGCTCAAGTCCTGGCCCCGGACTTCGATACAGCATCCATGATCGAACCCGGCCTGGCCGCCTTGCCTCAGGTGAGCGCGCTGCGGCGGCTCCGAAGCTCTCGCGATGTCACGCATAAAAGGGTATCGTCGCGTGACAGAGTCAGTCACGGGTAGATGGTCGTCAAGGCGTGACTCGGTTCGTCTTGACTGGCGGGCGGAGGTGTCATGAGCGCGAAAGCGCGGGTGCGCGAACGGGGCCGGCCGCATGGTTGGCGAGGTGGTGTGCGCATTGGGTCCGGCCTGGCTGTGGCGGCATTTGCGTTGGCGGTCAGCTTCGGTGCGGCTGCGGTCACGGAGGGCTGGCCGGCGTGGCTTGTGGTGCTGATGTCGGCGGTCGTGTTCGCCGGTGGGGCACAGTTCGCGCTGGTGATCGCATTCAGTGGCGGAGGTGGCACCATGGCCGCGCTGGGGGCGGCGACGCTGATCAATCTGCGGTTCGTTCCGATGGCTGTCACGGCGTCGCGCTCGCTGATTGGTGGCCGGTGGGTGCGGTCGGTGCACGCCCAGGCCGTTGTGGATGGTTCGTGGGCGGCGGCTCATCGCCCGGATGGATCGGTGGATCGGGAGCTGATGATCGCCGCGTCGCTGATGCAGTGGCCGGCGTGGGTCGCCGGCACTGCGATCGGGGCTTATCTCACGCCCGGACCGGACCTCGCTCACGCACTGGGGCTGGATACGATCTTCCCGGCGTTCTTCCTCGTCTTCGTGCTCGATTCGCTACGGGACGAGCCGAGGCATCGGTCGACCGTGTTTCTGGCGGCGTTGATCGCCGCGATGATGTGCTGGTTCGTCCCGCCGGGGATTGCGCTGCTGTGCGCCGGCATTGCCTCCCTGTTGGCATTGCGTGAGACGAGGAGGCGCGCATGAGTTCGATGCTGGTCACGGTTCTGATCTTCGCCGTCATCAACTACGGGGTGAAGGCGGTAGGGCCGGTGTTGCTGTATGAGCGGCGGTTCCCCGAGCAGGTTGAAGCGGTGATCGAGGCGCTGCCTGCGGCCCTTCTGGCCGGGATGCTGGTCTCCGTCGTGGTCGATGCACAGTGGCGTGGCCTAGATCCGGCGATTCTCGCGGGCCTGACCGGAGCCGCTGTGGCGTGGCGACTGCATGCCGGGCAGCTGGTGACAGTGCTCGTGTGCCTGGCCATCACGGTCGCCGTGCGGTGGTTGTTCTGATGCTCGGCGTTCCGATGGAGGCCTACGGGGCATTCCTGGCGGCGTCCTTCGTGATCGCCGTGGTGCCCGGCGCTGACCATGTCTACCTCGGCGCCGTCGCGCTGCGGAACGGTCGGCGCGCGGGAGTGGTCGCGGCATCCGGGATGGCCGTCTCAATGACGGTCCACACCCTCGTCGCGGTCACCGGTGTTGGCGCGGTCGTGGTAGCCCTCCCGGCCGCGCTGGTGACCATCCGCCTGGTGGGCGCCGGCTACCTCGTCTACCTCGGCATGGGAGCACTGCGCCGCGCGGACGGGCCGGACGCGCCGCCGGTGACGGCCACCGGCCGGAACTTCTGGCGCGCCATGGTCGTGAATCTCACCAATCCGAAGATCGTGATCTTCTTCATCGCGTTCCTGCCTCAGTTCGTCGACACCACTATCGGACACTCCGCCGTACAGCTTTTAGTCCTCGGGCTCTCGTTTGTCGTCGTCGGCTTCCTCATCGACACCGTCTACGCATTGTTGGGTGGGCTCGTCGGACGCCTCCTGGCCCGGCGAGGCAAGAATGCGCGGGCGCTTGCCATGATCAGCGGTATCGTCTACCTCGTTCTCGGCGCGCTGGTGCTTGCATCACTCCTTATCGACCTGCTCGCCGTCCGACCGGAGCCCTTCTGAGCACCTGTGTGGTGGGACAACGGTAGCCGAATCGGTCGTTCGGGCGGCGTTTGCGACTTGCCGCCCGGCTTCGAGATCGGCGAAGGCGATGTCCCCCTTACCTTTGTTGATCGTGTCTAGGTCGGGGGAATCTCGGTCGCCCAACGGGTCGAGTAAATCATGACCGCCCCCGACGAGCAGACCGTCACCGTCCCCGGCGTCCCAGGCTGCGGAGACGGTCCCGGCCCGCCCCCGGCGACTCCCTCCGCGACATCCTGCGACAACACGACCAGGCCGCCGACGAGGTCGAAAGGATGCTCGATGCACACCCTCCAGCCACGGTCCTGCCCTCGATGCCGGCATCGGCGTCGGGACCGCCGCTAGGATCCTCCTTGAAGTCGGCGACGGCACCGCTTTTGCCACCCCCCGGATACCTCATTACTGCGTCGACCTAGTAATGCAACGACAGTTATGGATGCCGGTTGCGCATGATGTCGGCTGTGATTGTGGCGGAGGCCGATGCATGGGCGGCCGAGATGGATCGGCTGCGGGCTCGGAATGGAGGCCTCTTTTGGCGGGCGGAGCCGCGGGCGCGGGGGCGGCACTACCTGTGCGGGCTCGCGGCGGGGGCTGTAGCGGAAGAACGGCCGGGCCCTGGCCGAGCGTGCGGGTGAGGTGTCGCCGGAGGGGATGCAGCGGTTTTGCGGTAGGCGGACTGGGATGTCGTGGCGGTCCGTGATGCCGTGCGGGACCACCTGATCGGGCACCTTGGTGACCCACAGGGTGTGCTGTTCGTCGATGACACCGGCGTCTTGAAAATGGCATCCGTTTGGCGGGGGGTCTGGCGTGGCAGCGGATTGTCTGTGGATTGTAGACCGCGGAGACGCAGCCAATCTGATTGGCTGGGACGTGAGCGTCAGCTCGGCCTGGTTAGCGACAGAACGGCCCTGAAGGGCCTATGTATTCGCTGAGATCTTTGTTCCAAGCATCGAGCTACGACGGGAGGCGCCTATCCTTGAGGGCATCAGCAGAATCAAGAAAGGCCGCAAATAGGTCGCCAGCGGGACATCGCTTCGCCGCTTCGGAATTATCCGCAGCGGTGCCACGCACCCCCGGGGTGCGCTAATTCTCACGGCTCGCGTCGAGCAGATCATTAAGTACCACTGCTGAGGTAATAAGGGACAGATGGCTGAATGCCTGGGGAAAGTTTCCAACCTGTTCGCCGGTAGACGAGATTTCCTCGGCATAAAGGCGCAGGTGGTTACTGAAGGTAAACATTTTCTCGAAGGTCAGACGTGCGTCCTCTAGGCGGCCACTGCAGGCGAGGGCTGCGACATACCAGAAGGTGCACATATTGAAGGTTCCCTCGTCGCCGGGGAGGCCGTCAGGGGCGGCGGAAGGTTTGTAGCGACGGACGAGGCTGTCCGAGACAAGTTCGTGGTCGATGGCATTCAGTGTAGATCGCCACATCGGATCGTTTGGCGTTACGAAACCGACCGATGGCATGATGAGCAGTGAAGCGTCGAGGACATTCTCCCCAAAACTTTGAACAAATGACCGGCGGCCCTGATGGTAGCCTTTGGCCATTATCTGGTCGTAGATATTATTGCGATGGCGAGCCCACCGGTCCACCGCACCCGGTCGGCCATGACGAGCGGCGAGGCGGATCGCCCGATCCAGCGCTACCCAAGACATGAGGCGGCCATAGGTGTAGTGGCGGGGATGGCTGCGGCTCTCCCATATGCCTGCGTCGGGTTGGTCCCAGTTGTCGCAAAGCCAGTCAACGAGCCGAACTGTACTGCGCCACACCTGGTGGGATGTGCGGATGCCCTGTTCATCGGCAAGGTGCATCGCATCCAAGGCCTCACCGTGAATGTCGAGCTGGAGTTGGTCGGCCGCGCCGTTGCCGATACGGACAGGGCTGGAGCCTCGGTACCCTTCGAGGTGGCAGAGCTCTTCTTCGTAGAGGTCAGATGAGCCGTCCACGCGATACATGATCTTGAGCGGTACCGCATTCTCGCCTGCTTCCCGGATGCGCTCGTCTAGCCAGTTCATGTACCGGCGAGCTTCTTCGGTAAATCCAAGGCCAAGGAGGGCGTGTACCGAGAACGACGTGTCACGGATCCAGGTATAGCGGTAGTCCCAGTTTCGGCCGCCTCCGATCTCCTCGGGCAGGCCAGTGGTGGGTGCAGCGATCATGGCGCCGCTGGGCGCAAACGTCATGAGCTTCAGAGTAATGGCGGAGCGCTCGACCATTTCCCGCCACCGGCCGGTGTACCGAGATCGGTCGAGCCAGCGGCGCCAATAATCTCGAGTTTGCTCAAACAATAACTCGGCCTCTTCAGTCGGGATGACCCGTGGCGCATGGGTTGCGGCCGTTTCTAGGACCGCCCCGCCTACATCCCCTTCATTAAGGGTGATAAACCCGACGAGGTCGCCGCCGCTACTGTCGATTTCTTGCCCGCGAATCAGCCGCCGGACTCGCCGGATGGGGTTGAGAGTCAAGGTCAGGGACGGGCCACGAAAGATGTAGCCCTCGTACTGGATGGATAGGTCGTGGTGGTCGCGGCCGTAGTTGAACCTAGGGCGGCACTCCACCTTGAAGCGCATACTGCCCCGTATCATCCGCACCATACGCACTAAGCGATGTTGGTCGGTTGGTTGTTCGCCAGTGACGGGCATGAAGTCTGTAATTTCCGCGACACCGTCGGCACTGATGAATCGCGTGATCAAAATAGGTGTGTCGGGAAGGTAGAGTTGCTTGCAGACGTATCGCACGCCGTCCGGGGCGATTGCGAAGTAGCCACCCCGCCGCCGGTCTAGAAGGGCGCCGAAGATGCTGGGGGAGTCGAACCGAGGCGCGCAAAACCAGTCGACCGTGCCGTCACGCGTAACCAGAGCGGCAGTCTGCAGATCGCCGATGAGGCCATGGTCCTCAATTGGCGGGTATTCTTGCATGCTCGACTCCCCGCTCGCCGAATCCACTTACGAAGCTAGTCGAACGCATCCGGCTCGGGGATGAGGACCCGCCCGATCCACCCGTCAGAGGTACGAGTTTCAGATGGCGGGTTGGCATTCCTGGCTTAGCCTCGATGAGGATCGTGACGCGCTCAGGATGACCGGCGCCAGCCGGATCCCCGGCGAAGCCGTCGCGGACCGGCAGGCAAGCGTCTCATCAAGTGCTCGCCCGCTCCGTGCGCAAGCGGTACAACGACTGCTCGCTGCAGGGTCGGCCACCGATGTAACGCACTAAAGGAGCCGGCGCGTGAGCGCTCGCCAGGCGTGAACGATCTACCTTCTCTGCTACCTGGCCGGGGGCGAAGGAGGGCAGGGCCCGTATGGCCTCGGCGTCCCGAGCTGCCGATCCTCAAATTGTAGGCCAGTTGAAGCCAGGTTGAAGGCGTTTCCTCGTAGAGTCCGAACAGGACAGGTTCAAGTCCTGGCCGGCTGATCTGGGATGCTCAGGGTTCAGATCAGTGTTTGCGCGGTGGGGCCGACGTCACCCCCCGGACTCGCCCCACCGCGCTCAAGCAAGCGGGCTTCCGTATACCTTTTTGAAGGATGTGAGGCGAGCAGCACACCGAGGCCTGGCATTGTCGGGCTCGCGGAGAGGGGGGGGCGAGGCCTACTCTGCACTTGGCCACAAGTGTGCAGGAGAGTCACTGGCGTGACCCACTTGGCCGCGCAAATCGTCGCCCAGTTCAATCACCACTATTGCCTGACCGGTCGAAATGAACTGCGCGGATCGCCAGTTTCATTGCGCGTGTTCAGTTTCAGGATTTGCCGGGGCCGCTGTGATACAGTTGGCATGAGCCAGCAGCGGCAGGCTACCAAAGCTGATGACGAGCGGGCGATTGCCAACAAACCAACTGTGCGCATGTCATCGATTGCGGGACCGATTTAATCTCATGCTGTCCGAAGACGCCCGATGGATGTCGTGCCTTCTAACCTCGCGGACCGGTCTGGTGGGTTAGTAGCCGCCGTGGATCGTCTCGGACGAACTCTGGGCCGAGATCGCGCCGCTGCTGCCACCCCGACCTCCACGTCGGGCGCCGCTACCCAGGCCGCAAACCACCGGGCGACCGCAAAGTGTTGTGCGGGATCCTGTTCGTGCTCCACGCCGCAATCCCGTGGGAGTACCTACCCCAGGAACGGGGGTTCGGATCGGGGATGACCTGCTGGCGCAGGCTGCGGGGACTGGAATGACGCCGGCGTGTGGCAGCGGCTGCACGAGGTGCTGGTCGGCAGACTCCGGGCCGTCGGGCAGTTGGACATGTCCCGGCGGTGATCGACGGGTCCCAAGTGCGGGCGCTCAAGGGCGGCACAATACGGTCCGAGCCCGGTCGACCGCCGCAAGCCAGGCTCGAAACACCACGTCATAACCGACGCGGGCGGCATCCCCCTTCGCCGCCAGCGTGACCGGCGGCAACCGCCAAGACCTCACCCAGCTCATGCCCCTGGTCGACAAGGTCCCGCCCATCAGGGGCGTCCGCGATCGACCACGACAGCGACTGCAGCGGATCTACGCCGACCGCGGCTACGACTACGACTGCTACCGCCGTCAGCTGCGGGCCAAGGGCGTCACCCCAATCATTGCCCGACGCGGCGTCGCACACGGCTCCGGCCTCGGCACCCGACGGTGGGTCGTCGAGCAGGCCATCGCCCTGCTGCACTGGTTCCGCCGTCTGCGCATCCGCTGGGAGATCCGCGACGGCATCCATGAAGCCTTCCTCACCCTCGCCTGCGCCATCATCTGCTGGCGCCGACTCCAACGCTCAAATAGTTAGGACCTCTTAGTGCGGTTCGAAGGCGATGGTGATTATAGGCGTGTAGCCAGCCGGGCAGGGCTTTACGGCGTGCGGCGTGGAGAGGTAGGGGAGGCCTAGACCCATGCCTCCAGGGCGGTGTGCAGGAACGTGTGGCCAACCCTAGTGCCGCCCCATCGGTGGCACGTCCGGGTGCGGCGGTCCGGTTCAGATCGCCCCGGCGGCGGGCCCTGGGTGCGCCAGCCGCCGCCGTAGAGAATGCGGCCGAGTTTTTCGACGTCAATGGTTCAGGTCGCCGGGGCCAGCGTGTTCGTAGCGGTGCACCGGGCGGCCGGTGCCGCAGTCGAGCTGCGCCAGGCGGGGGACCGACCCCCGGCACGGCGCAGGATCACGTACGCCATCTCGAGGCCGGAATGTCGACGGCCGGTGATACGGGCTAGGCTCCACCGCTTCTTCACCCACAGGTGCAGCGCCTTGCGCTTCACCGGCGGCTGGGTCCGCTTCGGAACCCGTGCGGGCGGCTGAACGATCAGCGATACTCGCGGCCCTTCGGCCCGGTACCGGTCGGCCCACCGTTTCGCGGTGTTCACACTGATCTGGAACCGTTCCGCGGCCCGTCGCAACGGCCAGTCGTCATCGACCAGGCCAGCGCGCAAGGCGTAGCCTGCCTCGTTCGGTCAGGGGTACGTCAGCGTGGGGCACGAGGACCTCCCGGGTGATGCGGCATCTTCGACGAGCTCCAGCGCACCCGGAGGTCCTCACCTCTCCAAGATCCCAGCCCTGTCACCAACTGTGATGGACAGAACACATAGGCAGTGCTTTCAGGAATCTTTGGCGTTGGATGCTGCAGCGCGTGGGTCGTCCTAACGAGCTGTCGGACGCCGAGTGGCACCATCATGCTGCCGGAGCGAGAGGGTGGCGGTGGGAAACGGACGAGCCGGAAGATCACGCTCGGTCGAAGTCGTGGTGCACTGACCACGAAAATCAATCTCGCCTGCGCCGGCGTCGGCCGCCCCGTCATCGCCGACAAGGGCTACGACTCCAAGGCCATCTGTGCCGAGCTGCGCCGTCGCGCGTTCGGACACACGATCCCTGCACGCTGCCGCGTCTGCGGCGGCCGGCTTGCTGGTCGGCGCCGTGACGGTCGACCACCAGTGTTCGACAAGGAGCTCTACAAACGGTGCAACTGTGGACTGCTTATACCTCTGCAATACCAGACCTTTTCAAAATCATACCGATCCATTGCCGAGGAAGGTTGAATGCGCATAATTTAAATTCATCAAATTAGTAAACGATCATCAAACGTTCGCCGTCAAGCCTTTTCCGTGGATGTTGCGAATCCTTGAAGGGAACCTCATCATGCGATTGAGACGTATCCGGAGCTTGGCCACGATTGGCCTCGTGATAATCAGTGGCGTGGCAGGCATTGTCGCCGCGCCCTCGGCCAGCCTTGCCGCGACGACTCCGCGCCCCAACTTCCAGCTTCCCTTTACGTGCGGCGAGTCTTGGCGCCTAACTACCTATCAGGGGCATGACGACTATGACATTGATTTCTTCGCCAACGATGGCCGAGGTACCGCTGGTCGAGCGATCCTGGCTTCAGCTGACGGTACCGTCATCTGGGCTGGTTGGAATGGCAAGTGGGGCGATGGCACTCAAGCCCCTCCGGGATCGGTAGGTACCGCGAGCGGCTTAGGCTATGGGGTGATCATTAGCCATGGCGGCGGGTGGGTCACGGTCTACGGGCACTTTGTTGCCTGGCCAAACGTCTCCACCGGACAGTCAGTGACGCAAGGTCAGCACCTGGGCAATGTCGGGAAGACGGGCGCGACGCAAGTCGAGCACCTGCACTACGAACAGCTCGATGACACCCGCGACCCGAACAAAACCCGCGGCGTCGGAGACAAGGTCGAATCATACTTCGACGGCTCCCCGTCGGGCATTACTACCGATGGTAGCGCGAGAACTGGACCAATCTACGTTGACGGATCACCGTCTCCGACGCAGTATCGAACCAGCAACAATTGTGGGTATGCAAACGTTGTAGAGCAGGCGGAGTATGCCGATATTGATGGAGATGGCCGGGCGGATCTTATCGGGGTGAGTGGCCCTAATAACGACCTCACGGCGTATCGTAATCAGGGGTGGAGCGCTTCCAGTGGCGTGATCGTCGGTTGGGATCGTAAGTCGCTTGTCAGCGGGTTCGGGGATGCATCTCGGACCACGTTCGCCGATATCGACGGGGATGGTCGGGCGGATTTGATTTCGGTGAGTGGACCCAACAATGACATTACGGCGTATCGTAATCAAGGATGGAATTCTGCCAACGGTGTCATTGTTGGCTGGGACCGTAAGCTGCTTGTCAGTGGGTTTGGCTCGCTCAATGGCCTCAAATTCGCCGACATCGACGGCGACCGGCGAGCCGACTTGATCACAACCACGGGCACGAACAACGACGTTACTGTGTACCGCAACCAGGGATGGAATGCTTCCAGCGGTGTCATCGTCGGTTGGGACCGTAAGCCACTCGTCAGTGGGTTCGGAGGGCCGCTCGAGTTTGACTTCGCGGACATCGATGGCGACCGGCGCGCTGACCTCGTAGCCGCAAGTGGTGCGAACAACGACCTCACGGTCTATCGGAATCAGGGGTGGAACGCTTCCAGCGGTGTCATCGTCGGTTGGGACCGCAAAGCACTCGTCAGCGGGTTCGGAGCACTGTGGCCCCTCAAGCTTGCCGACATGGATGGGGATCTACGTTCGGATGTCGTCGCCGTCAGCGGCGTGAACAATGACCATACTGCCTACCGCAACCAGGGATGGTCCTCCACGGCGCTCATTGTGGGATCGGATCGGAGATCGATCACGTCAGGGTTCCCAGCTTAACCTGCATCTAGACCGCAGTTGGTGAAACGCCCACTCTAAAAGGAATCCGTGACGCTGGCCGAGGTCGCTTCCTCACCAAGCGGCCTCGGCCACTATCGGCCCACACCTCCCTGGCAGCCTAGTCACACCGAGGCCCAACAGAAGTGCGACGAGCCCAAGCTTCGATAAGGTAAGGCACCCCGGTCGCCGCCGAACTCAACCTCCGGCCGCCGAGCGCGCGGCCGGGCCGGCAGTGACCCTCGAACCTGTCGGATCGAGTGTTGCGGATGGCCGTGTTATGACGCACCAACGTGACCTTCCGGCAGATCGGTCCGCTGTTCGAGGTGCCGCACTCCGCCGTGCACCGGGTCATTGGCGGCCCGGGCGTCTACTCCGAAAGTCTTTCTGCTCGTGACGCTGCTCGGCGTTGACTATCGGCCGGTGCTGGCCGATCTGCCCGACACCAAGCTGTGGCGCAGCGATGCCACCGTCGACTGCGGCTATCTCGATGGCCGCGCACGATGTGGTACAAGATTGCCTGACGCTGCTGGATATCATGCGGGTGATCGCATTTATCCACACTCGGGAGATCTCGGCCCACGACGCCATCGAGGTGCTGCAACCGCAACGGGCCCATCGACGGCCTGGGTAAGGCGATCGCGTACAACGGCAGGATTCTAAGCCTCTGAACGTGATGACCCTGGGCGGGATCCCGCGTACCGGCGGGAAATGTGGCGGATGCGCAACCTGCAGGAGCAGCGCCATGGCCCGGGCAGCAAGGTACTCCACGGCCGCGAAGGCGAGGCGTACCGGGCCTACCGCGATGGCATGGAAAACCAGTTCGGCGCATTCGGACTTGTCCTCAGGTGCGTGACACTGTCCCACATCTCGATCTATCTGGATCACACGCCGAGCATTTGCAGGAACAGGGGCGAACGGGTGCGCGACCTCAACGCGGCCCGCTTGTCGGTCTGCCAGCATGCACGCCTCAAGGAACTCGCTAGCGGACGGTTTTCAGGCCCTTCGCGCGGCTCGATAGGACCGGGCGCGGGCGCGGTTCTGGCATGTGATCGAGCAATAGCGCCGCCGGCGTGTCGGAGAGGCGTCCGCGTAGACGTCGACGCAGTCGTCGCCAGCGCAGACGCCGATGCGCCGTGCGTCGGGGATCTCGCGAAAATGCAGTAGCAGCGCCAGCGTTACCGATGCGAGCAGCGATGCGTGCGGGGCAGTCCAGGCCTCCCGGATCATGACGCCGTCGGCGACGACTCGCGGGCTCAGACCGGTGGCGGCGATGAGGGCATCGAGTTCGCTCGCTACGCGATCTGCAGTTGGTGCGGCGAAGATCGCATGTGCCTGATTGGCGACGGCGACGAGATCCGCTGTAGAGGCGGTTTGAAATGCGCCATACACCGCGCCGCCGAGGCTCGCTGGGTCAGGGTAGTCGTGCGCTTCCTCGTGAGCGGCGCGGCGTGGGGCATCGCCATACTCGTTGACGATCTTGATGACGATGTCCAGGGGGGGTGGTGAGATAGTCGGCGAGGTGGAGATCCTGCGGTTCACGGTCACATCGTCTCACTTGCACCGGCGTGCAGGAGGGGACGCGGTTGGCAGGTTGCGAATGGTTGGTAGTCGGGCGATCGCGACGTGCAGCGTCGCGGCCGCCATACCGAGCCCAGGGATGATTCGGCCGAAATGCACCGATCGTGGTAACGGCGCAGCTGGCGGCGGTCGCCCACACTGCGGCGGTTGGGAGATCGTGAGTTTGGCCTGCGTCATGCGCCCGTGACGTTTCTCCGGTGTCAGGAGCTTGCAGATGGGTGCCGTTTCGCTCCGGTGAGTCGGATGTCGACCGTGTTGGTGGAGAGCGCAACCGCATGTAGGGGCCGCAGGCGGCGTCACTCGAGGTAGGTAACAGTGGGGGCGTGTCCCTGGCCGTCAGGGTGATCAGCAGGGACCGGCCGGACCCGCAGCCCACAAGTAGCAGAGGCTCTGCGACGACCGCGAGCGCGGTTCGGTGGCGATGGTGTTCCTCCGCTTGGTCGGCGGTGAGGACGTCACGGAAAAACCGGCGCAAGCGCGTGACACGCACTGTCACGCAAGGATATGCTGCTGTGCGTGATACCGATTGATGTAGCGCGGCTGCTCGGCAGGGGAGGGGCACCTACGCCTGAGCGAAGGAGCCGGCGTCGCCGAACTGAGCCCAAGCCCGATCGGCTGGATCGAGGTGCAGCCCCGCCCGTGGCGAGCTTCTATCCAGTGCTTCAACTGGGCGATCCCACAGCGCTGCGAGACTTTCTCGTCCAAGAGTTCGGGTTCGTCGTGACGTTCGACTCCGGTTGGTACGTCTCGTTGAGAGCCGGCAATTACGAACTTGGCCTCGTCAAGGCGGGGCACCTGACCATTTCTGCCAAGGCAGAGGTGACTTCGACGGGGTTCAGGCTGAACCTGGAGGTTGCCGACGTCGATGCCTTGTACCAGAAAATGATCGTCGAAGGAGGACATACGGAACTCCTCGGTTTGCGCACCGAGGAGTTCGGCCAGCGCCACTTCATCGTCGAGGCGCCTGGCGGCGTGCTGATCGACGTGATCACGCGGACGGCGCCGATTTAGCGTAAGACGTCCTCGCTTGCCGCGCATGCGACGATCAACCGGCTCACCACGCACTTTGTGATCCATTCGGCGGATGCGGGATTGCGGTCCTGCCGGTAACGGATACCCGGCCAATCTCCGGCTGGGCACCCGCGAACTTGGTGGGAAGCTGACGGGGATGTGTCCGTGAACCCAAGTGGAGAGGCGTTCAGAGGTTGATAAGATGATCGTGCGATTTGTGCAGCCTGCCGATCTCTCACGGTTGGCCCAACTTTGCGCCGAGCACGCGTTATATGAGAGGGCCGATCCAGTGTCGGGCGATCTCGCCAACCGGCTCGCAGCGGCGCTCTTCTCACGAACCCCGCGGCTGTGGTGTCTAGTCGCCGCCGATCAGGGCTATGTCGTCGGTTACGCTACGTTGACCCGCGAGTTCTCGACCTGGCGCGGCCGCGATCACCTGCACCTGGATTGCTTATACGTCACTGAGGCTTACCGAAACAACGGCGTCGGTCGGTCGCTCCTAGCGGCCGCCGTGTGGCAGGCCACAGAATTGGGAATGGACGAGCTTCAATGGCAGACGCCGGAGTGGAACGCAGACGCGATCCGCTTCTACGATCGCTTGGGAGCGAGGTCGTCGTCGAAATTGCGCTATCAGCTCCCGATCCCCGCAGGGGTTTCGGCCGGCTCACCGCGCTGTTGTCAGCCGCTAGAGGAACCGTACACGGTCGCGCCACGCGACAACGACTACTCCTAAGAGCCTCTAACTCGCTGGGCATTGGAGTCGGCCGGCAAGGGAGCAAGCAGGTGAGGGTGGGAAAGCTATGATGGTCTCTCGGCGGCTTCCCGACCGACCAAACTTCAGCAGGACTGGCGCGGCGGCCCGCCCTCAAGTGATTGCGGCACGATTGCTATCTGTTCGAATAGCTTGGCTAGATTTGACCGGCTGCTCGACCATGTGGCAACGATCGGCGAATGGTCACGCTTAGACCGTCGATAGCCGTGGTCCCGAGCGCCGGTAAGATTGATCCTGCCCTGGTGAGGGCGGTGAGAAGCCATCTGAGAGACTCGACTCGAGTCGACTCGGCGACGGTTTGCGTTGTGCCACCGGCAATGAACCTGCTGCCTTAACAGTCGCTGGCGTTGGAACGCGCGCGTTCGTCCGAGCAGAAACCCCCGATGTGTAGCGCAGGAATTTACTATTGTATCCGGCGAGTAGCGGCAGATCCCATCCTGGTTATTGCGGCGCCACGTGCCCGCTCACGTAGCGGCAGTCGAGGCGTAGCTAAGACCGTGCTCGGCTCGTGTTCAAGCCTCCGGGCTTGCTCGCTGGCATATCTATGCAGAAGGTGCTGAAATCGGTAGCGGTCATGGTCGGATTGATCAACGAGATGCAACGCTACGAGCCGGTCGAGGTGCAAACGGATGTCCGCTATGGGGAGTCCGCAAACGGCTGCCGCGACTGTCAGTCCGAACTCTCGCGTCTGGCAGATCCCGCCGAGCACGCGGAAGACGCGGGCTGTAGCAGGGTCAAGCGACTCATAGGACCACGAAAATGCCGTCTGTAAATCGACCAGCATACCGCCGCCTGCGTCGAAGATGTCAGACCAACCCGCACCGCGCGAAAGATCGTTGACTAGCTGGGCCATGCGTAGTCCGGGCAGTCGTGCCGCCCGTTCGCCGACAATGCGTAATGCCAATGGCAGGTAGTCACATAGAGAACCGATCCGGAGTACATCATTACGCTCAGCCTCAGCCCTCACATCGCCTACCATTGCGCTAAGCAGGTTGAATGAGGCGTCCGCCCCTAGGCCGGAGAGACTTATGCGCTCAGCACCATCATGCGCCACCAATCCACGCATCTGACTTCGGCTAGTAACTACCGCCGTACAGCTCCGCCCTGGGAGCAATGGTCGCACTTGGTCGGAGTCACGGGCGTTGTCGAGTAACACCAGGATCCGCTGCCCTGCGGTGAGAGAGCGAAATAGATTGGAGCGGCTAGCGATATCAACGGGAAGGTCTGACGGTGCTATTCCAAGGCCGCATAGCAGAATGGCGAGTGCGTCAACCGTGCCAACTGGTGGATGTGTCCCGAATCCCTGGAGATCGAGATAGAGCTGACCTCCGGGAAAATCATCGGTGGCAGCAGTACACCAGTTAACTGCAAGCGCAGTTTTGCCGACGCCAGCTGCGCCGTCGACTACGATGGTTCCAGGAACGACCCTGTTTTCCCGTCTAAAATGGCGGAGAGTGTCGTCCATGGCCTTCAGGTTCGCCGCCCTACCGTAGAGTTTCGCACTGCGTGTTGGCAATTCGTGAGGCTTGTTTCGAAAACTCCGCGTCGGGCCTTGGCGCACGATGGCCTGAGTGTTGGGCGCCGAAGTTGTTTGCGTTGCGGCAGATGAGACGGAGAACCGCCTTATCTCGGCGATCTCTGGCGGAAATAGCAATTCGCTACTCCCGCAGCCACGTAGGATCTGGAGATAAGTCTCCTGCAACTCGCGCCCTGGCTCAATACCCATCTCGTTGTTCAACTGCCTGGATACTGATTGGTAAGCATCTAGGGCATCGGCCTGTCTGCCCTGGCGGTACAGTACCGCCATGAGTTCGACCCACAGTCTTTCCCTGAACGGAAAATCCTTCGTGATTCGAAACAATTCTGGAGCAAGGTCAGCGATGCAGCCAAGTCGGATGTCGATTTCAATGCGACGCTCTAGTGCCAGCAATCGTTGCTCCGTAATTGGCGGAACATCGTATCCATGAAGTATGTCGGATTGTATATCTGCGCAGACTGGCCCGCGCCATAGCCGAAGGGCGTCATGAAGCAGTTCCCGCTCCTGTTCGAGTCGGCCGGCGTCACGAGCTTTCCCGATCAACTGCTGGAACTGCAGCAGATCCAACTCATCGTCTTCCACACGGATTTCGTACCCGTCCGGTCTTGTGATAATTGCCTCGCTGCTTGTAAGCGCCTGTCGCAAACGAACGATATACGTTTGCAATACTCGTCGCGGCGCTGCTGGCGAGGCATCCCCCCAGACTCGCCTGATCAGATCGGCGGTGGATGCGACCTGATTTGGCCGAAGGAGCAGCGACGCGAGCAGGGCTCGAACTTTTTTGCCACCGATTTTCTGGCTCTCGCCGTCCATATTGGCCACAAAATGGCCGAGCACTAAGAACCGCATCGCGGTGGCCGTTCAGGAGATGCGGCGTTCATCCGCAAGCCGTTAAGCTCCTCACCGCATATACCTGGCTGTACTATCGGGCCTCTTTCGGAGGTGCTGGCCTGGGGTAGGCCGCGTTTACCGCATGAGGCCGAAGCAACCGCGATATGCGAATGTTCGATGCTCCAACCCTTTATTTCGTTCGGCGAGAGTTCGCTCCCTATTCTTCCGAAGCGCGTCAGAGGGCGCCGAACTTGATGCTCGCTCTGGCGAGGATTCGAGGAGCGTACCGGCGCATCCGGAATGCATGGGTCTCCCGGGGAGGCCCATGAGCACTGGTCTGTGGACGGCAGGTGAGTCGATCGAAATGCTGTCAGCGGGGATCGGCCTTTCTCGTCGCAGTGGCGATTTGCATCCATTACAAGCCTGCGCCTCCGGAACGGCACGTAACCACCTTAGTCACTGTGTAGGTTATTGGCTTCCCTCTGGGTGCGCAAGGCAAGTCGCTGGTACGAGCTCTCGTGGCCGAGGGCTTGCCGGTCATACGATCTGACCGCCATGACGTGCTTGTGTCGGCGTCGATTGGACCTGCCTGTGAGCCGGTGGCTCTGTGGCCGACGGGGGAGTAGGTGGCGGCACTGCGGTCGATCACAACTCAACTGAACTGGGTCGCGTTTCCTGATCCGACGACCGGCCGACCCGTAGCTGCCCAGGTAAGCGGGTAGGCGGGGGACACCGTCGATGTCACGCCGATTGCCGGGCTGACGGTGGCTCATCCATCGGTTCAGCCTCTCCCTGTCGAGAGGGTGCTGGTCGGGAGGTCGGCGGGGAAGAACGCGTGTTGAGGGTTGCCGCCTCGGGGTGGGTGTTTACCGCGGATGCTGCTGCCGGGGGCGGGTGACGGGGGCGGGCCGGCGTAGGCGGTGAGGTGTCTGGGGGTGGCGACGGCGGTGTCGTCGCCGAGGTCGAGGAGGGTCCGGGCGGCGGTCCTGACGCCGGGCATCGAGGGCAGGGCCGGGGCGAGAGGGTGTGCTTCGCGCATCCTTTCGACCTCGCCGGTGACGTAATCGTATTGTGGCTGGATGTCGCGGAGGGTGTCGGCGAGGCGGGGCAGGATCGTCTCCGCGGCCTGGGTGCCGGGGACAGACGGTCTGCTCGTCGAGGGCGGTCATGATCTGTTCGACGAGTCGTTCACCCAGGCGAGGGGTGTGGGGTGCGGCGATGGACAGCAGTTTGGCGTCGGCCGGCCTGGCGCAGGCCTGCTGGCCCGCCGCAGCGGGACAGCAGCTCTAGGACGGCCTTGTGCTGCACTTTCAAGCCGAGGACCCCGTTCCAGAACGGGGATGGATCTGCGTGAGCAGTCCCCGGATCCGGCTCGCTTTGCGTGTGGCTTCGCCGGCGAGGTCGTCGTCGAAGCCGACCAGGACCCTCAGCTCGGCCAGGGCTCATCACCGACGTCGGTCCGCCGCAGCGTGTGCGCAGGGCGTGGGCCGCGTCGGCGATGACGTAGGCGTCGCGGGCGTCGGTCTTCGCCGCACCCTGGATGCAGGTCAGCGATGCGGCGCATGGCCGGGCCGGGCAGGTAGGCCACCTGATGTCCGCACGCCCGTGCGACCACGATCGGCAGGGCGCCGATCGAGGCGGGCTGGTCGACCACCACGAGAACCAGGCCGTGGCGGCTTAGTCTGTCGAACAGCTGCCGCAGCCTGGCCTCGGTGTTGGGCAGTGGACCGTCGTGCAGCCGCTCGCCGTCCGGGGTCAGCCCGACCGCGTGATGATCACGTTTGCCGACATCCAACCCGAGGAACACGCCTCACCCGCATCGCCCGCCCCGGCCGCTGGTCGAGGGCTTCAGCGATCGGGGCAGTGGGTACTGCTCGCCTGCGCCCCCGCCCCTGCGCTCGGTGTACGCCTGCTATGGCAGGAATATAGCCCTATGCACGACACTCGGGTTTTAGTGATGACGGCAAGTATCGACGTGATCTACTCGGGGACAAGCGCCCATCTCCCGAACGTAACGGGCGCTATGCTGGCGACGGCTGCACCGGCGTAAGACCAGTTCAACCTGTCGCACGCATGGCATATTGTTCATGGACATGCGGGATCGGCAAGCCTGCCTGCTGACCATCTGGCGAGGCCAAACGACGACTTGCCCGCATGCCAGTGAGTGTTATTTTCTAAAACGTTTCGCGGGTGCATACCAGAAAGGCTGCTCTTCATGCGCAAGTTGATCGTTTGCAACATTATGTCCCTGAATGGCTATTACGAAGGCCCCGGCAAAGACATTATGGCTCTGCCAGTGGACCACCCGTTTCACGCCTACAATCTCGAGCGGCTGGGCACTGCGAGCACACTCCTGCTCGGGCGACGCACGTATGAGGCATTTAGGGGCTACTGGCCGAGCATCGCAGAGGATGAGAGCCAACGGCCGGTTTGGCGGGAGATATCACGACTCCTCAATACCATCGAGCATGTCGTCATTTCGGACCGGCTAACCGCAGAGATGACACAACCATGGCAGCATCTCACGAAGATTGTCCGCCGCGCCGACGCGTACGACGAAGTTGTGAACCTGAAGCGTTCTGAGGGCAAGGACATTTTGGTGTTCGGTAGCCATGTTCTCTGGAACGATCTATTAACGTCTGATTTAGTGGATGAGCTACATCTCATCGTCGGAGCTCTTATCCTCTCGGATGGCACGCCCACCTTTGAACTCCAATCTCCAGTGTCTCTCACTCCGAAGGATGTCCGCATCCTAGAAAGCTCGCGCAATATCTTAATTCGTTACGCTGTTGACCGCGGCAGCGTTTAATAGCGTTCGTTTAAGGCTGGTGTGTCGCT
Organism: Micromonospora echinaurantiaca; assembly: GCF_900090235.1. Lineage (NCBI taxonomy): Bacteria > Bacillati > Actinomycetota > Actinomycetes > Micromonosporales > Micromonosporaceae > Micromonospora > Micromonospora echinaurantiaca. The sequence goes on along the minus strand of NZ_LT607750.1, from coordinate 3,596,648 downwards.
GCGTCGTTGGAGCTGTTTGCGGGTTGGTTGTTATTGCGGTGCCATGAGAAGCTTTCCGTTGTGCTGCAGCGGCACGCGGCGTTCGCCACGGACGTGTTTCACCCCTTGGTGCTGTCGGATCAGCGGCCAAGGGTGAGTCGTATCTGCGGGGGCGGATGCTGTCGGATAGGCGGCGGAGGTCGATGGCGCAGCGAGTCGAGGCGGATCATCAGGGGTTGCAGCAGTTCGTGACGGCCTCGACGGGCATCGCGGCGGCGCGGATGCGGCTGGCTCACTGCGCGGATGAGATGGTCGAACCTGTTCCGCGCGTGGTCGACGTACGGCTTTCCGAGGGACGGCAAGTTCCCGCCGGGCGTGGCCAGGAAGTACTCCGACATGGGGAGGTGGGTGGCGAGCTGCCAGATCGTGGTGAGTGTCCACGCCATGACTGATACAGCGCCGCCTCTGTATTGGTCGCTGTTTGTGCCGACGGCGCGGGACGACCACGCCGTTGACGCGGCAGGCCGCCCTGATGTTGTCGCTAGTGCCGTGACCACGAACGTTCACGGTGTTGGTTGACACGCTGTCTGGCTTGCTGGCCGGGCGGCGGCGTGGCGGTCAGGCTGTGGTGGTGGCAGATCCTGTACGCGTGCGGCGGCTGAGTGATCAGGAAGGTCAGCAGCTGCTGCGAATCGCCCGCCGGGGAACCGGTTCACCGATCCGGCTACGGCGGGCCATGGTCGTGCTCGCGCCTGCTGGTGGGAACACGGTGCCGGCGATCGCTCGCCTGGTCCAGGCCGACGAGGACACGATCCGGCAGGTCATCCACCGGTTCAACGAGATGGGGATGGTCAGCCTGGACCCTCGGTGGGCGGATGGCCGTCCCCGCCTGATCAGTCCTGACGAGGAGCAGTTCGTCGTCAGACGGCCAATACCCGCCCCGAAGCGTTGGGGCGGCCGTTCACCCGATGGAGCATCCGCAAGCTCGCCGATCACCTGCGTGTTGATGCCACCCGCCGGGTCCGGGTGGGTCGGGAACGGCTGCGGCAGATCCTGCACCGGCATCGGATCACCTTCCAGCGGACCAAGAGGTGGAAGGGGTCCACCGACCCGCAGCGCGAGGCCAAACTCGCCCGGATCGAGTACGTGAGCACCCAGTTCCCGCAGCGGGTGTTCGCCTTCGACGAGTTCGGTCCCCTGTGATCCGTCCCCAAGCCGGCGCCGGGTGGACGCCGGCCGGGCACCCGCACCGGCTGCCTGCGAACTACCACAAGCTCCACGGAGTCCGGCAGTTCCACGGCTGCTACTCCGTCGGCGACGACCAGCTCTGGGGCGTCGACCGGCGCCGCAAGAGCGCCGCGAACACCCTCGCGGCGCTCAAGTCGATCCGCGCCGCCCGTCCGGACGGCGCGGATCGACTTGATCTTGGACAACCTGTCCGCGCACAAAGGTCCGAAGATCCGCAGATGGGCGGCCCGGAACAAGGTCGAACTCTGCTTCACCCCGACCTACGCCTCCTGGGCCAACCCGATCGAGGCCCAGTTCGGGCCACTACGCACCTTCGTCATCGCCGGCTCGAACCACCCGAACCACCCCGCGCTGACCCGGAAACTGCAGGCCTACCTGCGCTGGCGCAACGCCAACGCCCGCCACCCCGACGTCCTGACCGCCCAACGCCGCGAACGCGCCCGCATCCGCAGCGAACGACAACGACGCTGGGGCCAACCCGCCACCCGCGCAACCTGACCCCAACACCGTGAACGTTCGTGGTCAGAGCACTAGCCGGGGCCGGTGCCGGATCAGTAAGTCGGGAGCGTCATCGACGAGGTTGGGCGCTGGTCGTGGAGATGCTCACCGAACTGGCCGCGGGCGCTGGCTACGGGGACAGCACTCAAAGGATACGCCCTTGCACACGAGCCCAATGTGCGGCTAGTCCAGCGGGTGTGGGCCGAGCGGGCCGCCCACCGATCCGCACCGAGCCTCGCAGTCCCACGACCGCTGTCAGCCTGATCGATCACGTCCGCGCTGCGGGAGCGACGCGGCAGAGACGCTCACGTCGGGAAGGCTCGAGAGGCGATGAGCCCGCTATACGACAGCAGCGACGCCGATCCTGACTCCGGGAACGACATCTCTCCACAAGCAAAGGACGTTGCCCTCTGTATCGGAAACGTATGCGAAGAAGCCAAACTCACCCGCAGCCTGTTGGCCAGCTACTATTTTCCCGCCGTGTCTCTCAACCCGTCTAAGGGCTTCCTCGATATCTTGGACCTCAAGGATAATGGCGGGATTATGGATCTCGGGGACGCGTTGAGTCAGGATGCCAGTGATCATCCCCGATTCGACCGGAAAGCCGTCCTGGCCAACCGCCGTGGGCACCGCTTCCATGATCGCTCGTTGCAAGGTTTTACCCTTAGCAGCAAGCTCAAGTGATATTGTTGGCAAACCCGGCAAGGGCGCGATATGCCATCCAAGCGCCTCGCTATAGAACGCATGGGCCCGGGCCAGGTCATCCACCGGCAATTCAAACATTGTTACCCCGTAAGCCATAACGCAGATCCCTCCTCCGTCGACGCCAGCTTAGACCCGTCCCCTGCCTTGATGAGAGCAAACGTCCGACGAAGCATCACTCAACTCGGTTTTTAACCCCGTTTGGGCCCTGTGAGTAACCCTTAGGCGGCACGGGGACAGCGTTTGCCCAATGATCTTCTTTGTCAGTACGACGGAAAACCTCCCGATCTTCGGTTAGGTGGTAAGCTGCCGGCCATCTCGCGTTCCCTGCTGGCGTCGCCGTTGGTGGTCTGGTAGAGGGATTGTCGAGGTATCCAAGGTCCAAGTGCCGCGTCCACGACGTACGGCCGGACCCCACCGCGACGACTCACGTGTATGGTCATCCAGGAATCTGTATCCCCGTAAGCGATGCCGTTGCATCCGGAAGCCACCGGTCGCCGTCTGGCATCTGCGGCACGCCGGCAAGGACCCCTGGTTGCCTACGACGCGAGCATCTAGGCGTCCGGCCCGATGTCCGCCATCGCGGTGTTCAGTCCCGACCCGAACGGGCCGGTATCGGCAACTGGTCGAGGTTCGCGCACCCGCCGCGACCATCGCCAACCACTCCATGATCCCCCCCCGGACCAGCTCGGCAAACCTCGGCGGCCACCCGGCGCTCGGGCAATCGGACGCCGCACGAATCGTCGACCCCGTCCACCGAGCGGTCTTCCCGGCAGACGCAACCGCCCGACTTCACCTGGCGCGACGCGTCGACGATCTCGCGGGAGTTGCGCCGAAATGCAGCACCAGTGGGCACGGCCGGAGTGCCGCGTCTTCAATCCCGATGCGGGAAACGGTGAGTACGATACCCGAAGAGGCGACGACCCGCACCGCCCACCTTATCGATCACCTGGGCCCTAAAGGATCGACCTATTCGCCGATGGCGCCGTCGATGGCTTCGCGGAGGAGATCCGCATGGCCCACATGCCGCGCGTACTCCTCGATTAGATGCTCGAGGATGAACCGCACGTCGCTCTCGCCAAACTCCGGGCTCTGCACCAGGCGTGAGACGTCTTCGGTGACCTTCGCGAACACCTTTCGCGACTCTTCACACGCCGCGAGGTAATCCACGTAGACATCCTTGGCCGGCGTGGGATCCGCCACGTCGAGCCATTCGCCTCCGTCAGCCGTGACGTAGATCCGATAGGGTTTGAAAATCGGTGTTTTGTCTGCAAGCCTCCGCTGAAACCAGTAACGTTCGACACCTTGCAGATGATGCATGAGCCCCAGCAGGGTCAACTCTGACGACATCACAGAGCGTTGCCGTAGCTCCGCCTCGGAGAGCCCGGCGCACTTCCACAAGAAAGTCGCTCGGTGGTAGTCGAGGATCGAGGCGATCACTTCCGGCCATGATCCCGACAACTTTCGCCCGGGCCTGACGATTTTCTCGATCACGATATCGCTCACTCTGAGGCCTTCTGTGTCCGTTCTTTCCCGGCTGGTATACGCTGGACGTCGCTGAGCCGCTCGGTGAGGAAGGCGCGTTCGACGTCGTTATCGGTGAGGGTAAGGGCCTCCTCGTACGCGTCCGCCGCCTCGGCCCACTGGCACAATTGCCGCAGGAACTCAGCGCGGGTGGCGCTGAGGTAGCTGTAGGTCGCAAGTGCCGGCTCAGCGGCCAACGGGGATAGCGCGTCAAGGCCTGCCTGCGGGCCATCGCGGAATCCCACCGCGACGGCGCGGTTCAGCTCGACCACCGGCGAGGGCCAGAGCCGGAGTAGAACGTCGTATAGCCCGACTATCTCTGCCCAGTCCGTGTCCTGCCAGGTCGGCGCCTGGGCATGGACCGCGGCTATCGCGGCCTCGACGGCATACCGGGTTGGTGGCTGGCGGCGTAGCGCATCGGTCAACAGGGATATACCCTCACCGATCAGCCTAGTGTCCCAACGCGTGCGGTCCTGCTCCGAGAGCAGTAGCAGCCGCCCAGTGGCGGACAGGCGGCTTGCTGCGCGTGCGTCGGTGAGGAGGAGCAGCGCGAGCAGGGCGCCAATCTCCGCGTCGTTCGGCATGAGCAGGTGCAGCATCCGGGCGAGGCTGATCGCGCTGTCAATCAAGTCCCGGCGCACAAGACGCGCACCGATCCGCGCCGTGTGGCCGGTAGTAAAGATCAGATGTACGACATCAAGGACGGCGCTGAGGCGTTCGGTGAGATGGTCGGGTGAGGGCACCCGGTACGGGACGCGGGCGGCGGTGATCTTCTTCTTAGCCCGTGTGATCCGCGCGGCCATGGTAGGTTCCGGCACCAGAAAGCCGCGGGCCACCTCCGCCGTTGACAGGCCGCATACCAGTCGCAGTGTCAGCGCGATCTGAGCGTCGCGAGACAAGGCCGGATGACAGCAGGTGAAGATGAGTCGCAGGCGGTCATCATCAAGGCCGTCCTCCGGCACGGGCACCGATTGCTCAGTTACGAGCAGCGGTAGGGCCCGGCGCAGCACCGACTCGCGACGCAGCACATCCAGCGCCCGGTTGCGCGCGGTGGTCGTAAGCCACGCCCCGGGGCGATTCGGGATGCCGACCTGAGACCAGGTCTGCAGCGCCTGGGCGTAGGCGTCCTGGGTGCACTCCTCGGCGAGGTCGAGGCTCCCGGTCAGGCGAGCCGTCGCGGCCAGTACTTGGGCCCAGTCGCGGCGGTGCGCCTGCGCGACCGCCGCAACGACCTCGGCGCTCATCCGTGCTCGACCACCGGACGGATCTCCACCCCGCTATGGCCGGCGGAGGCCTCGTACAGCCTCGACGCCAGACCGATCACCTCGTCGAGGTCGGCGGCTTCGATCAGATAGTAGCCTCCCACTGCCTCCTTGGTCTCCAGGAACGGCCCATCAGTGATCGTCAGCCGACCAGTCGGGTCCGCGCGTAGCGACGTCGCCAAGCTCGCCGGCTCCAGTTCCCCGGAGTCGAGGACCGCCGCTCCGCCCGCCGCGACGAAGGCGCGATGACCCTCAGCGAGTTCTTGCCTCTGCTGATCGGACATCGCGGCCCATTCCCGCTCATCGCCGTGGATGAGAAGCAGATAGCGTGCCATGTCAATCATCCCTTCACGTGGAGCCCTCCTGGGCCCGCCTACATCACCGACGAGTCAGACTGACCGCCAATCGACAGATCGAGAAGATAATTCCTGGGTGTAAAGATCGCGCCCTGGAGCGTGACCCGTACCGACGGACAGTGTTGGGGTGATCTAACGCTACCGTGATGGCGAAAACGAGCCGCGGCCGTTTACCTCGTAGGGCCGGGGGGGGTAGCCGAGACTGGAGTGCCGACGGGGGGTGGCATCCGACTCTCTGTCGCTGGTCAAGCGGGACTAGGCCGTGTTTCATAGCTCGCGGTCAGAGCCACTCGTTGATCGCGGCGACGTGGAGTGTGGCCTGGTAGCGCACGGCGAGCTTGTCGAACCTGGTGGCCATGGCTCGATGGCGTTTGAGTTGGTTGGTGCCGCACTCGACGGCGTGACGCTGCTGGTAGATGTGGGCGTCGAAGGTCGGCGGTCGGCCGCCCTTGGATCCCTTCTTGCGCCGGCTGGCGGCCTGATCGGTCTTGATCGGGATCGTGGCCGGGATGCCACGTCGGCGTAGGTGCTCACGGTTGGCGCGGGAGCTGTATGCCTTGTCCGCGAGGACCCGGTCGGGACGGGTGCGGGGCCGGCCGCCGTCGAGCCGGGGGACCCGGATGCGGGCCAGGACCCGGGTGAAATGCGGGCTGTCGCCGCGCTGCCCGCCGGTCACCAGCATCGACAGCGGCTTGCGGCCCTGCTCGCAGGCCAGGTGCAGCTTGGTGGTCCAGCCACCCCGCGACCGACCCAGAGCGTGATCAGCCGGCTCGTCCTCGACCCCGCCCGGTGGTTCCTTCTGCAGCTCAGGCTGGGTGCGGGCGCCGGCGGCGTGCTGATGCGCCCGAGCGATGGTCGAGTCGACGCTGACGTCCCAGGTGATCAGACCCGCGGCGTCGGCGCGGGCCTGCAGCCCGGTAACGATCCGCTGCCACACCCCAGCGCGTTGCCAACGGCGGAACAGCCCGTAGACCGTCTGCCAGGGTCCGTAGCATTCCGGCACGTCCCGCCAGGGCGAACCCACCCGCACCCGCCACCGGATCCCGTCGATGAGCTGCCTTTTACTCCACTTCAGCGGCCGTCCTGGCTTCTTACCCCTCGGCAGCAGCGGCGCCAGCGCCGCCCACTGCACGTCAGTCAGGCCGAACCGCCTCGTCACCGGTATGGTGGCCACGAGGTCTCCGTGCTGATGGTCTGTCTTGGTCGATGAACCATCTACCGGAGACCTCACTGCGTATCGATCACCGACACGCCGAGATCCCTGACCGGGGCCTGACTGGCCAACCCCAGCTATGAAACACGGCCTAACCGCGATCTCGTCCTTCAACTCGGCGAGGAGCAGCGCAAGTCAGGTTGCAAACAGCTCATTGAGTAGTCCCCCGGATCCGATTCGCGACCCGGGTGGCCTCGCCAGCGAGGTCGTCATCAGCCATGACTGCTCGATCAGCCCAGTTTCTGGTTGATGCCGCTGCTGCAACGGCGTGGCAGGCACGCAAATATACCCAGGCTAGTGCGCGGCCGGCAACAGTTGTTGGCCCCACGCTCCGAAGCTATGCTGTTGCAGCTCAAATGTGCCGGGAACGGGACAGCGAACAGAAGGCGGGCAATCATGAGTATCCGGATCGGTGGTACGTCAACCGCTGCAGATAAACCTGCTGTCTTCGCGGAGACGCCCTTTTCGCCCGAGCGGAGGATCCACAACAACTCCGGTCGGTGGATCGGTCCTGCCCGATGAGGAGGTTCGTCTCCGTGCTGGCAGCGAGCGTTCTTGCCGCCAGCACCTCTGTAGCGATCGGCGCGCCAGCGCCTGCTGACAAAAACCGCGACCGTCAGTGGCACCTGTCAATGTTAAGGATCGCTCAGGCTCACCAGCAGAGCCGGGGCGACGGCATCACGGTCGCGGTCATCGACACCGGGGTTGACGGCAACCACCCTGATCTAAAGGGTAACGTTCTTCAAGGAATCGACGTGGTGAGGGGTGGCAGCGGCAACGGCTGGGGCGACACCGACGGTCATGGTACCGCCATGGCAGGCCTCATCGCAGCGCACGGTCATGGTGGTAGCAACGCCGACGGCGCGATGGGCATCGCGCCTCGTGCGAAGATCTTGCCAATTGACATCGGCGTCATCGATGACATTGGTTCTGGCGATGCGATGTCTAATGGGATCAGAGAGGCTGTCCGGCGCGGCGCGAAGATCATCTCTATCTCGGTGGAGTCCGACGTCACCGCGTTCGACGCAGTGCAGGAGGCGGTCGATGCGGGAGTCATCATTATCGCCGCAGCAGGCAACCGCCCCCGCAACGATCGCGTCATAGCGCCTGCCTCCTACCCTGGAGTCATCGCAGTCGGCGCGGTCGGACGTGACGGGAACATCGCCGACATCTCCACGCGCGGCCAAGCCGTTGTAATCGCGGCACCGGGCGTCAATGTCATGAGCACGGTGCCTGGCAACGGTTACCGATCCGGCTCGGGCACCAGCCCAGCCGCCGCGATCGTGTCTGGCGTTGCCGCGCTGATCTGGTCGAAATACCCCAGCTTGACCGCGAAACGGATCACCGACCATCTCACAGCCACCGCGATAGACAAAGGGACGCCGGGCCGAGACAACGAATATGGCTTCGGCGTGGTCAATCCGGTGAATGGGTTGTTGACCCCGGTCACTGCGGTCACTTCGCCATCGCCCAACGACATTAGTCGGAAGATGCCTCCGGGCCTCGCCTCGCACCAGACAGATGCTCGGGGCAGCGACGAGAGGCGGGGCGGCATGGACAGTTGGGTTCTCCTCGGCGCGGGCGTGCTGGTCGTTGCAATGATTGTGGTTGCAACGTGTGTTGTAAGTAGGCGCCGGATCTGATCAAATAGGGCTATTCCGCAATAAGCGCCGGCGGTGCGGGGTACCGTCGGCGGCCTCGACTGCGGCCCACGGAAACTAGCGTCGAGGCCTGCGGCTTAGAACTACTAACTCTTTGAGTGTTGGAGCTTGCGCCAGCAGATGATGGCGCAGGCGAGGGTGAGGAAGGCTTCGTGGATGTCGTCGCGGATCCAGAGGCGGCGGAACCAGTGCAGCAGGGCGATGGTCTGCCCAACGACCCAGCGTCGGGTGCGAGGCCGGAGCCGTGGCCGACTCCGCGTCGGGCGATGACGGATGTGATGCCCCGCGTTCGTAGCTCGCGGCGGTACTTGTCGAAGTCGTAGCCACGGTCGGCGTAGATCCGGTCGGGTCGCTGCCGCGGATGCCCTTGATCCGGGGGACCTTGTCGACCAGGGGTAGCAGTTGGGTGACGTCGTGGCGGTTGCCGCCGGTCAACGCTGCGGCGAGGGGGATGCCGCCTGCGTCGGTGATGACGTGGTGTTTCGAGCCTGGCTTGCGGCGGTCGACCGGGCTCGGACCGATTTTGGGCGGCCATTGAGCGCCCGGACGTGGGAGCCGTCGATCACCGCCCGGGACATGTCCAACTGCCCTGCGGTCCGCAGTCTGCCGAGCAGGACCTCGTGGAGGCGTTGCCAGACGCCGGCGTTGTGCCAGTCCCGCAGCCGCCGCCAGCAGGTCATTCCCGACCCGAACCCAAGCTCTTGGGCAGGTAACCCACACGGGATCGCGGTGTAGAGCACGAACAGGATCCCGCACAACCCCTTGCGGTCATCGAGGGGCTTGCGGCCCGGGAACCGATGCCGCCGGGCGGACGGGGGCAGCAGCGGTGCGATCTCGGCCCACAACTCGTCCGAGACGATCCACGGCGGCTACTCACCCTCCTCACGTTCAGACAGAACGATCCTCACGTCCCGAGGACACGCCCCAACATCATTTAGTTAGGAGCTCTTAATCTGTCCGGGTGCACGACGAGGCAGGACTTTGGATTGCCGGGGAGCCCGTCCGCTTCGTGAGCTGCCGCAACCGACCGCCATCAGCGATCAGCCACAGGCCCGCCCGGGCTGCTCCACCAGGTGGGCGACCAAGCCGGCATCGACACCGTTCGCCGGCTGCCCCAGCCAGTTCTTCGCCACGGCGGCAGGTTCCGCAGCGGTCGTCGACTTTTCTAACATCCGGGTGATGCTCCTTGATCAGGAGCACCCCTTCGCCTAACAGGTCCTGTCCTGGGCGTTGAGCAACGCGCCTAGGCCGTGTGTCGAAGTCGGTGCCAGTGCTTGAGTTGGCCTGAGGATCTTCGCGTGTCGGAGATCGAAAATGGGCGAGGTCTCCGGTAGATGGTTCAGCGACCAAGCAGAACCTAAAACCGGAGACCTCGTGGACACCCTAGCGGTGACGAGGCGGTTTGACCTGACCGACGTGCAGTGGGCGGTGCTGCAGCCGTTGCTGCCGGCGCCGAAGCGGCCAGGTCGACCGTCGTTGTGGAGTAGGCGGCAGTTGATCGATGGGATCCGGTGGCGAATCCGGGTGGGCGCGCCGTGGCGGGACGTGCCGCCGCAATACGGGTCCTGGTCAGCGGTGTATGGGCTGTTCCGGCGGTGGCAGCGCGACGGGACCTGGCAGCGGGTGCTGACGACGTTGCAGACCTTGGCCGACGCGGCCGGGCGGATTACCTGGGACGTGTCGGTGGACTCGACCACGGCCCGCGCTCACCAGCACGCCGCCGGGGCGAGGAAAAGAGGGATCTGCAGGCCGAACCACCCGGCGGTGTCAGCGTCGAGCCGGCCGACCATGCGCTGGGCCGGTCCCGCGGTGGGTTGACCACGAAGCTGCACCTGGGCTGCGAGCAGGGCCAGAAACCCCTCGCCATCGTGCTGACCGCCGGACAGCGCGGCGACAGTCCGCAGTTCATCCCGGTCCTGGCCGCCATCCGCGTCCCCCGCTTGACCACCGGCCGCCCGAGGACCCGCCCGGATCGGGTCTTGGCCGACAAGGCGTACACGTCGAAAGCCAACCGGTCCTACCTGCGGCGACGTGGCATCGCCGCGACCATCCCGAGCAAGGCCGACCAGGACGCCCACCGACGAGCGAAGGGATCCAAGGGAGGCCGGCCACCGGCCTTCGACCCGCACATTTATCAGCAGCGTCATGCCGTGGAGTGCGGCATCAACCGGCTCAAGCGCAACCGCGCCGTGGCCACCCGCTTCGACAAGCTGGCCGTCCGCTACGAAGCCACCATCCACCTCGCCGCAATCAACGAGTGGCTGTGACGGACTTCGACACAGGCCCTAGCCGCGACCAGCGGCCACGTTCACCACTTGACCAACCCCATAGCGACACCCCAGGGGGCTACCACACCATCCGCAGTTCACTCACGAGCTCCGGATCGAATTGGCGTCTCGCCACAACCCCTGAACCTCTGTATCACCAGCGCTGACCTCCAGTCGAGAGAAATGCATCCGATATAAGCGCGTTGTGCGGTGGCTATACCAGGTCGACTCACCGTGGTTCCCAAGATTCCTAACGTGGGATATCTCAAGGGAAGGGTTCTTGTGAAGATTCATCGTCTCCTATCTTCCGTGTTCTGCGGGGTGGTTGCTGCAGCGGTTGGTCTGGCCGCTGCCGCGGTCGCAGCTACTGCCGACCCGATGCCCGCGCATGCCGCTTCTACGGCAGGTGGTCCGATCACTCGTTCCGAAGTGTTGGACCGAGCGCGCCACTGGTATGCGCAGGACCCAGCCCGTTACGACGGCGGGGATACTAGCTTGTGGCTTGCTGACGTCGATGGCCATCATAGGTATCGGCGGGACTGCTCGGGCTTCGTCTCGATGTCACTGCACCTCGCCTCTAGTCCGAGTTCCTTTATTCTGAGTACCTCTACCTATGGTGTCCCGATCAGCCGGCAGGATCTCAGGCCGGGCGACTACCTCACCGTCGATGACGACGGCAGCGGCGGGGGTACGGATGGCCATGTCGTCCTGTTCGAAGCGTGGATCGACCACGATAGGTTCACCTACTACGGGTTCGGCGGAACGGATGGCCAGCGCAACGGCCTTCGGCACCGTATCGGTGATTTCAGCGGTGCTGCAACGCCTGCCCTCGGCGGCGCCTGGCCGCAGTCGGACGATGGCGGCAACGGCGCCGGTCAGATTGATGGTCACCCCACCAGCCAATACAGACCGTATCGATACAAGAACATCGTTGACGATCTAGGTGTCGTCGAGCAGACGGAGTATGCTGATATTGATGGAGATGGCCGGGCGGATCTTATCGGGGTGAGTGGCCCTAATAACGACCTCACGGCGTATCGTAATCAGGGGTGGAGCGCTTCCAGTGGCGTGATCGTCGGTTGGGATCGTAAGTCGCTTGTCAGCGGGTTCGGGGATGCATCTCGGACCACGTTCGCCGATATCGACGGGGATGGTCGGGCGGATTTGATTTCGGTGAGTGGACCCAACAATGACATTACGGCGTATCGTAATCAAGGATGGAATTCTGCCAACGGTGTCATTGTTGGCTGGGACCGTAAGCTGCTTGTCAGTGGGTTTGGCTCGCTCAATGGCCTCAAATTCGCCGACATCGACGGCGACCGGCGAGCCGACTTGATCACAACCACGGGCACGAACAACGACGTTACTGTGTACCGCAACCAGGGATGGAATGCTTCCAGCGGTGTCATCGTCGGTTGGGACCGTAAGCCACTCGTCAGTGGGTTCGGAGGGCCGCTCGAGTTTGACTTCGCGGACATCGATGGCGACCGGCGCGCTGACCTCGTAGCCGCAAGTGGTGCGAACAACGACCTCACGGTCTATCGGAATCAGGGGTGGAACGCTTCCAGCGGTGTCATCGTCGGTTGGGACCGCAAAGCACTCGTCAGCGGGTTCGGAGCACTGTGGCCCCTCAAGCTTGCCGACATGGATGGGGATCTACGTTCGGATGTCGTCGCCGTCAGCGGCGTGAACAATGACCATACTGCCTACCGCAACCAGGGATGGTCCTCCACGGCGCTCATTGTGGGATCGGATCGGAAGTCGATCACGTCAGGGTTCCCAGCTTAACCTGCATCTAGACCGCAGTTGGTGAAACGCCCACTCTAAAAGGAATCCGTGACGCTGGCCGAGGTCGCTTCCTCACCAAGCGGCCTCGGCCACTATCGGCCCACACCTCCCCGGCAGCCTAGTAGTGCTTTGTTAGGTCGGCGTGTCGCTGATTCGTTGGAATCGTTCAGGGTAGTTCGATGGTGCGGTGCCCCTGACGAGCTTTTCCGTTGTGCGGCAACGGCTTGCGACGTTCGCCGTAGACGTTTTCACCCCGCTGGTGCGGTCGGATCAGCGGGCGAAGGGTGAGACGTACTTGCGAGGGCTGTTGCTGGATGGGCGGCGTAAGTCGATGCAGCCGATGGCGGATCGGCTCGGCGTGGATCATCAAGGGCTGCAGCAATTTGTGACGACCTCGACGTGGGACACCACGGCAGTGCGGATGCGGCTGGCCCGCCGGGCCCTCGAGGTGGTTGGGCCGGTGGCGTGGGTGGTCGACGACACCGGCTTCCCGAAGGACGGCAAGAGCTCGCCGGGCGTGGCCAGGCAGTACTCCGGCATTCTGGGGAAGGTGGCGAACTGCCAGATCGGGGTGAGCGTCCACCGTCACCGACACCGCACCGTGCCCCCTCGATTGGCGGCTGTTTCTGCCGACGTCGTGGGACGACCACGCCGTTGACGAGGCCGATCGGCCCGAGGTGGCTGCTCGCCGTGGCCGTTGCGGGATCCCTGAGGATGAGCGTCATCGGCCGAAGTGGTCGCTGGTCGTGGAGATGCGCGATGAGCTGGCCGGCTCCGGCCTGCGCCCACCGCTACTGGCCGCTGACGCCGGATACGGGGACAACAACCAGTTCCGCAGCGGCCTGGACCAGCGGGCGGTTCATCTTCCCGCGGGTGCGCCCGGCAGGCCACCGCGTCGCGCGCGACGCCGACGGCACCCTGCCGCAGCGGTGGCTGATCGCCCAATGGCCCGACAACGAGGCCGAGCCGGTCAAGTACTGGCTGTCCAGCCTGCCCGCCACCACCAGCCACCCCGACCTGGTCCGCTACGGCAAGATCCGCTGACGCATCGAACACGACTACCAGGAACTGAAGACCGGCCTCGGCCTGGACCACTTCGAAGGCCGCTCCTTCACCGGCTGGCACCGCCACGTCACCCACGTCACGGCCGCGCACCTGTTCATCACCGAACAACGCCTGGACCCAAAAGCGGCTGCGCCGGCCTGACCCTCTACACCGTCATCCGCGAGCTGCAACGACTCACGCGACCTGGACCGGCGCCTGCATCACCTGCCACCAACCCGTGAAACCCTTACGCTGCAACAAACGCCACCGAACCTAGCTACTAGGGCCGGGCCGCGTCGTGGATGCTGGCCAGGGTCGGTATCCCCGACAGGGCCACCCACAGCGTGGCGAGTGAGACGCCGACCGCGCCGACGGCCATCGCAGCGAACGGGCCTGCCTGCGTCGCGAGGGCGCCGCCGAGGGCGGCGCCTACCGGGATGGCGCCCCATGAGATCAGCCGGTAGGCAGCGTTGACCCGACCCCGTCGGTCTTCGGGTATGGCGGCTTGGCGCAGGCTGACCGCGTGGACGTTGGCCATGCCGATGCCGACGCCCATGACGACGAAGACCGCGCAGAGTAGCGGCAGTAGCCCAGCACCGGCCCGATTGGCAAACAGCACGCCTAGCGGTGCGCCGTTGCCGAGAACAAGCGTGACGAGCAGGACCCTGCCGTACCCGAAGCGGGCGGTGAACCGGGCGCCGAACCAGGCGCCGGCGAAGGAGCCGAGGCCGCCGGCCGTGAACACCGCGCCGATCGCCAGCGGGTTCAGGTGCGCGTCCCGGACCGCGTAGAGCAGGAGGCCGAGGATGAACGCCTCGTTGAATAGGTTGAACGTTGCGGCCTCGCCGAGCAGCGGTCGCACGTACCGGTGGCGGATCGTTACGCCGATGCCGTTTACCGCATCGCGCCAGGCCGAGCCGCGGACGACCGGCAGCCTGTCGGGCTCGGTTAAGCGGATTCGGCTCAGGGATACAGCCGACATGAGGTACCCGAACGCGTTGAGCAGTAGCGCGACTGGCGCGGAGAGCGCCTGCACCAGCAGGCCGCCGAGGCCACGGCCACCGATTTCGGCCGCGGATTGCGCCGCGGAGAGTTTGCCGTTGGCGTCGACGAGTTGCTCCTCGGCAAGGATCGCCGGCAGTACGGCGAAATCGGCGACCTGAAAGAGAACGGTCAGCAACGCGACGGCGAACACGACGACGTAGAGACCGGGCATGCTGGCCACGCCCGTCCACGCGGCGACGGGGACGAGCGCGACGAGGAACACGCGACCCAGATCGGCGATGATCATCAAGCGTAGCCGGCCGCGCCGGAACCGGTCCACCAGCAGTCCGGCCGGCAGTGTGGCCAGCAGGAACGGCAGGAACTGGACCACCCGCAGAATGCCTGCCTGCGCCGCGGAGGCGGAGAGCGTGACCAGGGCGAACAGCGGCAGTGCGAGTTCGGCCATCTCAGCACCGAGGGTCGAGGCGGCGGACCCGCGCCACAGCCGGCGGAAGTGCGGGTTGGACCAGGCAGGTGCCTGGCTGCGGTCGCCGTCGACCTCCTTCGGCGCACCCGGCGTAACCGATACCATGGGCAATGAGGTTACGGATAACCGCGTTAAGGGGCAAGCCGGTTATGCTGGTAGCGGGGTCTGCTGGCCCCGCGATTGCAGCACCGAACCGACTCGAGCCGGTTTACCCACGGCGCCGGCAAGGTCTCGCCCGCGCGGCCCGGGGTTCCGGGACGAGTCAGGCGCCTGGGGGATGGCGCGAGCGCCCTACAGCGCGGGGAGACGTCCGAGGTCGCCGTCGGTAGGGAGTAGTGCGCGTCGCGGGCGCTGGACGTCGACCTGCTAGGCTACGCAACTCCCTTGGCGATGACCGTATTAGCACTGGGTGCCGCTGGTCTTCGCCGTCTGGAGGTGGACGGCACGGTCGCCATCGGGAAGGGCCCACAAGTTCGACGCGCTCGGCCGCCACGC
This sequence comes from Micromonospora echinaurantiaca, assembly GCF_900090235.1. Taxonomy (NCBI): domain Bacteria; kingdom Bacillati; phylum Actinomycetota; class Actinomycetes; order Micromonosporales; family Micromonosporaceae; genus Micromonospora; species Micromonospora echinaurantiaca. The sequence continues at coordinate 3,581,140 of NZ_LT607750.1, read as the reverse complement.
GGTCGAAAACGGCTCCCGGAGACCTTGGTGGCCAACGCCCTGACATGAGAGGTGCCGCTACCAAGTCGCTATGTATAGGTGCGGTATAGGTCGGCCATGTCGGCGTTGCGGACTGCGCGGCGGCCTGTATAGGAATAGGGAGCGCACGTTGGCGGGAATCGGGCGAGCCAGCGTGGGTGGCTCTGCAAGTGCTTCGGTGAGCCGGACGAGGCGCAGGCGGAGTTCAGGCACGTCCTCCCGGGCTTGCCCTCGTCTACGGGAGGGGGTGCCACGGCGGGGCTCCGTAGCGGTTTGCCGGCCTGTACGGGGCCTCGCCGATCACCTTAAGCCACCACTACCAGTTGCGCACCAGTTGAGTTGTTACGTTAGCGAAGCCCTCATCGTGCCAGTTGGTGGCGATCTCGCTGAGCTGCATGGATTAAGCGAATGCGGCGACGAGAAGGGCGATGTGTCTGTGAGTGGTTGGGCGGGATTGTAAGACGAAGGTGCTGCTCCTTACTAAGGAGCAGCACCTGATGTCCGAGGGATCGATGGTCGCCGTCGATACTGCCGAGCTGGCGAACAACGCGCCGGGACAATCGCGGCGGAGGGTGTGGATGCGGAGCTGGCCGCCCATCTGGTGGAGCAGTGTAGGCCCGTGCGGCGGGTCTGTAGCTGATCGGGAACGGTGGTCTGCTGCAGCAGCTCACGAAGCGGGTTCTGGAGTCAGCGCCACCGGCGAGGTCCAGGCCCACCAGGCCGAGGTCTATTGAACCGACGTGTTGCGGCAGACGATCTCAACGATCACCGACAAGGTCGTCGAGGGCATTGACCTAGTGGCAGAACCCTCCCTTGGACCCGGTCTATCCGATTACCTTCCTCGACGCGGTGCACGTGAAGGTTGGCGACGGGACGGTCGCCAACCGGCCCATCTACCTCGCCCTGGCCGTCACGGTCGAGGGCACCCGGGACATCGTCGGCCTGTGGGCCGGTGAGGTTGGCGAAGGCGCCAAGTTCTGGCTGCAGCGAGTTCGTGCCGCTCCTGGCCTTCGACGCCGAGATCCCCACCGTCGTCTGCTCCACCAACGCCATCGAGTCCGTCAACGCCCGCATCGGCCGCGCCGTACGCGGCGCAGCAGATCGCCCACGGTCACCAGCGTCGGCGGCCCCGCCCCGTCGGGTCTAGGCGATTGGCCAGGGTAGACGCACTTTAGCGCGGCGGCTTCGTTAGCGAGGTGGCCGCGGGCGGACCCCTTCCACTTCGTTGCGTGGGCCACCGACGCCGTCGACCAGGTTCGCCGACAGGTGTGGAACGCCACGGCCGGCCGCGGCGCCGGTCGTCGAGATGTCATCGAGCGCGGGATGCCCAACGGCCGCACCGAGTCCGTCGCAAAGATCCGCTTGACCACCCAGGCGGCCTTCGGCTTCCACTCACCCCACGCCCTCATCGCCCTGGCCATGCTCAGCCTCGGCGGCCACCGACCCCACCTACGCAGACGCTGATCCCAGGGGCCACCCACACATCGAACGCAAGATCCAAAAAGGTAACGGGGCATAACCCGTACGGCGACATAGGGCCACCACGGTAGCCAAGAAGATGCTGGGAGCAGCGCCGCATACCGCACCGGGGAGAGAGTGAGGACAGATAAAGGATGTCATCAGCAACCGTCAAGCGGCGAAGTTGCGGAGAGAGACTCCCAGACCATGCCTTCGGTAGGTCTGCCGCCACACCTGACACAGGGAAGGGTGCGTCATCGTCGAGGGCAGATTCTTCCGGAGAAGGTGGCTGATTCGTCGCGACGCGACACAAGAATGCATGCGAGGATAGGAATGCATAAGCCGGCTGAGTCATTTAAGAGTGCCGTAGCTCGGGAGACTACGACGATTTACTGGAGCGCGTAGAAGTGCCATCTGGACAACCGCAATCGAAGGTGCCGATGCGCAATAAGGGCAAGCTCTGGTGATGATAGCTGGGAAGCTCGTCTTGCGGCGCCGGGATCGTGCCCGATTCGTGGGATGGCGAGAATCCTGAGGTAGTCGACGCCACGGTTCACGTAGCCGACGCCAGCAAGTGCGAGCGCCACGCCGATACTATTCGTGAGAGCGTGGAGCGGCTGCCAACAATGGTGACCGACTTCTTTGGGGGCGGGATGGAGTTTCACGTTTTAGGCCATCTCCAGGTGACTCATGATGGCGCGATACTGCCGATCGGTTCGGCGCACAAACCCAGGCTCTTGTTAGCCGCGCTACTGTCGTCCGCAGAGCGAACGATGACGACGGAACTTCTTATAGGCGCCGTCTGGGGCAGCAAACCACCGGCCTCGGCGCGGCGCAACCTGCAGCTGTACATTCATCAACTGCGGTCGGCTATTGGAAGAGACTTCATCTCGAGTGGCCCTGGTGGGTACCGGATTCACGCCGGAGACGCCCTAGATGCGAGCCGGTTCGGTCGCCTTGCAGTCGACGGAACTTCCGCGCTTGAAAAGGGTGACCCATTACGAGCCGCCGACGCCTTACGGGAGGCGTTAGATCTGTGGCGGGGGCCAGCATACTCGGAATTTACTGAAAGCTCGTTGGTACATGACGAGGCCGCTCGGCTGGAAGAGCTTCGGCTCTCGGTGTACGAGCGCTGGGCAGAGGCGCAGCTGGCGCTGGGGAACTACGGGGTAACGATTGAAGCTCTGTCCGGACTTACTCGCTCCCACCCATACCGAGAAGACCTGCGGGCCAGCCTGATGCGTGCTCTGTACGGCGCTGGCCGGCAGGCGGACGCACTAAAACTGTACCGAAGCACCAGGAGTCTACTCGCAGAGGAGCTCGGCATCGAGCCTGGGCCGCAGCTGCAGCGTCTGCACGAGCAGATGCTGCGCGGTGACGTCGATAAATTCGGAGGCAAAGAGTCGGGGGTGGCCGCTGTCGATATCAAGCCTCAGATACTACTTCCTCGTCAGCTTCCTGCCAGCGTGTCCGGTTTCGCAGGCCGCGAGGACGAGCTGAAGGTTCTCGACAAAATGCTAGCCGACGCTGCAAGTCAGCATGCGGGATCCGTCGCTATCTCTGCGATCACCGGCATGGCGGGCGTCGGTAAAACTACGCTTGCCCTTCATTGGGCGCACATGGTGGCCAGCGAATTTCCACACGGCCAGCTATACATAGATCTGAAGGGCTTCGCTACTGAGAAGCCGATGCGTCCGATTGAGGCGCTCACTACGCTTTTAGGAGCATTGGGAGTCTCGCCTCAACACGTGCCGGTTGATGTTGCTGCGGCTGCGGCACAATTTCGATCTCTTCTCGCCGGCCGGCGAATGCTCATCCTGTTGGATAATGCCAGGTCCTCGGCCCAGGTTCAGCCCCTTCTGCCTGCCAATACTGGGTGTTTCGTTCTGATTACGAGTAGAGATAGGTTAGGTGGCTTAGCCGTTCAAGGAGCCCGCAGGCTCGTTCTAGATGTTTTCCGCCTAGAAGAATCTGTGGATCTTCTCCGTCGTTTACTCGGAAACGGGCGGGTGTCGGCGGAGGTCACTGCAGCGACTAGCCTGGCCCGTATTTGCGCTCATCTTCCACTTGCACTGAGGATTGCCGGAGCGGCCCTCTCCGACCAGCCTCGTCGTCCGATTGCCAATTATGTGGCGAACCTCGAATTGCGTCAGCCGTTGGCCGCACTCGCCGTGGACGGTGATGATGATATCGCAGTTCGAAACACCTTTGACCTCTCCTACCGCACCCTGCCCGAATCGGCGCAGCGGATGTTCCGGCGACTCGGTTTGGTTCCTCTACGCGATTTCACCTCGAGCGCCGTCGCCGCGCTGGCAGACACAAGCGAGTCAGAGGCTCATCGTACGCTGGAAAAGCTTTCCGCATCACATCTGCTCACGCAGCAGGGGGGCGACGGCCGTTTCACGATGCACGATCTGCTTCGCCAGTTTGCCGCAGAACTCGCGGAGCGCGAGGACACTGCGGCGCAACGTGACGCCGCCGTACAAAGGCTCCACGCCTGGTTTTTGTCGGAAACAGTTGCCGCTGTGGAGTCTGTATATCCGCACGTGCTACGGCTGCCGCCGTCTGCGGGTGGAGCGGCTTCAACCGTTGGGGTGAGAGACGTCGAGTCAGCTCTCAGATGGCTAGACGCGGAGCGGCGGAACCTGGTGGCCGCCACTGTCCACGCGGCTCGTTCTGGTCCACGCGCGGCTGCATGGCGCTACGCCGACGCCCTGCGCGGCTATTTTGATCAGCGAAGGCATCGCAACGACTGGCTGACTGTGGCACGTGCCGCGGCGGCGGCCGCGCGTGCCGACGGGGATGCGTTGGCGAGGGCGTCAGCCTACCATGGGTTAGCCCAGGTTCATTTCTGCCTTGGCAGCTATCGGCAATCAGTTATCTACCTGCAGCGTACTCTGCTGCTCGCTGCCGAGGCAGGCTGGGACCGCTTGGAAGCCGCAGCGTCGAGCAACCTGGCTATCGCGCTGGTTCTTCAAGGCCACACGCGCGAATCGATTGAATACGTAGATCGCGCACTGAAGGTTCACGAACGCATTGATTGGCCGTCTGGACGCGCACGGGTCACGGAGACCCTAGCGAGCGCTTATAGGGACATGGGCCGACTCGATGAGGGCTGCCGTTTGGCTGTCCATGCACGCGCCCTTTGGCGCGCGAGCGGTGCGCGATTGGGTGAAGCCCACGCCGTCGCCTCGCTTGGCGAGCTCTATGCCCTTCTCGGACGACTGGGGGACGCGTCTCGGCTTCTTAGATCCGCACTCTCCACCTTCTGTGCGTTGGGCAGTCGACACAGTGAGGCGATGTGTCACGCCTGGCTCGCGCGCGTCGATCGTGATATGGGAAGGTTGAAGGATGCGGCCCACTCTGCCCAGCGCGCATTGAAGCTAGCCGACGGAGTGGGTGACCCTCGACTCCAGGCCGTGGCACGCCATGCCGTAGCGCTTGTTCACTACGCGGAAGGCGATTATACCGAAGCGATGCGTCTCCATCAGACCGCACTCGCTATCGCTGATAGTCGGAATCTTCGGTACACGGCTGGAGAGATCCTTCTGGGCTTGGCGACCGCCCACGGTAGTTGCGGCGATCATCAGGCAGCTATCGACCTCGCTTGCCGGGCGATGGAACTGGCCAGGCAGGCAGGCTTCAATGTAATCGAAGGATGTGCCCTAACTATCCTGGCCAGGGCGTACCACAGTTTGGGGAATTCTGCTCTTGCCTTGGAGCGCGCTGCCTTGGCGCTGAACAACCACCAACGAACAGGACATCGAATCGGCGAAGCCGAGACGCGCGAGTTGCTCGAATCGATCCTGCGGAACCTTGGAAACGAGCCTGCCGCCATGCATCACGGCGACATCGCCCGGGCGCTTAGGGGCCGGATCGTACGAGGCGGGAACCCCGCGATAGCAGAATGCCGTGCAAGTTGACTTGGGGCGTGGATTCGGTGCAGGCAGGTCAGCCAAGCAGTGAGCAGGTATTCCAACGTTATCGGTAGATCGGGAGCCCGCCGGGTTGGCACGGCCTCGCGCACAGCCGTCTCGATAAAGACAACCGTTTGACCTTGACGAGGATGACTTCAGTCATGTGCCGCTGGTGGCAACTCTGGTTTGGGAAGACCGATGTATGGCCAGGGAAGCGGGTCTCCGCGCCGCCGTTGGCGCCGCACATGGGTACTCTGCATCGAGCGTGCGGCAACGTTACGGCCGGGCTTCAGTTGGTGCGTGATGGATCTGTGTCGGATGATGCATTACATGATCGGCTAGGGCTGACCTACCTGCGGAACTGGTTCGTCGTGCCGATGTCAGACGTCGAGGAGAGTCTCGTCGTACCAGACGTCCTCGTAGTCGGGTGCCAGCACCACGCCCCAGCCTGGGGGGAGTGCAAGGTACGGCTCAAGCTGCGGGGCGTAGTCGTCCAGGTGCTCAACGTGCAAGGGTGCGAAGAACTTGTCGTCTTCCTGCGGGATCGCCGGGCCGCGCCACACGAACCAGCCGTTGCTGCTGCCTGCGATCGGGTGGCGCAGGGCGTTGAGCGGCTCCAGCTCGCGTGGACGCGAGAGTGCGAAGCCGACCATCGTTCCCTGGCCGGGCGGCGATGGCTCGACGGCGAAGCGTCGACATATGTCGTGCTGCGCTGCCGAGGCACTGAAGGCCGGCCTACGCCGACGCCAACTGATCATGTCGCCCATCATGTGAAGTCAAACCGTCATGGGTCAATCGGAGTGCGACAAGTGCGGCAACGTTACCGCAGGTACAATATAGTGTACGTGGTGCCGGAGGGGCTGTACGCCGGCCATCTCCACAGCGGAGCGAGTGCGGTTGGGTCATCTAGAGAAGGAGTGACCGTATGGAGCCAAGCGCAAGTGACCCGCTCACGTCTGCAGGACCGCCGACGAGCTGGGCCAACGCTAGAGCGCAGTTAGCTGCGGCGGATACATACTGGCTTGTGACCATTGGCAAGGATAATATCCCGCACGTGGTTCCGGTTCTGGCCGTGTGGCACGACTACGCATTGCATTTTGCGGCAAACAACAAATCACGGAAGGCCCGCAACCTCGCACTGAACCCTCGCTGTACCTTGAGCACTAATGCCGAGTCGCTCGACATGGTTGTGGAGGGTAGAGCCATTAGGGTGGTCGAGGCGGTCAAACTTCGCCAAGTCGCACATGAATATTCCGCAAAGTACGACTGGCATGTAACGGTGCGGGACTCTGCCTTCCACGATACGGAGGGAGCGCCCACCGCTGGCCCTCCCCCCTATGATGTCTACGCGGTTAAGCCTGCCATCGTTTACGGCTTTCAAACCACCGCTTCCTTCAACTCCACGCGCTGGCGGTTCGACTAGCAATCGCCGAGCGGTAGGCATACCTCATTATCGACCCAACGACAGTGAAGGGCGCCGGCACCCTTGGCCGGGGCGCCCGCGTGGTCGACTGATCCGCGACACCCCGCGCACCACGCTTGAGGTCATCCGCAAGCCCGGCCGGCCAGCGCGGCTCTGCGGTTCATCTCCACCGCATGGGTCGCGCAATTCCACCTGGCCTGGCTCACCCTCTCCCACCCGCTGGTCCGCGCCTACGAACGCGCCCCGCAGACTCCGAAGCACCCGCCCGCAGGCCGAAATCACCGGCACAACACTCCAACCACCAGGCCGACAAACCACCCCACCCCGACCTAGATCGTATCTGGAAGTGCGCGTAGCCATTCCTTGATGGCGGTGACGTGGATGGTAGCTTCGTAGGGACGGCGACTTTGTCGTGGCGGGCGGCCAGGCTGCGGTGGCGTTTGAGCCTGTCGATCCCGTCGCGACGGCTGTCGATGAACTACAGGGTCGAAGGCCGGTGACCGGCCACCTGCGGAACCCTTGGCGCGGCGGTGTGCTTCCTGGTCGACGCTGCGCGGACGCAGGCCATGATTCCACGTCGGCGCAGGTAGCGCGGTCGCCGCGGAAAGGTGTAGGCGCGGTCGGCGATGAGTCGATCGGGCCAAACGCGCGGACGCCGGCGCCCAAGAGAGGCGCGTGAAGACCGGGCGGCGCTGCTGGAAACTGGGGCTGCCACCGCGGTGCCCGTGGTCAGCAGGATCGACAGCGGCTTGCCGCCCTATTCGCACGCCAGCGAAGCTTGTGGCCCACCGACCGGGGCTCGAGCCGGTTTGTACCACCTTTGATCGCCTGGATTGGAAGCCGTTGATCACCGTCGACATGTCAAAGTGACTGGCGGACCGCAGTTTTCTCAGCAGGACCTCGTGCGGTCGCCGCCACACGCCGGCGTCGTTGCGGTCTGTAGCCGACGCGAGCATCAACCCGGCCCGAATCCGAGTCCTGAGGCGAAACACCCACTGAATCGCGGTACGACAAGGCACTGTGGCACCTGCGGTCGTTGCCGAGGGCCTACGGTCCGGGAATCGATGCTTGCTCGCGTGGATATGCGGCAGCGACGGCTCGATCTCGCCCCACAGATCGTACAAACACGATCCTCGCGACGATCATCCGACCGTCACGAGCCAACCGCCCCGAAGCGGATCTGGCTGGCACGAGCCGAGATCAGCGGCGCGATCCGCTTTCACAACCAACCAGATATCTCCCTTATAGCGCGGCTATACCAGCAAGTGCGATTATCCCACTCGATCATCGTTCCGACAGAGATATCGAAAAGGACGCAGCGCATGAAGTTTGAGGTTCGAGTTGCGCTAACGCTCGCGGCTATGGCGATGTTCCTCTACACCTTGGGAGCTCCGTTCGAACACGGCGGATGACCGTTCTAGCGAAACACGATGCGACACTTGAGCGAGCGCTCTCGGTCCACAGTTACACGAATCAAGATTCGAACAGTTTCCGTTCCATGTTGCGCGTAGGCAAAGATTGCTGCAGGTCCACGGACGACCTCCAGCGTCGTGCGCAGGAAGTTGTGGGTCCACTTTGCTAGCTTGATCTTTAACCTCCGAGGGCCCCTTGGGGACCCTGGCTGATCACGGAAACAGCCCTTGGCCGATGACTTCTTGTCTAGGGAAGAACATCAATAACCAAGGGCTGTTCCGGTGATCAGTGTGCATGACCATCGTCCGGCTGATCCTGTCGGGGACCTGGACAGGTTCCGGCGGGAGTCCTACGACTGCTTGACCGCGCGTGCCCACGCGTTGTTCGACCTGACGGACGCCGTGTTGTGCGCCGATGGGCCGATCCGGTCGTTGGTGGAGCTGTCGCTGGTGGGTGAGCATCGTCGGGGTCACGGGGCGTTGTATGACGCCCTCGCCTGCGGGCGGCGAGCAGGTCGTCGAGGTGACTGCGTTGATGAGCAGCGAGTTTCTCGGTCGCGGTCATGAGCCAGGCGCCGGGCGACGGCGCGGGGCGTTCGGCGTCCGCGCGGCCCTGATTGAGGTACCGCACGAGCAGGTTGGCGCTGCCCGGTGTAGCCGTGGTCGCGGATCTCGGCCAGCAGCCGGGTCGTTGCCACGTCGGGTTCTTCGGCCCGGCGGCGGCGCAGGTGGTCGCGGGACGGGTCGACCAGTGTTTCGCGGTAGCGCGGCGGGCGCTGCAGGTCCTCGGCGGAGGCGGCGCGGGCATAGCGTTTGACGGTGTTCAGTGCCCAGCCGAGCCGGGCGGGCGCACTCCAGCTGGCCAACACCCTCGTCGAGCAGCGCGTGGACGGCGGCGTGGCGTTGTCGGGTGCGTTCGTCCAGTGGCCGGTCCGGGCGCGGTGGGCCATGCTGCCAGCAGCCCGAGTGCGCGACCACGGTCTTCTCCACGGCCTTGGCCAGGTTGTTCCACAGGTGCCACCGGTCGCTGACCTGCATTGCGTGGGATGCGCCGTCGCGGATCGCGTCGGCGGCAGATCCATCACGGCAGACCACCTCCGCCTCGGGATGCTCACGCAGCCACGCGGCCAGGGTCTCGGCCTTGCGGTCTGGCAGGACGTCAACACGGCCGTGGGTGACCGCGTCCAGCAGCAAGGTGGCATACCGGCGGCCGCGGCGCAGCGCGAAGGCGTCCACGCTGAGCACCGCGGGCGCCGGCGTGTCCGGTATCGGGATTGCCATCAGCACCCGCAGCACCGTGCTGCGCGAGATCCGCACACCCAGCCTCAACAACACCGCCGCACCGGCACGGCCAGCGGTGATCACCGCGAGATCGGCGACCAGGGCAGTCAGCTGCCGGGTCCGCCGCACCCACCGCTGCGCCAGCGCGGGCACCTGCTCGCGGAACGTCCGCTGTGAGCAGGACGCCGCCGCGCAGACCAGCCGGCGAACGCGGACCTGCACGATCACTCCCCGCCCGCCGACCGGGAGATCAGCCAGCTGGCGCTGGTGATAGGCGTGGAGGCGGTCGCTGAGCTGCCCGCACTGCGGGCAGGCCGCCGGCGTCCCCGCCGTTCGGGCCAGGACCTGCACGACCGTCTCTTGATCGATTACCTGCTCGATGACCAGCGAAGACAGCCCAGGGAATACGGACTTGATCAAGTCACACGGGCGTCATGATCACGCCCAGCACTGACCACTCGGGACATTGTCCACCACCGTTTCTGCGCCAGAGCCGTTCGTTTGACAGCGGGAGTTGCCTCTGGTGAGGCCTCCCTTGACGGGCTGAAAATGAGTGTGCGGACAGTCTTGCGACGTCGTGGGTCTGTGGTGCTTCGAGCCCGTTTGACAGCGGGACGCCGGAACCGTGCGTCAGGCGTTCTTGATTGTTGCTACGAGTACGCGACTCAGACTCTTCTCGCCTGCGCGGTTCTCCGGACCGTCCACGCTTCGCCCACCCTGAGCGAGGACGGTGAGATCGTGGACACCCTGGTCCAACGATGCGCGGGACTCGACATCGGCAAAGCCGATCTCAAAGCCTGCGTACGGATTCCCGGCGAGCGAGGCCGCCGCCGCCAAGAGATCCGCACATTCGCGACGACCACCCCGGCACTGCTGGAGCTACGTGACTGGCTCAGCGCCAACGAGGTCACCGTCGTCGGGATGGAAGCGACTGGCGACTACTGGAAGCCGGTCTACTACCCCTGCTCGAGGACGGCTTCGACGTGCAGCTGCTCAACGCCCGGCACATGCGTAACGTCCCTGGCCGCAAGACAGAGGTCGCCGACTCCGCCTGGATCGCCAGGCTGATAGAGCACGGCTTGGTCCGCCCCAGCTTCGTTCCACCGCCACGAATCCGCCGACTTCGTGACCTCACCCGATACCGCACCACCCTGGTCCAGGAACGCACCCGCGAGATCCAACGGCTGGAGAAGGTCCTGGAAGACGCCGGGATCAAGCTGTCGACCGTGGCGTCACACACCCTCGGCGTCTCCGGACGCGCGATGATCGAGGCGTTGATCGCCGGCGAGCGTGACCCTCAGGTTCTCGCTGACCTCGCGCGCGCACGGATGCGCGCGAAGATCCCCGCCCTACGCGACGCCCTCGTGGGCAGGTTCACCGATCATCACGCATTCATCTGCCGTGCGATGCTCGACCGCATCGATGCCACCGCAGCAACGATTGACGCTGTGTCAGCACGGATCCACGACGAAATCGAGCCCTTTCAGGACGTCATCGCCCGGCTCGACACCATCCCCGGCGTGGACGCTCGCACTGCCCAAGTCATCCTGGCCGAGATCGGTGCCGACATGAGCCGGTTCCCAACCCCAGGTCACCTCGCCTCCTGGGCAGGGATGTGTCCCGGAAACTACGAATCCGCCGGCGAGCACCACGGCGGAGCAATCCGCAAGGGCGACTCCTGGCTACGCGGCGCCCTTGGCGAGGCAGCCTCCGGAGCAGCCCGCAGCAAGGACACCTACCTGCAAGCCCGATACCGGCGGATCGCCAGCCGCCGCGGCACCAAACGGGCAGTCGTCGCCGTCGGACACAGCATCCTCACCGCTATTTGGCACATGATCAGCAACGACACCGACTACAACGATCTCGGCGCGGCCCATTTCCTGACCCGCACCGACCCCGCACGACAGGCCCGTCGCCTCATCGGCCAGCTCCACCAACTCGGCTACCAGGCGATCGTCACCCCGGTCCAGTAGAGGCTCATTTTCGACTCAGACCCGCCCAGGTCAGGGTGGCTGTTAGCCGAATCAGATCGTGGGGCGGTGCCTGGCCGACGGTGGCCCATCGGGGTCGGGGGAACCTGGCGGCTGCTTCCGACAACAACAGGGCAGGTGGCGTGAGACCGCCTGCCCTGCTCGCGTGGGGGCGCGGACGTAGTCGCCGTGGCGCCGAGTGCTGTCGGTGTCTCGTGCATGCGGTCCCTGTGCGAGCGGTGGCCTCTTCAGGCAGGGAGGGTCAGTGCGAAGGTACAGACGATTGGTGTTGGGCGTAGTCGCTGTCGCCGTGGCCACGCAGGGTTTTGTTCCGGCTGCTGCGAGCTCGGCTACGGCGCCGTTCGTGACCGCGAAGTCCGGTGATGGGGGCCGGGTGGCGTGGGTGACCTTGGTGACGGGTGATCGTGCGTTGGTTCGCGGGTCTGGGACGCGGGCTGATGTCGTAGTGGATCCAGCGCCGCGGTTCGGGGTGACCCAGTTCCAGCAGTTCAGCCGGGGTGGTGACCGGTACGTCTTGCCAGGCGATGCGGCAGGGCTGGTGCGCGCCGGAGTATTGGACCTGGAGTTGTTCAATGTGACCGGCCTGGTGCGGCAGGGCTACGATGACGCCCATTCCGCCAGCGTCCCGCTCCTCGTGCAGTATACGAAGGGTCGAGCGGCGGCTGGAGCGTCGAAGTCGGCGGGGGCGACAGTTCGTCGACTGCTGCCGGGTGTTGCTTTGATGGCGCTTGACGAGAAGAAGGCAACGGCGTCCCAGTTCTGGACGCAAACCTTGACGGTGGCTGGTGATGGTGCCGCTGGGTCGACGGGGTCTGGTGCCCGTCGGCTGAGCAATGGCATTGGGCGAGTGTGGCTCAACGGCAAGGTTTGGGCCAATCTGGACCAGAGCGTGCCGCAGGTCGGCGCGCCGGCCGCCTGGAGTCGGGGGTTGACTGGCGCCGGGATCACCGTGGCGGTGTTGGACACCGGCGTCGACACAGACCACCCGGACTTGGTGGGGCGGGTCGGGCCGACGAAGGATTTCTCGGGTAAGGGCAATGTTGAGGACGGCAACGGGCACGGGACGCATGTGGCGTCGACGGTGGGCGGGGTGGGGGCGGCCTCGCAGGGTGCGTACAAGGGGGTCGCTCCGGGTGCCCGGCTCGCGGTAGGCAAGGTCCTCGACGACACCGGGTTTGGCACCTTCGACAGTGTTATCGCGGGGATGCAGTGGGCGGCGGCCGAGAGCGGCGCCAAAGTGGTCAACATGAGCCTCGGCGCTGGTCGGTCGGACGGTACTGACCCGGTGTCGGTTGCGGTGAACGAGTTGACCCGCCAGCATGGCACCCTGTTCGTCATCTCTGCCGGCAATTCCGGCGTTGACGAGGCGGTGTCCTCGCCAGCGGTGGCGGATGAGGCGTTGGCGGTGGCCAGCGTGAGTAAGAGTGACCGATTGAGCGACTTTTCCAGCCGTGGCCCGCGAATTGGCGACGGAGCCCTGAAGCCGGACGTGGCCGCGCCCGGTGAAGACATTGTGGCTGCCCGGCCGGCTAACATCCCACCGCTTGGCGAGCCGGTAGGTGACGGTTATCAGCGATTGAACGGTACGTCGATGGCGGCGCCGCACGTGGCTGGGGCTGCGGCGTTGCTGGCGCAGCAGCACCCGGACTGGACGGCGGGCCGGTTGAAGGCAGCGTTGATGAGCACCGCTGCCGAGGTTACGGAGGTTAGTCCGTACGCGGTTGGTGCAGGTCGGGTGGATGTGGCGCGGGCGACCAGCCAGCCGGTCACCGCATTGGGCAGTGTGTCGACCTACCTGCCGTGGCCGAACCAGGGCGTGGTCAAGAGGCAGACGCTGACCTGGCGGAATACCGGAACGGCGCCGGTGACGCTGGCGCTGGCGGCGCGGTTGACCCGGCGTGATGGTGAACCCGCTCCGGTCGGGTTGTTGTCCCTGGCTGCCGACACAGTGACCATCCCCGCCGGCAGTGACGCGTCAGTGCAGGTGACCATTACGGCGCAGGACAAAACCGCTGCGGGCCAGTACTTTGGTGTCCTTACCGCCCGCAGCTCCAACGGAACGGTCAGTACCCGAACCGCCCTGTCGGTGTATCAGGAAGAGGAAAAGTACGAACTCACCGTCAATCTGATCGACCGCGACGGTAATGCACCCACATCTAGCTTCGCACTCCTCGTCGACCTGGACCGGGTGGAGAACAATCACCTTGTTGCGCATGGTGAGAAGATCCGGGTGCCGCGCGGCAGGTACGCCCTGCACGGAAACATCTCTACGCATCGTGACGGGCAGGAGCCGACGGTGAGCCTCATCTCCCACCCGGAGTTGCAGCTCGATCGTGACGCGGTGCAGACCCTGGACGCCCGTGTCGGCAAGCCAATGTCAATCACAACTGACAATCTGGCGGCCCGTGGCGGCGAACATTCCGTAGGTATGGTCAGCAAGATCAGTGACTGCTCCTGCACCTATTCGATGTATGCCGAGCTGGATGCGCGGTTTGGTGCGGTGTTTGCGGCCACAGTGCCCGGCACGAGTTCGACGAGCTTTCTCTTTTTGCAGTCACGTCAGGCGTACGAGCCTAGGCTGGAGCTGTTCGCGCAGACCGCACAGCCGTTCGAGGTCCCGGCCCTTTGGGTCAATGAATCTCCGCCGGCCGGGCGGGGTGCGTTGCCTGTGGTGTACGGCGGCGCGGGCACACCAGAAGACCTGGCCAAGATTGACGCCAGAGGCAAGCTAGTGCTGTTCCAGGTTCCCGAGGGCATCGCCTGGGAGGAAATCTTACTGCGCACAGCGGCTATCAAGGACGCCGGTGGCGAGATGGCGATGGTTACCTTAGCTGATCCGGCCCTTGCCGGGTTGGCCGGTGGCGAGAACCCAATGACCGACCCGGCGCTACCGACGATGGTCGGCGTCGGCCCGACAGTGCAGCGATTTGTCGACGTGGTCAAGGCGGAGTCGACGCAGGCGTCGTACGTCAGCACGCCGGTCCCGAACCTCCGCTACGAGCTGGCATACGGGGCGGAGCACCAGCTCAACACAGACCAGGTTCACCAGCCGAAGACCCGGGACTTGTTCGCGGTGCGGGCCGCCTACCACGATAACGCGGTCAACGCCGTGCATAGCGTGGCGGCGGTCCCTGGATTCGCCGAAACCATTGGCGGCGGAATCTCATGGTTCTTGCCCGTTCACGCAGGCAGAGAGCGCACCGAGTATTTCACCCCTGGCACCTGGGAAATGTTCGAGCAGGCGGGCCCGTCGAATATTGCGATCGAACGTCTGCGCTTCGAGGCCGGGCGCTATTACGACATCGCATGGAATAAGGCGGTTGCCGGACCGTCGTTACGCGGTGTTGTAGAGAACGTCTCGAACCGGCCGTTGGCGTGGCGTAAGGATGACGCGATCGACGTCATCCTGCCGATGTTCGCTGACTCGGCGGGACGCCCGCGGATGCCATGGACGGCTGTAGGCGACAGTGGCTCGATCAGCCTCTACCGGAACGGCCAGCATGCGGGCACTGTTCCGGTGCCCGACACGGCTGTCTTCGAGGTTCCAGACGCGGTCGCCGACTACCGGCTGGTCGCCGAGGCCGACCGAAAGGTTGAGTGGTGGCCGCTGTCGACAAAGGTGACCGCGGTGTGGACCTTCCGCTCATCTGCGGCCGATGACGGGAACGCTCTCCCGATGCTCACCGCGCGGTTCGACCCGGCGGTGGACCTACAAAATCGGGCGCCCGTCGGCGGTGACTTCTCCTTCCCCGTGTATGTGGAACGACAGGACAAGGAGACCGTCGACGTCACCGCGTTCACGGTAGACGTGTCGTACGACGACGGGCGGACCTGGCGACCTGCAATCGTCCGGGCTGTCCGCGACCACTGGAAGATTTCAGTCAACCACACCGCTACCGGCTTCGTCTCACTGCGGGCGAAGGCCACCGACGCGGAGGGCAACACCGTTGAGCAGACGGTACTCCGCGCGTACGAAATTGGCGGCACGGCGGGCCGACGGGGAGCCTTCTAAACGATGCGTACACGAAGCAGCTGTGACAATTCCAATGACAGGAAGACTCCAGTGGACGCCATGTTGGCTCGCCGTTCAGACGCGGCTCTCGTGGCGGGTCCGCCTGATTTGTTCGGTGAGTTGTTCGAGCGGTACTCGGGTTGGCTGTACGACTACAGCGCCCGCCGGGTCGGCCGGCAACTGGCCGAAGACTTGGTGGCCGAGACGTTCCTCGTGGCGTTCTCGCGGCGTGATCGGTACGACCTGTCGGTCTCGAGCGCCCGCCCGTGGTTGTGCGGCATCCTCACGAACCTGCTGCGCAACCACCGTCGGTCGGAGGTTCGATGGCTGCAGGCCCTCGCTCGCTCCGGTGTCGACCCGCTTGCCGAAACACAGCCGATCAGTGAGGCGTTCGACGATCGAGCCACCGAACGGCTTGACGCGCAGGCCCTCATCCAGTCGCTGGCCGGCGCTCTCGCGTCGATGCCCCGTAACCAGCGGGATGTGCTTCTCCTGCACGTGTGGGCGGGTTTGGACTACCCAGAGCTCGCCACCGCGCTCGCCGTGCCACCAGGAACGGTCCGATCCCGGCTCCATCGTGCCAAGGCCCGCCTTCGGAAGGCCTTGAGCGACCGACACATACACGAAGAATGTTCCCGCGATTGATTGGCGAAGGAAGTGGACGATCAGATGGATGCGCATCGACCAGCAGACCTGGACACGTCCAGTCTGCGGGTGCTTACCGAATTCAGGCGAGAACTCACAGGCGCGCCCACCGACGCTAAGGACCGTATGCGGCACGCGGTACTCAACGGGACGTTGCACAACCGGGCTGGCGGTTCGAGCGGTCTGCTTCGGTTCCCGCATTCTCGGCCTACCGCGCTCCCCGAGATCGCCGTGCAGCACCGACCGGAGGTCGAATCACCCGGCCAGCGCCTGCCGAGCTGGGCATGGCGGTCGGGTTTTGCGACCCTTGGAGCCGCTGCGCTGATGGTTGGGGCGATTACAGTCGGCATCACAGGGCAGGCGACCCCGCCAGCGGGCATTCACGCGGCGCAGCAACCACCGCCGAGTGGTTTGGTCGCTCAGAGCTTCGAACTGGCAGCTATGCACGCCGAGACCGAGCCGTTCACGCCGCCGCGCCCCGATCAGTGGACCTACGTTGAGGTGAAGATGGTTCGCGGCAAGGGCGCCGAACAAAAAGGACAGAAAAGGAATGAGACGACCCGGTCTTGGGTACGCGCGGACGGCCGGCAGAGCGCCGAGATGATTGACGGCAAGCTCCATATCCTCCCGGAGACTCTGGATCCCCCGCGTACCTGGGTGCCCCAGGACTACCGGACGTTGGCCGGGCTGCCCACCGAACCGCAGGCACTACTCGACTGGCTGCGGGCCCGGGATTCGACCGGCCAGGACGACAAAGCCCAACGCGACGCCGCCTCGTTCAACATGATCAATTCAATGCTGCGGGAAAACGTGCTTCCTCCCCGTCTGAAGGCGACGCTGCTGCGGGTACTGGCCCTGATCCCCGGAGTCACCCAGTCCGTTGGACCGGTCGACTTTGACGGACGCCCGGCGATCGCGGTCGGCATGGTTCAGGACGGGTGGCGGCGCGAGGACATCCTGCTCGACCCGGCCACCCACGAGTTCCTCGGAAGCCGGACCGTCGTGGTCAAGGACCACACGCTGTATCCCCCGGCTGGCGAGGGCCGTCAGCCTGGGGGACGCCCTGACGACTTGCCCCCGGGGGCTCGTCCCGAAGGAACGGGCCGCGCTGTGCCGGAGGAGGTTAGGCTCAAGGAGGGTGACGTCGAGGTTGAGCTAATCCGGGTCACGGGCAAGATCGTGGACGCGCCCGGCCAGACCAACTGAGCTACTTGATTGAGTGCGGGGCCCGCCCCTGGCAGCAGGGGTGGGCCTTTCGCCTCCTGTGCGGGCGACCATCCTCCAGCTGATTCCGTCGGGGACCTGTGTGTGCCGACGCGTTGTTCGACCTGGCGGACGCCGTGTTGTGCGCCGATGGGCCGGCCCGGTCGTTGATGGGTGAGCATTGTCGGAGTCACGGGGCGTTGTATGACACCCTCGCCTGCGGGCAGCTGGACATCGACCGGCTGCGTACCGCCCTCGCCGGAGTGCCGCTGCCGCGCGCGGCCGACGGGCGTCTCGTTCTGGCGGTGGGCATCATCTGCTGGCTGCGGCCGGACGTGCACACCTCACCGCAGCGGATCCTGTGTCACACCTACGGCCGTGGTAAGGACCGGACGATCATGGTTCCGGGCTGGCCGTATTCGGTGGTCGTGGAGTTGGAGTCGGATCGCAGTTCATGGACCGCGCCGTTGGACGCGGTGCGGCTGGCGCCCGGTGTTGACGCGGCGACGGTCACCGCCGGGCAGGTGCGGGACATCGTGGGCCGGCTGGTATCGGCCGGGCAGTGGCGGCCGGGTGATCCGGAGGTGCTGGTCGTGGCAGATGCCGGCTACGACGCGCCCCGCCCCGCGTTCCTCCTGGCCGATCTGCCCGTGCAGGTCCTGGCGCGGATGCGCTCGGACCGGGTACTCCGCGGAGCCGCGCCACCACGGCAGCCGGGAACAATCGGCCGGCCGCCCCGTCACGGCGGCGAGTTCGCCTTCGGTGATCCCGCCAGTTGGGGCGAGCCCGACGCGGCCACCGTCACCGACATCCGCCTCTACGGCACCGCATGGGCCTGAGCCTGGAACCGGCTGCATCCCCGGCTGACCCACCGCAACGCCTGGATAGACGCGGCGAAGGCACTGCCGGTAATCGAGGGAACAGTCATCCGCCTTGAGGCCGAGCACCTGCCCAGCGGCGCGACCCCGAAGCCGGTGTGGATGTGGTGGTCCGGCGTCGACCTCGCCGCCGCTGACGTCGACCGGCTTCTGGCAGACCCTCCTGCGCCGCTTCGACATCGAGCACACGTTCCACCTGTTCAAGCAGACCCCCTCGGCTGGACCTGCCCGAAGATCCGCACCCCGCAGGCAGCCAACCGCTGGACCTGGCTGATCCTCGCCGCCTACACCCAGCTCCGCCTGGCCCGCACCGCGGCCGCCGACCTGCGCCGCCCGCGGGAGAAACCGACACCACCGCAGCGCCTGTCACCCGCCCGCGTCCGGCGAGGGTTTCGACACCTCCACGCGACGGCACCTGCCCCGCTGGCGCACCGAAACCCTCCCGGCCAGGACCTGGACGGTCACCCGGCCGCCGCAACACCCAGCCCACCCCACGTCACGACGTCCACATCGCGACCACCAAGAAGAACAACAAACCGGGCACCAAGAAGACGAGGACCGCGAATCCCGCCCATGCCGAACAGGTAAAGATCAAGAAAGGCGCGTTTCGTAAGTGGATGTTGGCCGGGTGGGGATACGGGGTGGCGGCGACCGATAACCGAATAGATGTTCGGAAAGTGGGCTAGCGACCAAGGAGACCTGAATGCCGGAGACCTCGTGGCCAGCCGAGCGGCGGCGGAGCGGCATGACCTGAGCGACATCCAGTGGCAGCACCTGCACCCGTTGCTGCCTGAGGAATCGTCGCGGGGAAGACCGTGCAAGTGGACCAGACGACAGATCATCGACGGCATACGGTGTAGGTACGCACCGGTGCGTCATGGCGTGACCTGCGCGCGAACTACGCCCCTTGGCAGACGCTGCATCGATGGTTCCGGCGCTGACAGCGTGACGGCACGTGGGCTCGCGTCCTGGCCGGTACTGCAAGCCGCTGCCGATGCGGCCGGGCGCGTCGACAGCGTCAGCGTCGACTCCACGATCAGCCGCTTCCATCAACGCGCTGCCGGCTCCCGTCGTGACGGCGACCGGCAGAAAGAACCACTCGGCGGGATCCATGCCGAGCCCGTCGATCACGCGCTGGGCCGCTCGCGGGGCGGGTGGACCACCAAGACCCATCTTGCCTGTAACCAGGCCGCAAGGTCCTCGCCGCCGTCGTCACGGCCGGCCACCGCGGTGACAGCCCGCGATCTCACCACGGTCCTTCGACCGCATCCGGGTCACCCGCTGCGGGTCCGGCCGGCCCCGAACCGCCCACAGCAGGTTCTCGCGGTCCGGGCATAACACGTCCAGTGCCAACCGCGCCTACCTACGCCGACGAGGAATCAAGGCCTCCACCCCGAAGCAAGAGCGACCAAGACGCCCACCACCTCGCGGAAAGGCTCCCGCGGCGGCTGGCCACCCGCCTTCAGCCCTGACACCTACCATCAGCGCCACGACGTGGACGTTGGTGACGCAGGCGGGATCTTGAAATGAGCCGCCGTGAACAAGGCCCGGCCATTCCGCCCACAAATCAACGGCAAGGTCGAACGCTTCCACCGGACCCTCACCGACCAATGGGCTACGCCAAGGCCTACGCCTCAGGCTGCGCCGCCGAGCCGCCTTGCCCACCTTGCTGCACGCCTACAACAATCACCGCTACCACACCGGCTCGGCGGCCCACCCGCCAGCCGCGTTCCCAACCTCTCCGGACAGAACGCCTAGCCGGTAGTCGTCGCTTGACGCTGCATTCCGGGCTTGGCTTCGGCAACAGCGGCTCGGGCCGAGTTACAAGCAACCGGCCTAACGCAACGACGTGTATACCGGCGATCGCGTTGATAGACCGAAGACCTTGGTGAGCCCCGATCCGCGCTGCACGGTTTGGAGATCAAGCTCATGGGCAGGCCCTCACCACCTGGTTATCCAGACCCCCACGGCCGCCACGAGGCACCTCTTGACGCGGTCCGCCGCGGCGCTCACCTCACATCTGTTGAAGTCCCGTCGCTGACGACAGCGCTTGGAGCATAGCGCCCCGCATGAGCGTGCTTGTGTCGCCATGTCTGCTGTTTCGCTCGATTGCCGCACGAACCCATGGAACACCACTTCCCACTACGCGCCCGCGAACGATCGTAAAAGGCCCACTCACAGGTGTCGTTAGCGCAAGCCTTCAATCGGCGCCAAGTCCCGTCGTTCATGGCCCCGATCACGATTGTCACTAGCTCACCGACCAGAAAATCTACCCCCGTACCGGCCGAACCGATGGTCCACCCCCCGCTACGGGTGAACAAGATCGACAGCTTGCGCGCAGCCTGGTCGAGCACTTGGACGGCGGACTCAGGCGCCGGGGTGTCGGTATGGTTTGCGCGCAGCAGGTCGCGCAGCGCTTCCCGGACGGCGATCACTCGACGCAGCTGGGCGTCGCTGACCGATTGCTCGGCTTGGAGTAGGTCCACCTCTCGCAGCCACTTCAGTAGTCCATCAGTCGAGGCCAGCCGATCAGTGCCGGCTTCGACGTCTAGCGTGTTGACGAACCTACGTACCAGCTCGAGCCGTCCCGGAGCCTGAGGATTCAGCTCGGTCATGAGAAGCAGCATAGCAACCGTCTTGCGCCTGAGGTCGATCAGGCCTAACCTGCTAGGCGGCTGTAGCGGTTACTGTCAGCGATGGGCGAGCGATTGCACGACGGGGGGTACAACCTACGCCCACGGATTTGCTCCTGCGCGTTACGCGCGTAGCGCTCGATCCCTGAGGTGGATCTTGCGCAGGCGTCCATAGTTGCCAACAAGCGCTAGCGAAGCAGTGCTTCTCACGAAGGAGAGCACCTCGATTGCATTCAGAAACCGATCACTGGCTGGTGAAGCTTGAAACTCGCAGCGCTTGCTAGTCAAGCAAGTGTTGCTGCCGGATAGGTGAAACAGGCTATGGAGTTTCGGATCTTGGGTCCCCTGGAAGTCTGGGAGGCCGGACAACAGATCGCTGTGGGTGGACCGAAGCAGCGACGGGTGTTGGCAGCGCTAATCCTGGGGCGCGGCCGAGTGGTGCCGATCCAGCGGCTTGTGGATGCCGTGTGGGATGGCAAGCCGCCCTCAACGGCCCGAAAGCAAGTTCAGAATGCAGTTTCCGCATTGCGGCAGACTGCGATCGGAACAGCTGTGATTGCACAGGGTCCGGGCTACGCGATTTGTGCCGGAATCGAGCAAGTCGATGCATGGCAGTTTGAGGAATGCCTAACTCTGGCGGGCGCTTCTCGGGCTGACCGTGACCTAGCCGGGGCAGCCGAAGCGTTGCAAGCGGGTCTGATGCTGTGGCGAGGGCCCGTGCTGGCGGGTGTCGGCGGGGCGGTGGCTAGTGCAGCGGCGGCTCAGCTAGAGGAACGCCGCCTAGCAGCCATTACCGAGTGGGCGGAGGTCAAACTGGCATTGGGCCGCCACGCCGAGGTTGTTGACGAGATCACTGCCGCTGTAGAAGCTAATCCGCTTAGCGAGCCACTGGCCGGCTTGCTGATGATTGCCTTGTACCGTTGCGGACGGACAGCCGATTCGCTAGTCCGTTATCATCGGGTTCGTCGTGCGCTGATCGACGAGTTAGGAATCGAGCCCGGGCCGGAACTGCTGAGGTTGTATGAACGGATCTTGATCTCCGATCCGGCCCTACGTCATCACGCGGCCGCCCCGGCGCGCCGCAACGACCTGCCGCGAGACCTCCCACATTTCGCAGGTCGGACGACGGAGCTAGGGCGACTGACGTCCGGCGCGGACGCGGGGCGGGCGCCTGCGATTCACGCGATTTATGGTATGGCGGGCATTGGGAAGACGGCCTTGGCTGTGCACGCCGCTCACCGTCTGGCAGTTCGCTATCTTGACGGACAGCTATTCGTGAACCTGCACGGGCATACCCCTGATCGATCACCGCTTGCCCCGGAGGCCGCCTTAGATCTGCTCCTGCATGCGGTCGGGCTACCTGAATCGAAAATACCGAAGGGCATAGATGAAAAGGCGGCACTCTGGCGAGCCGAAACAGCTAAGCGTCGCCTACTTATTCTACTCGACGATGCCCTAAGCGCCGCCCAGGTGCGACCTCTCCTGCCTGGTTCGGCTATGTGCCTGGTTTTGATTACCAGTCGGCGCAGGTTCACGGGATTGGACGGCGTTGAAGTTCTATCATTGGATGTTTTGAACGAAGCGGACGCAATCAGTTTATTTGCCGGAATAGTCGGCATCGATCGCGTTCAACAGGAACGCGATGCTGTCGTGGAGGTAACTCGCCTGTGCGGCGGCTTGCCCCTAGCGCTGAAGGCCGTCGCGATGCGGCTACGGAACCGTCCTAGCTGGCCCGTCGAGCATCTGGTTGAGCGACTACAGGACCAAATTGGCGGGAATGCACTGCTAGTCGCTGGCGATGACGGAGTGGCGACCGCGTTTGCCCAATCCTGCCAGCGGATGTCTCCGGAGCAGCAACGCTTCTTTCATCTGTTGGGTCTACAAGCAGGATCGGACATCGATGCGCACGCTGCGGCGGCGCTAGCCGGCCTTTCCTTAGCGCGGGCCGAGGTGCTGCTCGAGACCCTGTGTGACATGCATCTCCTGACGCAGCAGGTACCAGGTCGATACCGCTTTCACGACCTGGTACGCGCACATGTTCACGCTTGCGCTTGTCTCTAGCCCGTTCAAGGGTGTCGCAGCTGATCACACCGGAACCCTCGGCCCATGAATATGTCTCCCTTGATTTCGATGGTGTCGGTCGTTGGCCCTGGTTGATGATGCCCATGGGCCCTGGTCGATCATCACCCCGGTATAACGACCTCGTGCACGGTTGTCTGGGGTCACCGTCTCCTCGGAGATTGGCCGCTTCATCGGGTGGTGGGCTGTGGCTGGTAGGGCCTTCGGTCGCTTGGCGGTGTGTTCTGGTGCGGTTGGTGTGTTGGTGGTCGGACAGCAGGCCTGCGATGGCGCCGACGGAGGCGTCGAAGTTCGCGTCGGCCGTGGTAGCGGGCCAGGATCCGCCAGTTCTTGAGGTGGCCGATGACGTGCTCGACTCGGATGCGCTGTGACGAGTGCCGTTTTCGAGCCGCGTCGTGTGCGGCGATGACGCTCGGTGGCAGCGACTTATGGCCTTTCCGCGGTTTGGGTCTTGGGGTGATCACCGTGCCAGCGGTGTCTGTACCGAGTCCTTGGTAGCCGGCGTCGGCGAGGACCTGAACCCCGATCGGCGTGTGGAGAAGCAGGTCGACGAGGCCTGCGGTCCGTGCCTGGGTGATGTCGTGCATCGAGCCCGACCGGGTCTCGCCGCAGAAGAGCAGCCGACCGGCCGGATCGCAGATCGCCAGGCCGTGTTCAGCCGGGCCTTGCCGGAGACGAAACGGTCCCGGCCTGCCCGGCCCTCGATCGGTCGGCGGACCCGCACCTCGGTGGCGTCCATCAACGCCTGCGGGTGGTGGCCCAGGTAGGCCGCCATGTCGGCGAGGGTGCGTAGTCACGCCGTCGGGCACCCGGCAGCCGCGCTCGCCAGCAGCGGCCGCGCCTCGGCGAACTGCGGGTGATCGTTGAGCGGTGCACTCCGAACCAGTCGGCCACCACGTCATGGGTCAACCCGTGCCGTAGATGCACCAGCGTGGCCAACAGGCGATCCCTGAACTCGAACCGGTGTTTCGCCCCAGCGCCAATCCCGCGCCGACGCGTCCGAGCGGCAAGCCGATCACGGTGCCGGGCCTGCCAGCGCGGCGCCAGCTCCACAACCAGCCCTCGATCACCAGCCGGGACAGCCCCCTCATCCGACGATTCATCAGGATCGCAGCACCGACCATGACTCGAATAACGATCATCGATACCTAAAGATCCGCAACCGTGCACGAGGTCGTAAGGGCTGTCTCGTATCCGGTGAAGGCGTTGCCCGGTGCCGTGGCCGGCCACGATCGCCACGACGTCACCCTTGCTGCTGCCCTGATCGACAATGTCCCCATTGACCAGAGGCATCCGAGTCCGCGGCGAGGAGGATGCCATCTCCGTCAGTGATTAATTGATGTTTCGAGTTCGCGCGGCGAGCTCGGGCCGGTATTGGGCACCCTCGTTGATCATTCGGATGCAGGAGCCGTCGCTCACCACGCCCGGGACATGTTCAGGTGGCCGGCGGCCCAGGGCTTGCCCAGTAGGACACCGTGCAGTCGGTCCCACACGCCCGCGTCGTTGCAGTCTCGTAGCCGATGCCAACAGGTCACGCCTGATCCGAACCCGAGTACCCGGAGCGGGTACTCCCGGAGGAACCTGGTGTGAGTACGAGCGCGATCCGCACGACACGTTCCGGTCATCAAGCGGCTTACTGCGAGGGGTAGCGCCACTGAAGAGGCGGGAGTCACGGCAGCAACGCTCGACTCGGCTCACAGGCCGTCCGAGACGATCAAGACGATGCAGACCACTCATCATTACCAATCAATGTAATTATAGTTTACAAGGGACAGATTCTGCGGACCGTATAGCAGTTTGATTAGAAGCCTCGAAAGACGCCATCCGATCCTGTCGATCGCGCAAATTCAAAGAAGTCCATGTTCGCAATCGATAGGTTGTTTCCAATCGCATGGACCTGCCTCGGCAGCGTTCTAAACGGTCCTGTCTCGTCTCTCTCGTTCAGATTGACGACAAGCAGGGGACGCTCCGGCAGAGAGACGGTGAGGGCGTCGACGATGAACACGACCGGGTGCCTGTACTGACGCGGGTAGGCGCGGGGGTAGCCGGCTGCGATTGCCGTCTCGCTGAGGCCAATCAGCGCTCGGTCTTCGACGAACTCGACGCTGGCAACGAAGCCCTCTTTCGTGGGGCTTAGGATCTCGTCCTTTATCTGCCCCCAGATAGCGTCGTCGCGAAAGTCCGCACGTATGACTGGAAGGCACCACGTCTCTGGCAGATGAGCCACGTGCACAGCCTAGGTCATGCCGCCCTTGCGACTGAACCCCGGCCAGGCCAAGCGTTCTGATCGCCCTTTTCTAAGCTTCAATACGTAGGGTTCCGACGCCTCGGTCTACGGCATGGCCCTAGGCAGTGTCTCGAAGTCGGGGGCGGCGTGTCGGTGATCGATAGACGGCGAGGTCTCCGGTAGAGGGTTTTTCGACCAAGAAGAACCTGAATACCGGAGACCTCGTGGCCACCATAGCGGTGATGAGGCGGCACGACCTGACCGACGCGCAGTGGGCGGTGCTGGCGCCGCTGCTGCCTGCGGGCAAGCGGCCAGGTCGGCCGTCGTAGTGGAGCAAGCGGCAGCTCATCGACGGCATCCGGTGGCGGGTTCGCGTCGGTGCGCCGTGGCGGGATGTGCCGGCGTGTTATGGCTCCTGGCAAGCCGTGTACGCGCTGTTTCGACGGTGGCAGCGGGCCGGGGTCTGGCAGCAGATCGTCACCGAGCTTCAGGCCTGCGCCGACTTGGCTGGGTTGATCACCTGGGATGTCAGCGTCGACTCCACCATCGCTCGGGCCCACCAGCACGCCGCCGGCGCACGTCGGTGCCCGCAGCAGCAGGCCGAGCCGCCGGGTGGGGTGGGGGCGGAGCGAGCCGACCACGCCCTCGGGCGTTCCCGCGGCGGGTGGACCACGAAGCTGCACCTGGCGTGCGAGCAGGGCGGCAAGCCACTGTCGATGCTGCTGACCGCCGGGCACCGCGGTGACAGCCCACAATTCGCCGCGGTGCTGGCCGGTATACGCGTACCTCGGCTCGGCACGGGCCGCCCCCGCGTGCGACCGGACCGGGTCATCGCCGACCGTGCCTACACCTCCCGCGCCAACCGCGCCCACCTGCGCCGCCGTGGAATCAAGGCCTGCATCCCCAGCAAGGTCGACCAGGACGCGCACCGCCGCGCCAAAGGCTCCGCCGGCGGCCGGCCACCCGCCTTCGATCCCGAGGTCTACCGGCAGCGCCACGCTATCGAGTGCGGCATCAACCGGCTCAAACGCCACCGGGGCCTGGCCACCCGATACGACAAGCTGGCCGTCCGCTACGAAGCCACCATCCACGTCACCGCCATCAACGAGTGGCTACACGCACGCACTTCGAGACACGCTCTAGCCGGTCCGTGGTGCGCCCCTACGCCAATGCCGCCTTCGATACATCTGATCTGGCTACAGTCGGTGAGGCCGAAAACCTGATCTTGTCTATCCCCCTTCCCTCTTGATCGCGCGGCGATCGGCGTTCGACTCCGTTCGGCCCCAGCCTGAGCCAGGTCCGCGAACCATCTTGCAGTGTGTGGTCGCCAGGTCTAACCTGCTAGAGGCCGGAGGTGGTTACTTCCAGTCGGAGTCAAGCCATTACCCAATGTCACGGAGCTAGATCGAGGGTGAGACGGTGATAGGCGACTCAATCGGGGGCGAGCAGTGGTGTCGGGTTGGCGTGACTCGGCGCCACTGCTCGTGCCGACCTTCATCATCGGCCTTGCCCATGGCGTGCCCGGGAACCGGTGATGGCTCGATCGGCAGCAGCGAGTGTGGAAGTCGGGAACGGATTTGCCGGCACCTCCGTTGTTAAGTCGTTTCGTTAGGCTTGTCAGTTGCACAAGCCGCCGATTCGTTAGAGCACGTCAACCCCAAACAGCCATAGGAGAATGTCGGCGACGTCGACAGTCCGACGGGTGCAGGCAGGCAATATCGAACGCCATTGTTGACGTGGGTTAAGTGAGGCTAGGCAGTGGAGTTGCCGTTATACGGGACCTATAGTGCGAAATTGGATCATGAACCATGCGAACCCGAATGGATCTCGACTCCGGCGCCGGGCTGCTGCACCGGCTGACGTCCTACCTGCCGAGCCGCGAGTGGAACGTGCCGGCGGACGACCCGCGGGTGCGCCAGGACCTCGTGCCGAACGATCCCGCGACCCTGCCTCCGCCGGTGAAGGGCTACCCGGACGGGTTGCCCGTCGTGGCGCTGCCGCGGGACCTGCCCGACCCGGGCGTACCGGCGACGGCCGTTCTCGCCGGCGTCACCGGCCCGGCCCGGCCACTCGACGCGGCGCAGCTCGGGCGCGTGCTGTTCCTGGGCGCCGGCGTGGTCCGCACCGCCCGGCGCGACGGCCGGCCGATCTACTACCGGGCCGCCGGGTCGGCCGGGGCGCGCTTCCCGCTGGAGGTCTACGCGAGCACCCGCGGCGTCGCCGGGGTCCCGGACGGCGTGCACTGGTACGACCCGGCGCGGCACGCGCTGGTCCAGGTCGCCCCCGCCGCCGCCGGGGCGGTGACCACGCTCGTGGTGACCGGCGTGCCGTGGCGGACCGGTTGGCGCTACGCCGAGCGGGGCTGGCGGCACCTCTACTGGGACGCCGGCACGCTGCTGTCCCAGCTGTCGGCGGCCGCCGCGAGCGCCGGTCTCCCGGCCCGGCTGCGGTCACGCTTCCCGGACGCCGTGCTGCGGACCCTGGTCGGCGCGGACGGGGTGCACGAGTACCCGCTGGCCCTGCTGTCCCTCGGCGACGGCGAGCCGGCGATCGGGCCGGCCGGGCCCGCCGCCCCGGGCGACCTGCCGCCGGTCGAACTGCCGCTCTGCACCGCCGCGCAGCGCGCGGGCGACCGGACCGACCTCGGGCAGCCGTGGCCGCAGGCGGCCCCGCTGCCGGACTTCCCGCCGTCGGACACGCTCGACGAGGTGATGCGCCGGCGCGGCTCACAGCGGCGGATGGACCGCTCCCGGACCCTGCCCCGCGCCGCGCTGGAGTGGCCACTGGCCGCGGCCCTGCGCGGGGTGCCGGTGCCGCACTGGGTCGCCGTGCACGGCGTCGACGGCGTGCCGCCCGGCCTCTACCGGTGGCCCGACCTGTCCCGGCCGCTGCGCGCCGGCGACCTGCGCGACGAGCTGCTGCGGATCTGCCTGGACCAGTCGCTCGCCGGCGACGCGGCGTACGTGGTCATCGCGGCCACGCCGCTGGCCGGGCTGGACGACCGCGGCTACCGGGACGCCCAGCTCGCCGCCGGGCTGGTCGAGGGGCGGCTGCACCTGGCCGCGTACGCGCTGGGCGCGGGGGCGTCCGGGATGACCTTCATCGACTCCGAGGTGCCCGGCCTGCTGGCCGAGCCGGACGAGCTCGCGGCCCTGCTCTTCACCTGCGTCGGCGTCCCCGCATACCGCTCCCGCGCCGGGGGCCGGCCGGGCGCCCCGGTCGAGATCCGCCCGGTGGTGCCCCGCCTCGGCCGGTCCTGAGCCTGGGTCGGATCGGTGTGCGGGCAGTAGTCGGGGCCGTGGCGGGATAGCTGTCAGGTCATGAATGGGATTTTGTGAAGCCGCAGATCGGGGCGCCGTTGCGCGTGACTGATGGAAGGATTCGAGCCGTCGAAGACCTGCCACGTACGCCTGCCGGCGGAGCGCCGACGTTACGTGGGATCGGATCCATGCGGCGGCTCAGGTCCACGACGACGGCACCCCGATGCAGAGAACGATTAGCGTGGACTCAGATCCACGAGTCTTCGGTGGATGGCAAGGCATTGGGATAGGAACTATCAACTAAAGAAGGAACCCGCTACTGGACACCTCGTGGCCACCCATCGCGCTGACGAGCCGTACGGCCTTCCAGCGCCCAGCGAGCGGAGATTGTGCCCTTGCTTGCTACGGGTAAAGCGGCAGTGTGCCGGTGCCAGGGATGTAGGATTGCCCAAAGATTTCTAATCTAAAGTACACTCTTGTTGTGGCGGAGAATTGGGGTCCAACGCAGGGTTTCCGACCTGCTCCTATCGCATAAGTTGATGATCGGAGGGAAAGAGGATGGGGTCTGCGCACGCCGGTACGCCCGGCCGTTTGGGTGCCTATTGTCCGCTGCCGCGCCAGGCCGGACTGCTGCAGCGGGCAGCGTTCGATCCCGTGCTCAAGCAATACGACAACGCCTACCGCGCGGGTAAGCTTGAGTTGTTGGACCCAGCTGCTGGTCAGCGATGGCTCGCTGCGCGCCGTGCCGCGTTGTACCACCTGATTACCATCATCGCCGACACTCCTTGGAGGCAGCAACTGGTCATGTTTGGCAGCTTCCCCATGACGGCGTGGTTTGGAGCAGCCGCTCGAGAGCCCGGCGACATCGATTTCGTAGTCACGCCGTTTTCGTTGAACATCCACAGCGGCGAGGCCGAGGCAATGCTAACCGGCATTGTGCGTGAGATGCGCAACCGGCCCGGCGCCGGCCTGGCCCCTGAATTAGCGCAGGCATCTGCCACATGGACCTACGAACGTATCAACGGGCAGCGGCTGACAATCCCGTTCACCACCGAAGACGGGCTAACCGGAGCGATGCGAATCGACTTCGTTTTCAACGAGCCTCTTCCTCTTAAGCCTGTCACGATCCGATTCAGCGGCGTCGATCATCCCGTTCTTTCGGCAAGCCCAGCGCTGTCACTTGCTTGGAAGCTCCGCTGGCTCGCGACGGACATACACCCGCAAGGTAAGGACCTCTACGACGCTACACTACTCGCCGAATACACCACCGTGAGTCTGCAGCTCATACGGGATCTACTCCAACGGCAACTGAGCACCGAAGCCGATGAGTTCGCCGCCGAATCGGTTCTCGACTGGGATATCGACTGGAACACGTTCACCGACGATTACCCCGGTATTCGTGGCAGCGCCAGAGCCTGGAAGCACCGGCTGGCTCTCGCTCTCGACCGAGGATTCAGTGATTGAGCGTCCCTCTCCACAGTGGAGAACGGCTTAGAGTTGATGACGTTCGAATCGTAGGCGCCCTGATCCCACGGCGGCGTACGTAGGTCCGGCTGGCGCGGGAGGTGTAGGCCCGGTCGGCCATGACCCGATCGGGTCGCACGCGGGGACGACCGACACCGAGGCGGGGCACGCGGATGCCGGCAGCAGGGCGGCGAACTGCGTGCTGTCACCGCGATGCTCGACGCTCAGCGGCATCGACAGCGGTCTGCCGCCCCGCTCGCAGGCCAAGTGCAGCTTGGTGGCCGAGAGCATGGTCACCTGGCTCGGCACCGACTCCGCCGGGCGGCTCGATCTGCTGCTGCGGGCGACGACGTGCGTTCGCAGCGTGCTGGCGCTCGAGCGATAGTGGAATCGTCGCTCACATCCCGCGTGATCAACCGGCCGTGTCCGCACGACCCTGCGACCCTGGTCACGATCTGCTGCCAGACCCCGGTCCGCTGCCAGCGTCGGAACAGCGCATAGATCGCTTGCAAGGAGCCGTAGCAGGCGGGCACGTCCCGCCACGGTGCACCGACCCGCACCCGCCACCGGATGCCGTCGATGAGCTGCGCTTGCTCCACTGGGCCGATCGGCCCGGCCGCTTACCCGCAGGCAGCAGCGACTCCAACACCCTCCACTGGGCGTCGGCCAGGTGGTGCCGCCTCGTCACCGCTATGGTGGCCACGAGGTCTCCGGTGTTCACGTTCTTCTTGGCGATGAACCCACTACCGGAGACCTCGCCATCTGTCGCACCGAAACGCCGCACCCGACCTCGAGACACTGCCCAGTACGGCAGCCGCCGTTCGGGATCATGGCGTCCAGGTCGACCGTCGCAGCGAAGAAGGCGGCAGCTCATCGACGTGATCCGGTGGCGGGTGCGAATTGGTGCGCCACGGCGGGACGTGCCAACATACTGCGGCTCCTGGCAAGCGGTCTATGCGCTGTTTCGGCTCTGGCAGGGGGCTGCGTCTGGCAGCAGATCGTGACCGGGTTGCAGGCCCGCGCCTACTCGACCGGCTCATTAGGTCGGGTGTAGGCATCGACTCGTCCATCGCCCGCGCCCACCAGCACGCCGCCGGCGCGCGTCGGCGCCCGCAGCAGCAGATTGAGCCGCCGGGCGAGGCGATTATCGAGCCGACCGACCACGGTACCGCGGTGACACCCCCAGTTTCCCGCAGCGCTAGTAGGTGTTTACGTTCCTCTCTTAGGCGCTGGTGTCCGCGCGTTCGGCCTCACCGAGGCATCGCCGACCGAGCCTACACCTCCCGCGGCGACCGCGCCTCCCTGCGCCGACGTGGGATCAAGGCCTGCATCCGTGCAAGGTCGACCAGGACGCAAACCGCCGCGCCAAGCTGTAGGGCACCTTGGTTTCGACGGAATGTGAATGCCGATCTCGCGTGCAGGCGGGGTGGTTCCTGAGCCGACGTACTGACCAAGGCGCACTCGAGCTTGTTGGGTGAGAGCCAGGATCTGCGCCGGGTAGATCAGATCGCGTTTATTTGGCCGAGAGTGGCTCGGCGGCCAGAATCAACCGTCCACGGAGCCGCTTCGGATCTCACGCCCAATCGTACCGCGTCCGCATTCATCGAGGCCGCCATCCTCTGCGAGTAACGTACCGACCGAAGGCATCCGTTCGCCCCCAGCGTCCCGGGATGTCGAGCAATGCCAGCCGTTCGATTCCAACTGGCAGTTTTGGGGCAACGATCAAGTGCTCCTCCAGCGGGTCAAGACCAAGTAGCGTTCGCACGAGCAGCAAGGGGGCACCCGTTGACCAAGCTTGGGGAGAGCAGGCAGTTGGATACTCAACAGGATGCATTGTCAACTGTCGATCATATCCTGCGAAGGCTTCCGGAAGCCGACCTTGAAAATACCGAGCTGCGTCGAATATTGCTTTCGCAATCCGCCCAGCCTCTTCAAGAAAGCCGTATCGCCTAAGCCCCCACGAGATTAGCGAGTTGTCAAAGGGCCACACCGTCCCTACGTGATAGCCGACTGGATTGAACCGCCTCTCGCTGCGGCCAAGCGTACGAACGCCCCAACCTGAAAACAGGTCGGGACCGAGCAAATGATCCACAACCATCTTCGCTCTCGGTTCGTCGACGATTCCGCTCCACAGCAGATGTCCGATATTCGACGAAAGAGCATCGACCTTGCGCCCGTTTTCATCCAGTGCGAGTGCGTAGAAGTTCCGTTCGTCTATCCAGAAGTCGCGGTTGAAGCGCCTCTTCAGATCCGTCGCCTCAGCGTTTAGCCGATTAGCATACTCATCGTCGCCCCAGATTAGCCGCGCTAGTCGAGCACCGCGAACCTTGGCGTCATACGCGTATCCCTGCAGCTCGCATGTTGCCCGGGGAAACCCAGGAAACCTGCCATCGCGAAAGGAGATCGAATCCCAGGAGTCCTTCCAGCACTGATTTTCCAGGCCGTTTATCTCATTGCGACGACGGTAGGAGAGGTAGCCATTCCCCATCAGGTCGCCATACCGGTCGATCCAATCTAAAGCCGCACGAGCTTCCGGCTCGAGAGTGCGAACGAGTTCGACATCGCCCGACCAACGTTCGTATTCGTCGAGGAGGATAACCCATAGTGGCGTCGAGTCGGCCGAGCCGAAGTATGGCGAATGAGGCTGTTCGTAGAATGCCGAGGATTCGCCGAACCGCAATTCATGTAGAATCTTTCCCGGGTCTTCCTCCCGGAAGTCATTTACTCGAACTCCTTGCAGGGACCCTAAAAGTCGGAGTGTCATTGCCGCGAGCTCTGGCGCGAACGGTAGGACCTGTAGGCTAGTGAATATACTGTCCCGCCCGAACACTGTCATAAACCAGGGGAGCCCTGCCGCCGGGAGGCTGCCCTCCATCGATCCGAAAATCGACAAGCGCAACGCTGCGAGGTCGACGATGCTGCGCTGGCAAGTCATCGTCAACGGCTCCCAATCGCACTCAATCCGTGGCATCTGCGCCTGCCACATTTCGAGATCGTTTCTCATTGATCGCCGCTTGCGCTGCTTCAGCTTGGCTCGGATGTCGTGCCCCGCTTGATCTAGCGCGTGAGTCTCTACGGTCAACTCGACCGTCCAATCTTTCAACGGCTCGATGCGAACGACGTAGGTCAACCCGTTCTCATCAACTTCGGCTTGCCTCGCAGTGGTTATCACCGTTTCTCGCCGGAATGTTTCCCGTTCATATCCGAGACAAATGCGCCCGGGCTCAACTTTCTGGTAATATCGACCCTTCTTGTTTAGCGTACCCTTTACCTCGAAGAGATCCGCAAAATCCGACCGCGCCTCCACTCGAACTGTCAGGTTGGCTACTTCTTCACCGTGGTTGATGATAGTGATTTTTTCGTGAAAACTTCCGCCAATCCAGCGGTGACGGAAGATTGACAGCTTCGCGTCTACATACTGAGTTGCAGGGCCCGGAACGAGGAAGAAGCGGGCCTCATAGTACTGAACGTCGTCCACGGACAGTCGGGTGAGACGTTTGCCATTAACCGTCAACACCCATCTCGACAGGTGGCGTGTATCCATTACAAAAAAGCCGGTGGGAGAAGAGGTTGGTATCTCATCTATGTCCCCGCGATCGTCGCTTACCAAAAACGTGCTGCCGTCCAATATTCGAACTAGCGGCTCGGTCATCGGCTCGACCTAGCGGAACCCGGCTCTCCGGATCGCAACGGTTGCAGCGCTAGAAGGCGCCCGGCGAGGAATACAGCCTGTAGATCCCCTTCGACGGTCAGCGCCCCCCGGAGGAGTGACGCGAGAATGTTCTCTTGGCCGGTTGCGATCTCATTGAACAAGGTTCGACTACTGCGTATGATCGAGTCCGCCTCTAGTTCGTCCGTTGATATCGCTACGGCGCCGTATCGAATTTCGATTCTCCATTTATCAACACGATCGCCGGACTCGATTTCAAAACGTAGCGTGCCCTTGAAGTTGGACAATAAGGGTTGGTGTGGGTGTCGACGGATCGCCTCAAAGTATTCGGCTGTCGGATCTCCAGTGATTTCCACTCCGATTCCTCCTATTCCTCCTGGTGCAAGGCTTGAGGAAAGTGACCGACATCTCAACCCTGGAGCGATGCGTCCGGACGCAGGGGCGTGACGCATCCGCTTGGCGACCGACCCATACAGGCAACACGCTCCCCGCGTACCAACGGGATATCATTTCGCATTCAGGATCTGTAGTCGACAGTACGCTCCCGAACGTGCTAGTTGTAGGTTTGGTAAGTTTCGCTCGAGCATGTTCGGCAAGCGTGTAGACTGCCGCACTTGCCGCCCGGAGGTGATCGCCGGCTCCGCTATCGCCTGGTTGCACCCCGTTCGGCGCTGCGCGCGACGCGCGCTTTGGCTGGACCGCAAGCTTGCTCCTTCACCTGTGCAGGCTGGATTGGGTTTGACTGACTTCGGCCTCTTTGCAGCCGATGTCTTAGCGTTCATGTAGTTGCGGTGTGGACGCGGATGGAGTTGGTTGTGGCGATCATCTGGTTCTGACCCAAGACGAGGCAAGTGTGCACCGGCAGGTGGTCTTCGCGCGCGGCTACCGACCTCCTCAGCGGGGCGGGTGAGAAGACGTTGCGACAGTGCGGGGTTTACCCCCTGGGGCCACGCGGATCAAGGTAGTGACGACGAATATCGCACAGAGCAGCGGCAACGGCCCTGCGCCGGCCCGCTTTTGCAGCCACCACGCCCAATGTGCGCTGCTGTAGGACAAGCGTGATGAGCAGGACCCGCAGCAGCGGGCAGTTGATCGGTTCCAGTCAATCCGACCACGGCGAAGCGGTGGGCCGATCGACACCGCGTTAACTGCCCGGGGGGTGTCCCTATGGGTTTCGTCAAGTGGGGACGGGGGTTGTCGGGCGTGGTTGGTAGGGGATCTTGTCGCGGAGCATGGCGAACAGGACGTCGCAGCGGCGTCGGGCGAGGCAGATGAGGGCGGCGTTGTGGCGTTTGCCTTCGGCTCGTTTGCGGTCGTAGTAGGCGCGGCTGACTGGGTCGGCCAGGGCGGCGAACGCGGCGAGGAAGAAGGCGCGTTTGAGCTGCTTGTTGCCGCCTCGGGGTGGGTGTTCGCCGCGGATGCTGCTGCCGGAACGGCGGGTGACGGGGGCCAGCCCGGCGTAGGCGGCAAGGTGTCCGGGGGTGGGGAAGGCTGTGGCGTCGCCGACTTCGAGGAGGATCCGGGCGGCGGTCCTGACGCCGATGCCGGGCATCGACGTCAGGACCTCGGCAAGAGGGTGCGCATCAAGCATCCTGTCGACTTCGACGGCGACCTGGTCACGTTGACGCAGCACCTCGCGGAGGCTGTCGGCCAGCCGGGGCAGGATCGTCTCCGCCGCTTGGGTGCCGGGAACGGTGACGGTTTGCTCGTCGAGTGCGGTCATGATCTGCTCGACGAGCCGTTGGCCCATGCGGGGCGCGTGCACCGCGGCGATCGAGGCCAGTTTGCGCCGGCCGGCCTTGCGCAGCCCGGCCGGGCCGCCGCAGCGCGACAGCAGTTCCAGCACGGCCTTGTGCTGCACCTTCGGGCCGAGGACGCGTTCCAGGCCGGGGTGGATCTGGGTCAGCAGGCCCCGGATCCGGTTCGCGATGCGGGTTGCCTCGCCGGCGAGGTCGTCGTCAAAGCCGACGAGGACTTCCAGCTCGGCCAGGGTCTCGTCGCCGGTGTCGACCCGCCTCAGGGTGTGCGGCAGGGTGCGAGCCGCGTCGGCGATGACGTAGGCGTCGCGGGCGTCGGTCTTCGCGGCACCGGGATGCAGGTCAGCGATCCGCCGCATGGCCAGTCCCGGCAGGTAGGCCACCTGATGACCACACGCCCGGGCAACCGCGATCGGCAGGGCGCCGATCGAGGCCGGCTGGTCGACCACCACCAGGACCCGGCCGTGACGGCCGAGTTTGTCGAACAGCTGCCGCAGCCGGGCCTCGGTGTTCGGCAGCGGCCCGTCGTGCAGCCGCTTGCCATCCGGAGCCAACCCCACCGCGTGGTGATCACCCTTGCCGACGTCCAACCCGAGGAACACGCCGTAGTCGCCGTGCACCCCACGCCCTCCTCACCCACG
The DNA here is from genome assembly GCF_900090235.1 of Micromonospora echinaurantiaca. Lineage (NCBI taxonomy): Bacteria > Bacillati > Actinomycetota > Actinomycetes > Micromonosporales > Micromonosporaceae > Micromonospora > Micromonospora echinaurantiaca. The sequence goes on along the minus strand of NZ_LT607750.1, from coordinate 3,545,171 downwards.
CCACCTACCTCGGCCGCTGGTCCAGGCGTCGGACTGCCGGCAGCCACGTTACGAAGCGACCTACCCGCAGGGTGGCCGTGTCCCTATCAGCGGTCCGCCGACGCCACCCGACCCGGCGACAACACCCCCCCGGATCATCCGCACGACAGGGGCAGTAAGTCATACCGGGCCGGGCGACCAAGGGCCCCGGCCGGGGACGATCAAAAGGTAACGGGTGATGGACCGGTCCAGCCGACCGCACCGGCACCGCGAGGCACCCCGGCACCGATGGAGCGCGCCAAGCGGTCCCTGCTTTCTCAGGCCGACGATGGCATCGACCGATAGGTGGGTGCAGGTTCGCCGTGACGGCCGGCACCGGCTGCGCTTGTGGGATGGTGCTCAGGCAGTAGCGGCGGGGGAGGGTTGCTCGCCCAGGGCATCAGCACAACTTGTCGGCGACCGTGCTGCTTCCACGGCGTCCGGCTCGGGGGCCCGATGTCCGCAGGAGCGGGTCGCCGGCCCTGCGGTCGCCGCGACCGCGGCGAGCAGTGGGACGAGGGCGCCCAGGGCCCAGGGTAAACCTACCAATTCGGCGAACCAGCCGATCATGGCCGGGGCGAGCAGTATTCCGCTGTACGTCAGGGTGGTAAACCGGGCGACCATCGCGGCGGCACCGGCCTCGCCGCTTTGGTCCGAGCCGAGGTGACCAACAATACTGAACAGCACTGGGAGCGGCGTGGCCAGGCCAATGCCGACGATCGCGAAGCCGGCGACGCCGATCGCCGGCCACGGGCTTAACACCGCTACCGCCATGCCACCGCTCGCGACCAGCGTGCCTCTCTGCAAAAGCCGGACGGTCGATGCACGAACCTGCAGCCGGTCACCCACCAGCCGGCCGATGGTCTGGCAGGCGGCGAACATGACGTACCCCAGCCCGGCGGCCCCCAGCGATGCGCCCAGGCTCTCGTGTAGAAACACCCCGCTCCAACCGGCGACCGCCGCCTCCGCTGTTAGGACGGTAGCGCCCATCGCGCCGAACACCAGCACCGGCAGCGTCCAACCGGTACGCCACTCGGAACGGGGACCATGTCCGGCGCTCTGCGGGGGGTGGTCGGCGTGGGCCGGCAGCAATACCCGCCCACACAGCGCCAACAGCGGCACCAGCGCCACCGCCACCAGGAGGTAGTGCAGTGTACGGGACATCTCCCTTTGGGCCGCCCCCGCGCCGAAGAGCGCGCCGGCGATGGCACCGATGCTCCAGGCCGCATGGCAGCTACTCATGATCGGCAGCTTCAGTCTCCGCTCGACCGCGACGGCATGCGCGTTCATGGTGACGTCCAGCATTCCGTGCACGGCGCCGAAAGCAAGTTGGACGATGACCAGAGCCGGGAAGTTCGGCGCCACGGCGATCCCGACCAACAGCAGCGGCAGGATCAACGCCACCGGCCGCACGATGGTCCGGCTACCAGCGCGGGCGACCACGCTACTGACAATCTGCATGCTGATCACGGCGGCGAGCCCAAATATCGCCGAAAGCACACCGAGATGACCGGATGTGAGATCCAGGTCGAGCTTCAACGATGGTGTCCGGACCGCCATGCTTGCGATGAGCAGGCCATTGGCGCCGAAGACGGTAGTGATCGCCCAGCGCGCCCGGATCGTGGGCCGGTCCGTTCGTGTCTTCCGCATGCGACTATCCCTTCCGCAGCGCTCGTCGCGGCACCGCACATCTAGGCGACGAAACGGCGTGGGCGATTTTCGACACGAGTGCGCGGCGGTGCCCTCAACCCGAAAGTGGGCGCGTGCCTCGGCAAGGCAAGCAGCGGGTGAGTCAGGCTTGACTTTCTGTGTCGGTCAGAATCAGCGGCCCCTCGTACGCTGTGACAGGTCAGCCCGGCGTCAGCGAAACGCCGGACGGCGCTGAAATAGCCGATGCGGGCGTTGATGTTACGGTGCTGAACCCCCTCTCGTTGACCTCCAAGGGGGAAGCGCCCCCGGCCGGGCCGACGGTGCGGTAGTAGATGGGACGCCCGTCGCGGCAGATGGTGCGGATCAGCCGGCGCCAGGAAGAGAGAGCGCGGACGAGCTGCGCCGCTTCCAGTGGCCGCGCCGGGCAGGTGGCGCCAGCGAGGACGACCACCCTCGGCGCGCCGGGGTCGGGCTGGGCGGACCCGGGGTGGTTTGCCGGCACGTTCCCGCCTGCGGCTCGGCAGGTACGAGGTCAGCCGGTCAGCAGCAGCCCGGCGCCGGAGCCCGAGATCCATTCGGATTCGCATGTTCCAGAATGGGATCCAGGATTGGTCCCGTATCGGAACTGTCCACGATTGGTTCGGCAATCCGGGCCTGTCCGCGTAAACAATGGCGTTCGCCCGCCATCTACGGTGGCTCGAGTTGTCTGCCCCCCGGGCATGCCTTCCACGACCAGACGGATTGACCGCTTGTAAGGAACGGGGGCTTGCGTAGCCGGCGGAGTTACCGTAACCTCTCTCAGGGTGAAGGTGGTTACGATGAAGGGTTGGGAGTAGGGGGTGGTCGAGTCTATAGGGCGAGTGTGAGACAGCCTTAGAACTGGGAGCGGCTGACGCTTGGCAATTCAGTGTGTCGAGCGGAATGGTGCACCGGTGTCAACTTGCATGGCTCTGTTCACCTCTGCCGCGATCGGCCATGCCACGGCTTGACGATTCCAACTGCTTTGCAAGACGATTCCAACTGCTTTGCAAGTTGCTGCCAGCTCTGCGGCCTAATCCTGGTCCAGCAATGATGTGCCGCACCTTTGGTGCAAATGGATCCAATCGGCTCAACCGGTGGCTAGTGGCATCTTGGTTAGGTTACGGCTTCACGGAACTCTTATGGCAAGGAAGGCTTGGTAGCCAGCGAGTTGCACCGTCGAGGGCGTCTAGATTACGACAATCAAAGGACTTGCTCTTACGGTATTAGTGAGGAGGATTTTGGGCATGGTGCTGGCCAAGGCAAGCATCTTTTTATCTGGAGATCGGTCGAGCGGGTTGTGGGTGGATAGCATAGAGGCGGCCACCGCCTTTTATGGCGAAAAGCTCGGCATTTCCATAACGAGGGTTCATGACGCTCTGACTCTCCATGCCGCCAATGGCGTCGATATCCCTATATTACTAAAAAGCGGACACGTTCCATCTAGGCACGCAGTCCTCTATTTCGTCGTCGATAGCATCGCCGGCGTACTCCCCGAGTTGATCAGCCGGGGTGTGCATTTCTCGTCACACGATTACGAGGTGGGGGATGGGCTGGGATTAGAAAAAGAGTGGTCCCCATTAATTGTATGGCTCGCCGATCCGGCAGGAAACGTCCTGTGTATAATGCAGCGCCATTGAGGTATTGAGGCAGGCGATCGACGTTGCTGCGCATCCAATCGTCTGCTGACTACGACCGCCAGATCGTGTGCTAAGACTATCCGCCTCAGTTCAGAGCCCCGCCATCAGCGCAGTCCGCCCGACCTCGTCAAATCCAGCGAATATATCTACACCTGCCGCCTACACCCGCCGGACTGCGGCACCTACAAGCACTCCTACGGGTTCCTATCCGATCCTGATGACCTGCGACAGCACCCGGGGGTCTACTCTCCATCAAGGTGCGGCCGGGCAACACCGCCGCCGATCATCTCTACGTGCTCGCCCAGGCCATCGCGCAGGTTCCTGCATCGCAACGCCGACACGCTGCTCATCCGCAGTGAACTCCGTAGCGGCCACTTATGTCGTGCTGGGCTAGCAGACCGGGCGCAACACTGCCCGCCGCACAGGGGAAGTACTCGCTGGACCGGTCGATCGGCGGGACCGAACGCGCCGATCACGCGGCGGTGGACGCGCTCCTGCAGGCGGGCGTCGACGTGGACTCCAGCGACGGGCGAGGACGGACGGAGTTGATGCACGCGGTCGAAGCCGACGAGCAACGGGTCATCGCGGCACTGCTGCTGGCCAGCGCCGCCATCGACACCGTCAGTATCGACGAGATGACCGCGCTGCACCCTCGCCCGCGGCACCACTGGCATTCATGCTGTCCGTTGTAAACGTCAACGACTGCACCCGCTCCAGCCAGTCGTGGCCGCGATCCGGGTCGAGCGGTCGGGCAGCGGGTCGGTCCAGGGTCGGCCCGGACGGGCGGCGCCAGAACGTCCAGTTCTTGCTGGGCGAGCGGCTCACCGGCTGGTGGCGGCTCTGGCATCGCGGGAAGTCGAAGCGGCGCACCGCGCCGTGGTCGCCGGGCTCGCGGCCGAGCGGATCGCGGCGGGCATAGGCCAGGACCGCAAGACGCTCGTAGCGGCACTGACCGCCACGGTGCACCGGAAGTAGTGGAGGAGGCACCGGTGGCCTGCACCTGCGGTGGGAAGACGCGCAGCAGGGCTCGTGCTGTTGTCCTAGGAGGATGGCCGAAAGGGCGACGAGTACAGGTCGACGACGGCGGGCGGAGATCGCCGACGTGGAGAAGCGCGGCGGCACGAGCCACCATGTGCAGAAGGAGGAAGACGGCGCGCCCACTCGGCACCGCACCGCCTCGCGTCTATGTCACGGGCCGCCACCCCCTCGAGAGGTTGAGCGGCCCCGTCGGCGGGCTGCGGTTGGGCCGTAGCGTTTGCCTCGGGTGGCGCTGGTTGGTCCTCGGCCTCAGCGAGGCCGTCAGGTACGGACGAATACTTGATGCGGAACGCAACGGCTTTCCAGTCGACCTCGACAGATCCGCCGTTCCTCTCGGCCCGACTCACCAGCAGGAACGCGAGGACAATCAGCGAAAGCGGGATCGCCAGGGGAGTGACCGCGGCGTACACGCTCGCGGTGACTCCCACGGTTGCGGGCCCAGATCTTCGTCATGGGCATGGTCATGCGCCGACCTCTCACTCGCAGGATCCGGTCGGGTACTGGACCGCCGGGGCGCACCACACGGACAGAGACTGGAGCTCTAGGTGTTTCTGTATCGCCTCCCCGCGCCGGCGTAAGCTTGGGGACGGGGTGAGACCGCCTCCGTTACGCCGAGGATCCCGCGACCTCACCCAGGTATCGGGATCCCTTGGTTCTCCACCATGGTGCAGCCCCGGCAGGCTTGATCGGAAGCGACCCGCCCCTGCGTTACGCTGTGCGCTAACCACCGATGCTGGCGTGGGCCGGTCGGGACGAGATCCCTACCGTGCTGAGGAGCCGACAGTGGAATTGAGATCTCTGAGAGCAGGGAAGGGCTCGAACTCGACGCTCTGGGCCAGCTGGAGACGTAGGCCGTGGCGAGTTCGACGCGCTCAGCGGCGGCCCGGCCTTGGACGACCTGACCCGCCTGCGGGAGCTGGCCACGTTGGTCCAGTCGGTGAGGACCGAACCGAGTGGGCGCGGATCGAGGAGGCCTTCGTGCAGGTGGCCTCCGAGTTCGACGACCTGCCCGTGACGGTGCACGGCCCGGAGAGCGGCGGTGGCGACGGTGGGCAATAGCCGGGCGAGGAGGCGTCGACCGAGGGCGAGCTGGCCCCGGGTCCATCCATAGCCAACCGTGGAGCTTGCAGCCTGCTGAGCACGCATTTCGGGCATGGATGCTGGACGTGGGGTTCAAGTCCCACGCTTCCCCCTCGCACACGAGTCGGGACAACAACAGCTGCAGCAATCGGCTGATGCGGTTACCTCGGCGCGAGTTGTAGTTCGCAACGAACGACGAACATGGATTCGCGGTCGACGTTGCCCCGCAGACACGAACCCCCATGGTTCGACTGCCGCTGAGGTGAGGGCCGGCCTGTCTCTTGATGCGCGGGAACTGCGCAGTGGTGGGGGGCGGTGAGACGTGAACGGATCCCGACGCAACCCCCGTTTATCCCCCGATAACCCCGTCCTGACGCTCACGACCATTGACAAGTAGAGACAAACGCCTAACCGCATCTGTGCAGGTAAATGAACACTTGCGGCAAGCAATGACAATCTCGGGGTGGCTACGGTTGGTAACAAGGGGTCGTCGGTTCGAATCCGGCCGTCCCGACACAGCTCAGAGGGCACATCCGATCGACGGACGTGCCCTCTTGTCGTAGCTGGGTGACTATCTGAGTGACTACGCCTCAGCGTCGAAGATCCGGTCCATGGCGACGGCACCGCTGAGGAGCACCGGCCGCAGTTGGTGCCGGCAGACGCTCTCGGTGACGGTCGTGCCGGAGTGGCCGCAGAGGTCGGCGATTTGCTCGATGCTCACGCCGCTGTCCGACAGACGCGGATGCCTGCGGGTGCGGGCCCGGCTGCTCATGCTGTGCAGCGGTGGCCGACGGGTACCCGCGCGGTCGGGGCGCGGCGGCGACAGTGACCTACCCCTGTCAACCACCACGTGCCTTCCTCGTCCGGATCGACGAAGAGGAAGGTGAACCCGTCGATGCCATGTCACTCTCGCCCTCTGCGCGCTGGCCAGATGGTTCTGCGTGGCATGGTGGAGGCATGTGCAGGAACATACGCGCGCTCCACAACTTCGAACCGCCCGTGACCGACGATGAGATCGAAGCCGCCGCCCTCCAGTACGTGCGCAAGGTCAGCGGCACGAGGCGGCCCGCAGCGGTCAACGAGGAGGCGTTCGGCGAGGCGGTCAGCGCTGTCGCGGCGGCCACGCGGACCCTACTGGACAACCTCGTGACGAAGGCACCTCCCCGTGACCGGGAAGTGGAGGCGGCCAAGGCTAAGGCGCGCGCGGCCGAAAGGTACGGGCCGCGAGCGAGTGTCTCGGGCTGACCCGACCTCCCGGCCACGCTTTGGGTCACGCCTTCCTGCTCCAACGGCCTTCGACGACAGGTGCCACACCTGGCGGCACCAGCCCGGCCCCGCCGAATGTTGTTCAGCGACGGGTTCCGCCGACCGGGCGCGGCGTGTCCGGTCTCGGCGAACAGCCACCGGCAGCCCGGCTCGGCGGCGGCGCGGGCGGCGATCAACGCTGCGCTGCGAGGTCGCGGTGGCCGAGGGCCGTCGCGGCGGCGTTGAACAAGGTGTCTGCTGGTGGCACCCGGCCTGGCCGCCGGCGCGGTGCCCGGTGGTACGGCGACCCGGTCGACTCATGGCGGCGACGCTCGGTCAGGCTGGGCGGCTCGCCCGGCCCCCGCCGGGCGCGCGGTCAGCCCAGGTACTTCTCCCACGGGCCTGTGATGGCCAGGGTCAAGCCGGGATCCTGCATGTTGACGAAGAGCACCTTGCCGTCGGCGGTGAAGGTCGGGCCGCAGAATTCGGAGTCGTTGAGCTGGTTGCGGGCGATCGCGTACGTAGGGCCGCCCGGGATTGCGCTGAGCACGTGGGAGGAGCCCGAGCCGTCCTCGGCGAGCAAAAGGCTTCCCCAGGGAGTGACCGTGACGTTGTCCGGGCCGTCGAAGGTGAGGTCGGAGTACTTGGTCGGCGTTCCCTCCTCGGACTGCGCCTGATGGGGGAAGTACGTGACCAGCTGGATGGTCTCGGCGCGGTAGTCGTAGAACCACACCATGCCGTCGTGCGGGGCCGCGTCTGCGGGTAGGTCGGCCTCCTCCCAGGCGTACGAGTTGACGACGTAGACGCCCTCGTCGGTGCCCCACACGCCCTCAAACTTGCGTCCGCGGGTGACCTGGCCGTCGGCGAACTGCTCGCGAATGGGCGTGGTCCGGGCGTCGCGCTCGGGCACCTCGATCCACCGCACCGGGAATGGGCGGCCCAGCTGGGCGGAGGTGAGGTAGGCGACGTCCGGTAGCACGGAGCCGTCGTCCATGATGATCTGCATCGCGGCGAGGACGCCGGCGTCTGGCGCGAGGCGGGTCAGCACACCCGGGCCCAGCCGGACGCCCAGAGGCGCGGTCCAGCGGTAGAAGAGGCCGTTGGGCTCGTCGGCGTCCTCCGAGAGGTAGATCCGGGTGCGCTCCTTGTCGATGGCCAGGGCCTCGTGGGCGTACCGGCCCAGGCACTTGATCGGCCTCGGGTCGGCGCTGCCGTCGGCCCAGACCTCGAAGACGTAGCCGTGGTCCTTTTGAAAGACGCCGGACCGGCCGCCCTCCTCCCACTCGTCACCGGCCCGGTCCTCGGTCTCCTCGCAGGTCAGCCAAGTCCCCCAGGGGGTGGGCCCGCCAGCGCAGTTGGCGACGGTGCCGGAGAGGGCGACGAACTCACCATGGTTGCGCCCCGCGCGGTCGGTCCTGATCACGGTGCAGCCACCTGCGTCGACCGCGCCGGGGTCGTAGACGGTGCCCTCGACATGGGGTACGCCGAACTCGGTGCCCGGATCGCACTCGTGGTTCTGGATCAGCGTGTAGCGGCCCCGGCCGGTGTCGTAGACGGCCATGCCGTCGTGTTCGGCCGGCGTCACGCCCTGGCCCCGGTCGAGGCGGGTGGCACCGGTCCGGGTCACGATGGTGTAGCGGAAGCCCGCCGGCAGCGCCAGGATGCCGTCGGGATCGTCCACGAGCGGCGGGAAGGGCAAGTGACCCGGCCGGACCGGTGGACGGGGCCGGCCCGGGTGGGCCTGTGCCAGGGAGGGGATACCACCGGCGACGGCGAGGCCTACACCGGCGACGGCACCACCGGCGAGGAAGGTACGACGAGACGAAGGCACGCCTATCAGCTCCTGATTGACGACGGGGACGACACCTTGCAACCAACCCGTGCCGGCCTACCCGGACGCGTCATCCGTGGGGTGTATCGGCGACATCGACGTGAAAAGTTGGGTCAGTCACGCGAGGCACACCCCGTCGTGCCCGACTCGTGCCCGATCGAGCGGTCAGCAGGGATCAACAGCGGCCTGTCGCGATACATCGACCGGTATCTGCCGTGCTCGGTAGCCAGGTGACACGGCCACTCAACGCCGTGATCAATCCGATTCCAATGCTGACAGTCACCGGTCACGGCAGGGCCAGGCGGCCGGTACATACTGTTCGATATGCGTCTGCCGAGCTTCCGGCGTAGTCGGTTCCCAGGTGACCGCCCAGCGATCACCATGCACACCGTCATCCGGGGCGAACTTCCGGCGCTCGTCGTTGCCCGGTCTGACGATGACCTGTGGCTCGTTGGCGATGGCATCAACGAGCCGGACTCCGCCGAGATTATGGATCTTGTCCATCTGAGCCATCTTGTGGAGCTTGACCGGACGCTTTTCGAACTCGCGGACCTTGAGCGCGGACAGCAGGCCGATCGGGAGACCCTCGGCTCTCCTTGGGTTCGCAGCCCATTCCAGTGGGCTTGATGAAGAGGAGTGAGGTCTTGCAAGCGCCCGACCTGTTCTGCCTGATAGATCCAACGGTCCGCTGCTTGCCGCTGAACCCTTCCTGAACTGTGTGCGCCGATACCGCCTCGGGGCGACTGGAGGTGCTGCAAACCTGCTCGGGCACAGATGGGGCACAACACACCGTCAAACGTTGGCAAGCAGCGGATAACGGGTGGCTGTGGATCGACGTTGCTGGTGCCGTCGGAGCGGGTCTTCGGTCAGCTTCCCGGCGTGCGGGGGCAGGCGCTGTCCGTGTCGTTGTCGGCGCGTAATCGGCCGAGGTGGCGGTAGTGACGGGCGGTCGTCTCGTTCGCGGGCAGGTAGGTCTCGATGGTGACTTCCTCGAGTGCGAGGTCGAATGCGGCCCCGAACGTCGTGACGGTGTTGATCATGCACAGTTCGGTGCCGTGGTGGTCGAGCTGGATCGGCAGGGCGATGTCGGCGGGGTCCGGTCCCGGCGGCTGCTCATCCTGCCCGTAGGCGAGCAGTTCTTCGTGAAGTGCGATCAGGTGTGGGTCGCCGGTGTGCGCCGCTTGTCGGCCGAGTCTGGGCAGTAGGTGGGCCCGTACCTGGGCGAGGTTGCGGATCCGCGGCGCGAGCCCTCTGGGGTGGAAGCCGAGCCGCATCATGTTGATTGGCGGTTGTAGTAGTTCGGAGTCGACACCTTCGAGGAGGATGTCGAACGCTGCATTGGCGATCAGCACGTTCCACCGGCGGTCGAGTGCGATCGCCGGGTACGGTTCGTGCGCCCGCAGGATCCTGCCCAGCGCCTCGCGTACGCGATCGAAGTCAGGATCGCCCGGCGTTCGTTCCCGGTAGACCGGGGCATGGCCGGCGGCGACCAAGAGGCGGTTGCGCTCACGCAAGGGTACGTTCAGATGCTCGGCTAGCCGCAGCACCATGGCGCTGCTGGGGATGGTCCGGCCGGTCTCCACGAAGCTGATGTGCCTGGCTGAAACGTCGGCCTGGATCGCCAGGTCGAGCTGGCTGAGGGTGCGTGAGAGGCGCCATCTGCGCAGCAGTTGGCCGACGGTTTCCTCGGTGGGCACGTCCCGAGTGTCGCCGAGGATCGCCGCTCTGGCTATTACGTCTGATGTCATCGACGGCGGATGGGCGGGGCTGCGATTGTCTGGGGCATGACTGACCTGACCACAGCGCACAGCAACAAGGATCTGATCCTGCGCGGCTTCGGGGAATTCGCCGCTGGCAACATCGAGGTGTTGCGGACCCTGCTGCGGGAGGACTTCGTCGAGCATAGCCCGGACAACCCGTCAGGCCGGGACGCCTTCGTCGAGTTCATCGCCGCCGCGCCGGTCGCACGCGCGAAGCTGGACCTCAAGCGGATTGTCGCCGACGACGAATACGTCGCCGTGCACTACCACATGAGCACCCCGGAAGATGAGCACGGCACCGCCGTCGTCGACATCTGGCGGCTCGCGAACGGGCAGATCGTCGAACACTGGGACGTCGTCCAACCCGTTCCCGAGCCATCCAGAACCCCAAACGGGATGTTCTAGTACGGCAGCCGCCGTTTTAGATGTTGCTGGTGAGGTGGAGTGGACGCGAGACGGCCACCGCGTGATCGTCCGTGCGTTGTGGACACAACATCAGATCTTGCGGTGGCCACGTGCCACAGCGTAGCCGTTGCTCGGTGGGAGCGTGTGCTGGCCGGGGTGCTCGGGTGTTTCGCGGGACGGTTCGGGCGGGTGGAGCCGCGTCGTGCGGCGGCGGCGTTCGTGACGGGGCTGCTGACTGAGCTTGAGGTCAAGACGTGCTGGCAGTTGGCCGAGCAGGCCGGACACGCCCGGGCCCGACGGGATGCAGCGGCTGCTGTACCGGGCGGTCTGGGACGCCGACGCAGTGCGCGACGACCTGCGGCAGCTGATCGTCGACCGGTTCGGTGGCCTGGATGCGGTCCTGGCCGTGGGCGAGACCGGTGATCTGAAGAAGGGCACCCACACGGTGGGGGTGCAGCGGCCTTCTACCGCTGCTGGACCCCGCGCCCGGCCACCCTCGCCCAACTCGCCCGCGTCGCCGGGATCCGCTGGACCGTCGAAGAGAGCTTCCAAGCCGCCAAAGGCCAGGTCGGCCTGGACCAGCACCAGGTCCGCCGCTGGGACTCCTGGCACCGGTTCACCACCCTCGCCCTGGCTGCCCTCGCCGTCCTGGCGATCTGCGAGCCGACGCGGCCCACCACGACCCTGCCGACACCGGACTGATCAAACTCACGGTCAACGAAGTCCGTCGCCTGATCAACGCCTGCATCATCCGCCCGATCAGCAACCTCGCCCATCGTCTGCACTGGTCACAATGGCGGCGCCGGGATCAAGCCCGAGCCCGACGATCCCACCACACACGCCGCCTCAACCTCGAGCTTCAGCCATGATCCCGAACGGCGGCTGCCGTACTAGTACGATCTAACGGCAACCGGTCACCGACATGGGCGGGCGTCTCTGCACCTCCCCGAGGCTGCCGGCACTCTACAAGTGGCGGCTGGTCGACGGATCAAGGGTGAAAGCCGGATGACGCCCGAGGCCACCTCGGCGCAGGAGACCGGTGTTCAGCGCAGGGTGAGCGGGGTCTCGGATTCGAGGCGGGTCAGCTTCTGCGGGTTGCGGACGTAGTAGAGGCCGGTGATGCGGGCGTCCTCGACACGGATCGCCATAATGCCGTCGATCTCGCCGTCGAGGCGTACGAGGAGTGCCGGGTTGCCGTTGACCATGGTCGGTTTACCGGTGAGCGTGCCTTCGACCTTGGCCAGACCACCGAAGAACATACGGACCACCTTCTCCGCGCCGCTGATCGGCCGTAGCGCGGCCTGCTTGACGCCGCCGCCGTCGCCCACCAGGACGACGTCAGGGGCGAGCACGTCGAGGAGACCCTGCAGATCCCGGGTTTCGACCGCGCGTTGGAAGGCTCCCAGAGCCGCCCGGGTCTCGCTCTGGGAGACCACCTGGCGGGGGCGGCGGGCGTCGACGTGCTGGCGGGCCCGGCGTGCGATCTGGTGGACGGCCCCGGGGCTCTTGCCGATGGCGGCCGCGATCTCGTCGTAGCTGATGTCGAAGACCTCGCGCAGCACGAAGACGGCACGCTCGGTGGGCGCCAGCGTCTCCAGGACGATCATGAGCCCCATTGACACACTCTCGGCGAGCTCGACGTCCTCGGCCACGTCCGGGGCGGTGAGCAGCGGATCGGGCAGCCAGGGGCCGACGTACGCCTCCTTGCGGCGCTTCATCGTGCGCAACCGGTTGAGCGACTGCCGGGTGGTGATCCGGACCAGGTAGGCGCGCTGGTCGCGCACGTGCTCCGCGTCGACCTTGATCCACCGCAGCCAGCTCTCCTGGAGGACATCCTCGGCGTCGGCCGCCGATCCGAGCATCTCGTACGCGACGGTGAAGAGCAGGTTGCGGTGGGCGACGAAGGTGTCGGTCGCCGAGTCAGTGGCGTGGCTCATATCTCGACCTTTCCCCTCTCGCAGGAGGCCCTGGTCGCCGAAGCCTTTGATCCTGCATCAACAGCAAGGTCCTGATCGTCGGTCAAATCCAACGGAAGCCACCGCCGGGGTAGCCCGTGTTTCGGATCACCCGCGCCAACACGACACCACCCCGCCAGCGACACATCTTCGTCAGCCGCTGAAAGGCTCAGGGCCGAAGCGGCCCCAAGCGATGAAGGCAGCAAGAGCAACATAGCCGAGGTTCACCATTACCAACTTGAACTGATCGAGGCGGACATGGATGATCACCGCGCCGACCATGAGCAGAACCCAGCAGACGGCGGTAACCGGCACCATGAACGGTGCGATGTTGAGTACGGCGGGCAGGATCAGGCCAACCGCGGCCAGGAGTTCGAGGACCCCGATGGTCTTGATAAAACCGACGCTGGCGTGTCCGGTCCATTCCCCGCCCTTGATCGCAGCCAGTCTCTCCCTAGGTATGAACGTCTTGGTGATGCCGCCGGTTAGGGAGACTGCTGCCAGCAGTCCGGTAGCAATCCACAGAGCGAGGTTCATGTAGTCTCTCCTTGCCGTGTATAGGTGGCTTGGACCTCCGGCGCGGCCGGAGCTCCCATTGGGACACCCTCGGTAGTTGGTGGCCGTCCGGGCTGGTATCGCCGACGCGTGACCCAGCCAGTCCGTTCAGCGGGTGGCCGGCGCCTCGCCGCGCTTGGCCCGCAGCAACTCCTGACGCGTGTCGTCCTTGACCCAGGTGAGCGAGCCGGGCTTGCGTGCCTCGACCGCCAGATGCTTGACGGTGTGCTTGCAGACGAACTCCTTGAGCTTCGCGCCCGGGCCGCCGCCGATGTACAACCCGTTCGCGGTGTCGTCTCTAGAGGCGAACTGGAAGATGCCGGCGCGACGCCCCAGGCTGATGCACTGGCCGAAGAACCCCAGGTTGATCGGCGCCGGCTGCTCACCCGCGATCCGGGCCAGCACCGTGTCGGCGGCGTGCGCGCCGATCCTCGTCGCGGCCTGACAGCTCATCCGGAACGGCAGGTCCGACGGGGCCGTCGAATCCCCGGCCCCGACGATGTGCACGTCGTCCAGGCTCGTCAACGTCTCATCGGTAAGCAGGCGGCCCAGCGCGTCGGTGCTTAGCCCGCTGCGGGCGGCCAGGTCCGGCACGCCGAACCCGGCGGTCCAAATGGTCACGGTGCTCGGAACCGTTCGACCGCCGCCGAGCCGCACGGCATCGCGCGCCACCGCCGTCACCTTCGCGTCCGGGCCGTCGAGCACGGTCACACCGAGCCTGGCCAGACGCTTGGCAACCGAGCGCCGACCCCGCGTGTGCAGATAAGGGCCGAGCACCCGGCCGCAGACCAGGGTCACCGTACGGCCCGCCTCCGCCAGCTCGGCGGCGGTCTCGATGCCGGTCGGACCGGCTCCGACAACCGTCACCGGGGCCGTTCTGGGAGCGGCGTTGACGACCGGCCGCAGCCGCTGCGCGTCCTCCAGGCTGGCGATCGGGTAGGCGAACTCGGCCGCTCCGGGCACGTCCAGGTCGGCGCTGCCACTGCCCACCGCATAAATCAGGTAGTCGTAGCCGACCGTGCCACCCTCCGCCAACGTCACGCTGCGCTCGGCCCCGTCGATCCGGGTCACCGTGTCGACCACCAGCCGAACGCCCTCGGCCAAGATCTCTCGGTAGTCGACGACCGCGTCGTCGGACCCGCCCACCAGTTGGTGCAGGCGGAGTCGCTCGACAAACGTCCGGCGCGTATTGATCAACGTCACGGCCACATCGTCGCGCTGTGTCAGGCGGTTGGCCGCCATGACACCGGCGTACCCGCCGCCGACCACGACCACATCGATGTTCCCAGTCATTGTGGCTCCTCCGTTTCCAGGGGTTCGGCCTCAAGACACCGGGTGACCGATGGTTCTGACAGCGTGTGAGGCAGACCACTGCGCCGGCGTGGGCTCGACACGCGGCGTTGAGCTTTCCCCGGTTTCCCGGACACCTGAGCTGAGGCGACACTGAGCCATTTTCATCGTGGGTAGCGGGCGTCCTCGGTGGCTTGGAGGACGAGGATGGCCTGCACGATCGGGGTGGCGCGGCGTGGGCAGCAGCGGAGCTTGGCAAGGATTTTCCAGGTCTTGAGGGTGGAGACGGCGCGTTCGCCCAGGGCTCGGATCTTGGCGTGGTGCCGGTTTACGGATTTCTGTCGGCGGGACAGGTGGGTGCGGCGGCGTTTGAACAGGGTCCAGATGGTGCCGCGGCGCCTTGGTAGCCCTAATGGGTTCAGAGCGGGTCGGGCTCTTGCCGCGACTCCTTTGGTATCCCCGGCACTCGATGCCTCGTCACAGGGCGGGAGCTTCGGCAGGGCCCGACCCGTTCGGCGAAGCCGGATCCGCTTGGATTCCTCCGTGGTTCGAGCCCGCCAGCACGGAACATCCCTCGGTCATCTGGGGCCCGGAGCCCTCGACGTAAGACGGGGAGCCGTACCGGTCGCTGGGATCAAGGACGGCTCATCGGACGTTAGGCCATCGAGCCTTTCCATTAGTACTCCAACGTCACTTGCCCTGTCGGCTGGCGTGGCGGTCGAGTCTGCGCTGGTAGTGGGATCGTCGGGCTCGGGCTTGGGATGTTCGTCGCCAGGTTGACCAGTGCAGGGTGTGAGCTGGTGGTAGCGGCAGGGTGAGGACGAAGGCGTTGAGGAGTCGGCGGATTTCGGCGACGGTAAACGCGATGATCACGCTCCGCCACGATCGAGGTCATGGCCGGCGACGAGACCGTCATCGACGGCGGCCGCTTCGACACCGGCCGAGACGGCTATGCGGCGATGAGGAAGTACGCAAACCGGTGGCCGCATCGGGTCTGGACGATCGAGGGCTGCCAGGGCATTGGTCGACACATCGCTAATCGAGTGCTCGCCGACGGCGAACAGGTCGTGGATGTCCCGCCGAAGTCGTCCGCCCGGGCGCGGGTGTTCGCCTCCGGGCAGGGACGCAGGACCGACACCAGCGACGCCCACTCCGTTGCGCTGGTCGGCATTCGGATGGCCCGGGCTGCGCCCCGTCGTCAACGACGAGCAGTTAGCTCTGCTGCGGATCCTGGTCGACCGACGCCGCTCCCTCGGTGAGGATCACACCCGGATGGTCTCCCAGCTGCACCAGCTGCTGCTCAGCTGATTCCCCGTGGAGCGAAGAAGGGCCTGTCCGCCGCCAGGCCAAGGCACTGCTGATCACGGTTAGACCCGGGGACGCGGTCGGCAAGGCCCGACGCCGGGTCGCCGCGGAGCTGATCAGCGAACGGGTCGCGCCCGCATCGTGCGCCCGGCCGACTCGTCCGGTCAGCTGCCCCTTGTCATCTACATCCACGGCGCTGCGGGTGAGCCGGTCAGAGTTTGCGCACGGTTTGCGCACTGCGGCGCGCCTACGGTCCCACCCGAGAGCGAAGGATGCCGCGATCCGCGGGGAGCAGGGAAGGGGCTTGCCATGACCGGTACTTCCATCGGTGCCGTACGGCTGGCGGTGGTGCTGGTGGTGGTCCGCTGGTTCACCGACGCGTCGTCGTGGTCGCCGGTGGCCCGGCAGGTCCGGCAGGTGTCGGCCACTCGTACGGCGGCGCGGTCATCACCGACGCCGCGGCCCAGGCTGACAACGCGGTCGGCCTGGTTCACGCCGCCGGGTTCGCGCTCGACGTGGGGGAGAGCGCGGAGGAGATCACCGGCCGGCTTCCGCGGACCCCGTCGGCGGGGTCGCTCCGACCGCCCACCTACCGCACCGACACCGGTACGTGGGCGGTGGAGGTCGCCCTGGACCCGGGATCGTTCGTCCACACGTACGCCCAGGATCGGCCGCCGGCCGCCGGCGCGTTGATGGGCGTTGCCCAGCGTCCCGCCGCGATGGCCTGCCTAACCGAGCCGGCGCGGTCGCCCACGCGGCGGCTGCCGTCCTGGTACCGAGAGGTGCCTGCATCCCGACGCGCAGCGGTTCATGGCGCGCCGCGCCCGTTCCCACACCTTCCGGACCGCCGGCTCCCACGCCGTCACCGTCTCGCAGCCGACCGCGGTCGCCGGCGTCGTCCTCACCGCCGCTCGGGTCCTGCAGGTCGCTGACGCCGAGCCTTCCGCCACCACCACCACGACACCCGCACCCACGAAGGAGAAGGAACATGTCGGAGCATCAACTGCCGGCGCACACCGTCGAGCAGATCGAGCGGGCGAACGCTTCCGGGCGTACCCCGGTGGTCTTCATCCACGGCCTGTGGCTGCTGACCAGCAGCTGGGAGCGCTGGGCCCTGCTGTTCGAGCAGGCCGGTTACGCGGCGGTCACCCCCGGGTGGCCCGACGACCCGGACACCGTCGAGGAGGCCAACGCGCACCCGGAGGTGTTCGCCGGCAAGACCATCGGTCAGGTCGCCGACCACTACGCCACGGTGATCGCTCGGTTGGACCGTAAGCCGGCGGTGATCGGTCACTCGTTCGGCGGTCTGCTGACGAACATCATCGCGGGTCGTGGTCTGTCGGTGGCGTCGGTGGCGATCTCGCCCGCCCCGTTCCAGGGCGTGCTGCCGCTGCCGATCTCGTCGCTGCGGTCCGCGGCGCCGGTGCTGAGCAACCCGGCGAACTGGCACCGTGCGGTGCCGCTGACCTACGACCAGTTCCGGTACGGCTTCGCCAACGCGGTCAGCGAGGAGGAGGCGAAGTACCTGTACGAGACGTTCGCCGTGCCGGCGCCCGGCGCGCCGCTGTTCCAGGCGGCGGTGGCGAACCTCAACCCGTGGACCGAGGCGAAGGTCGACACCGAGAACCCCGACCGCGGGCCGCTGCTGTTCATCTCCGGGGCCCGGGACCACACCGTGCCGCGGGCGATCACCGAGGCGGCGTACCACCGGCAGCAGCGCAACAACGGCGTCACCGAGCTCGTGGAGATCGCCGACCGCGGCCACTCGATCACCATCGACGGCGGCTGGCAGGAGGTCGCCGAGACCGCCCTGGCCTTCGTCCGCCGCTTCGCCTGATCCCGACACACCACAGTAACGGCAAGAAAAGGAGGCCCTCAATGGGCTACGTGACCACCGACGACGGCGTGCAGATCTTCTACAAGGACTGGGGCTCCGGCCGGCCGGTCGTGTTCAGCCACGGTTGGCCGCTGAACTCCGACAGCTGGCAGGCGCAGATGCTCTTCCTGGCCGAGCGCGGTTACCGGGTCATCGCCCACGACCGCCGCGGGCACGGCCGTTCCACCCAGACATGGGACGGCAACGACATGGACCACTACGCGGACGACCTGGCCGCGGTGCTGACGGCGCTCGACGTACGGGACGCCACCCTGGTCGGGTTCTCGACCGGCGGCGGCGAGGTGGCCCGGTACATCGGCCTGCACGGCACCGGCCGGGTCGCGCAGGCGGCGCTGATCTCGGCGGTGCCGCCGCTGATGCTTCAGACGCCGGACAACCCGAACGGTACGCCGATCGAGGTGTTCGACGGGCTGCGGGCGGGATCGATCGCGGATCGGTCCCAACTGTACAAGGACCTCGCCGCTGGGCCGTTCTTCGGCGCGAACCGGCCGGGGACACAGGTGTCGCAGGGGATGCAGGACGCCTTCTGGCTCCAGGGCATGCAGTCCGGGCACAAGAGCGCCTACGACTGCATCAAAGCGTTCTCCGAGACCGACCTGACCGAGGACCTGAAGCGGTTCGACGTGCCGACTCTGGTCGTCCACGGTGACGACGACCAGGTCGTGCCGATCGACGCCGCCGGCCGCGCCTCCGCGGCGATCGTCAAGGACGCCACCCTCAAGGTGTACGCCGGCGCGCCGCACGGCATCACCGACACCCACAAGCAGCAGCTCTGCGACGACCTGCTCGAGTTCGTCGACAGCTTCAAGCGCTGAATCACATCCCGGCGGCAGGCCCTGCCGAACGGGCCCACCGACGTGCCTGCCCTCCCGTTCCCCCGCACCCACCGAAAGGCAAATGCCGTAATGAACGATAACCAGAGCGAGCCGCGCATGCCGCGCCGGCCACTGCTGGGCGCGATCGCCGGCGCCGCGATCGGCGTGGCCACGGTCCCGCTGGTCGCGGCCGCTCCGGCCGCCGCCAGCAGATCGACCAGCGGCCAGGACGCGAGCAAGCCCACGATCGTGCTGGTGCACGGTGCGTTCGCCGACGCGTCCGGCTGGGCGGCGGTCACCAAGCGACTGCTCGGCTGCGGCTACCCGGTGCACGCCCCGGCCAATCCGCTGCGCGGCCTGCACAGCGACGCCGAGTACCTCCGCATGTTCCTGTCCACCATCACTGGACCGGTCGTGCTGGTCGGCCACTCCTACGGCGGCGCGGTCATCACCAACGCCGCCGTCGGCAGCCACAACGTCAAGGCCCTGGTCTACATCGCCGCGTACGCCCTCGACGAAGGCGAGGCCGTGGCGGCCGCCAACGACCTCGGCGGCGGCCACAGCGACCTGATCAACCACGTCGTCCTGCGCCCGTTCCCCGGTGCCGGGGAGGGCGATGCCGACGGCTACATCGACCGAGCTCACTTCCGGCGGCTGTTCGCCGCTGATCTGCCCGCCACGCAGGCAGCGGTGATGGCCACCGCCCAGCGGCCCGCCGCGCTGTCGACGCTGCTGACCCCGTCCGGCGTGCCCGGCTGGAAGACCATCCCCAGCTGGTACGTCGTCGCCAAGGACGACCAGACCATCCCGCCGCAGGCTCAGCGGGTCATGGCCGCCCGCGCCCAAGCCCGCACCACCGAAGTACGCAGCTCCCACGTGCCCATGATCAGCCGTCCGGACGCCGTCACGCACATCATCGTCACCGCCGCCACGACAGCCTGATCCACGCGGTGGGTGTCGTCACGGGCGACCGCGACGGCACCCACCACCGACCGTCCTCCACCATCCGGCGCCGAATTGCTTCGGCTCTCAACACCTACGACACCTGCCCCGCCCGGCTGGCGGCGACGACCGGTGCATCGACGTGAACGGCGGGTGCGGCAACAGCCAGGCACTGGCCCACTGACGCATACCCAAGCTTGTTGTACGGACCGTTTGGAGCACACCATGTCCAAGCCTGTCCTTGAGCCCACCCGAGACGCCGGGACGGTGGCAGGGCGCGGGCATCCGGCCTGGGAGAGACCAGCCGTGAGCGTGACCGTGGGCAGGGACGATGTCGCCCGCCACGAGGAGTTCGCGCGCTGGAACGAGTCGGTGAGCCGGTCGTTGGCGCCCGTCATCGTCACCACAGCGCGGGGGGTGCCGTTCCAGGCGAGTATCACCGCAGACGAAGTGGGGGTTCTGCGAGTCTCGGCGATCGAGGCCGATCCGCAGCGGGTGGTCCGCCCGATGCGTCTGATCACCCGCTGCCCGGGGGAGTCCGTCATCGTCGTCCAACAACTGAGTGGAGTCACGTTGGCGATCCAGGACGGGCGGGAAACACGGCTGGAACCGGGCGGTCTCCTTGTGTGCGACACCGACCGTCCGTACGTCCTTGACCAGCCCGAGCGCTTCCGTGCGCTGGTGTTCCGGCTGCCACGTACCGCCGTGGGTATCCGGTCGGATGTCCTACGCCGCGTGACCGCCTCGCCGATCCATACGGATTGCGGGGTGGGCGCGCTCCTCGCGCCGTTTCTCACCCGACTCGCGGACAGCGCCTCGCTGCTGGTGCCCAGTGTCAGCGAGCGGCTTGCGGGAACGACCGCGGATCTGCTGGCCGCGCTGATTATGGAACAGGCTGGAACGCTGGCCGTTGACGTCCGCGATGGGCAGGGCGCGCTGATGCACCGGATACAGCGCTATATCTCCTCGCGTCTTGGCGACGTGGACCTGTCTCCGGAAAGTGTGGCCGCGGCGAATCACATCTCGGTGCGCTATCTGCACAAGCTGTTCGAGCGGGATGGGATTACGGTGCGCCGGTGGATCCAACAACGCCGCTTGGAGCAGTGCCGCCGGGAACTGGCCGGCCGTGACGCCCTCGTGTCGGCGGTTGCCCAACGCTGGGGCTTCGTGAACACGTCCCACTTCAGCCGTACGTTCAAGGCGGCGTATGGCGTCTCGCCGCGCGACTGGAAGCACCAGCGTGCCGCGGCAACGGCCGGCCAGCATCAGCCGACGGCGGCATGACTCGGGGTGGGCATGCCGGATCGAGGAGTTCGCGCTCGCGGATCCGCGGCCCGGCGGTGGGTGAACGGCCGCGCTGGAGCGCCAGCGGCGAGGGGCAGTCCGTGCTGCGCTCCATGACAGTGAGCCGGCCCCGGACGGGCCTGTCAACGGCCAAATCGGTGCACCCGCCCGCTGCCCCGGTCGGGCATCGTCGACCACGGTGCCGGATCGCCAGAAGGTGACCCCGCGGTCCCGCCCGGGCGGTCAGCCGTCCCGCAGCCCGCCCAGGAGGTCCTCGAAGGTGCCGGTGAGGGCGAACGGGTCGGCCGGGCCGGTGGAGACCGGCCGCCGGTGGATCTGCTCGGCCAGTTCGGCGGCGGCCCGGTCGATCCGGCGCCGCAGCGCCCCGTCGGCCGTGCCACCGGACCAGTCCTCCGGCGCGGCGAAGACCGCCGTCGGCACCACCACCGCGTGCAGGTACGCGAACAGCGGCCGGAGCGCGTGCTCCAGGGCGAGCGAGTGCCGGGCCGTGCCACCGGTCGCGGCGACCAGCACCGGCCGGTCGGCCAGGGCCTCGGCGTCGACCAGGTCGAAGAACGACTTGAACAGCCCGTTGTACGACGCGTTGAAGATCGGCGTGACCGCGATGATGCCGTCGGCGCCGGTGACCGTGTCCAGCGTCGCCCGCAGCGACTCCGACGGGAAGCCGGTGAGCAGGTGGTTCACCACGTCGTGGGCGTGCTCGCGCAGGTCGACCGGGTGCACGTCGACCAGCTCGCCCCGCCCGGCCAGCCCGTCGCGGGTGGCCGCGGCGAGCTGGTCGGCGAGGAGCCGGGTCGACGACGGCTGGCTGAGGCCGGCCGAGACGACGGCGAGGGTGCGGCTCATCGGGCGGCCCCGGGCGCCTTGCCGGTGACGTCGTCGACGGCGTGCACGGTGCTGTCCTTGGCGCCGCCCGCCGCGGCGACCAGCGAGGCGTGCGTGGGCGCCTCGGGCACGTGCGCCGGGCGCAGCGTGTCGAACTCCTTGCGCAGCACCGGGACCACCTCCTCGCCGAGGAGGTCGAGCTGCTCCAGCACCGTCTTCAGCGGCAGGCCGGCGTGGTCGATCAGGAACAGCTGCCGCTGGTAGTCCCCGACGTAGTCGCGGAAGCCGAGGGTCCGGTCGATGACCTGCTGCGGGCTGCCCACGGTCAGCGGGGTCTGCGCGGTGAACTCCTCCAGCGACGGGCCGTGCCCGTAGACCGGCGCGTTGTCGAAGTACGGCCGGAACTCGCGGACCGCGTCCTGGGAGTTGCGGCGCATGAACACCTGCCCGCCGAGCCCGACGATGGCCTGGTCGGCGGAGCCGTGGCCGTAGTGCTCGAAGCGCTGCCGGTAGAGCCCGACCATCCGCTGGGTGTGCTCCTTGGGCCAGAAGATGTGGTTGGCGAAGAAGCCGTCCCCGTAGTAGGCGGCCTGCTCGGCGATCTCCGGGCTGCGGATCGAGCCGTGCCAGACGAACGGCGGCACCCCGTCGAGCGGGCGCGGCGTCGCGGTGAACGACTGCAACGGGGTGCGGAACCGACCCTTCCAGTCCACCACGTCCTCGCGCCAGAGCCGGCGCAGCAGGTCGTAGTTCTCGATCGCGAGCGGGATGCCGTTGCGGATGTCCTGCCCGAACCACGGGTAGACCGGGCCCGTGTTGCCCCGACCCATCATCAGGTCCACCCGGCCGTCGGCCAGGTGCTGCAGCATCGCGTAGTCCTCGGCGATCTTCACCGGGTCGTTGGTGGTGATCAGGGTGGTGGCGGTGGAAAGCAGCAGCCGGGACGTCCGAGCCGCGACGAAGCCGAGCGTCGTAGTGGGGGAGGAGGAGAAGAACGGCGGATTGTGGTGCTCGCCGAGGGCGAAGACATCCAGCCCGACCTCCTCCGCCTTCTCGGCGATCCTGATGATCGCCTTAATCCGTTCGACCTCGCCGAGAGCGCGGCCGGTGGTGGGGTCAGTGGTGATGTCGCTGACGGTGAAGACTCCGAACTGCATGCGGCTCCTCTTTCCTGACGATTCCGTGTCCTGGAACGGTAGGTGCCAGCGGCACGGCCGATCTGACTGCCGGTGCATAGGAACCGCCTCCCAGCGCTCAACGCTCGGCTCCCGGAATTATCACCCCGACTTGCGGAGGCGCCGACTTCCGCCGTGCTCGCTCCCGCCGGACACCCCTCGGTCCTTCTGTTCCTTCTCAGGCATGGGGTGTGCGTGCTCAGCAAACACGTGATCGTCGCTCGATCCATACCTTCGTGGTGCGCGGCGTCGTCGGGCGTCGTCTGGGGGTTGTTGAAGAGGAGGGTGACCATGTCTGAGTCACGTTTCACGGAGCCGGTCCTGGAGCCTGAGGCCGCGGCGTTCGCCGCCGCGACCGCGGATCACCCGTTCCTGTACGAGCTTCCGGTGTCCGAGGGGCGCAAGGCGGTGGACGAGGTCCAGTCCGAACCGATCGCCAAGCCCGACGTCGACGAGATGTGGATGACGCTGGACGGGGGTTCGACGGGCAGTGTCCGCGCCCGTATCGTGCGGCCCGCCGGCTCGCCCGATCAGCTGCCGGTCGTCATCTACATCCACGGCGCGGGTTGGGTGTTCGGTAACGCGCACACGCACGACCGACTGGTGCGCGAGCTTGCTGTCGGTGCCCGCGCGGCTGTCGTCTTCCCGGAGTACGACCTGTCGCCCGAGGCGCGGTACCCGGTGGCCATCGAGCAGAACTATCTGGTCGCCCAGTGGGTGGCGCGAGAGGGCGCGGCCTACGGCCTCGACCCCACGCGGGTGGCGGTCGCAGGCGACTCCGTGGGCGGCAACATGTCCGCCGCGCTCACGCTCATGGCCAAGGAGCGCGGTGACCTCGATCTGGTCGCTCAGGTGCTGTTCTACCCGGTGACCGACGCGGCGTTCGACACCCCGTCGTACCACCAGTTCGCGGAGGGTTACTTCCTGCGCCGCGACGGGATGAAGTGGTTCTGGGACCAGTACACCACCGACGAAGCACAGCGAGCGGAGATCACGGCGTCGCCGCTTCGGGCGACTGTCGAGCAGTTGGCGGACCTGCCGCCGGCCTTGGTGATCACGGCCGAGGCGGACGTGCTGCGGGACGAGGGCGAGGCGTACGCCAACAAGCTGCGCGCCGCCGGCGTACCGGTCACCGCGCTGCGCGTTCAGGGCGTGATCCACGACTTCGTCATGGTCAACAGCATGCGGGCCACCCGGGGCGCCGACGTTGCGATCAAGACGGCGATCGACAGTTTGGTCACCGCCTTCTACAGCATCTGACCCGGCCTGCAGCGTCGCGTCGATCCGAAGAGAGGAGAACAGCGTGACCAGCATGCCGGTCGGCGGTATGACACCGGCCGACGGAACTGTCAAGCCTGCCGATCTACTCGTCCGGAACGCCAAGGTCTTCACCGGTGATCCACGGCGGCCCGAGGCCCAGGCGGTCGCCGTGCACGGCGGCAACATCGTGGCGCTCGGCGACGACCGTGCCGTCGCCCCGTACGTGGGGACCGAGACCAGAGTCGTGGACGCCCTGGGTCGGCGTGTGCTGCCTGGGCTCAACGATTCGCACCTGCATGTCATCCGGGGCGGCCTGAACTACGTGTTGGAGCTGCGCTGGGATGGCGTGCCCTCGCTCGCTCAGGCCCTGGCCATGCTCAGGGAACAGGCCGGTCGAACCCCCGCAGGACAGTGGATCAGGGTCGTCGGGGGGTGGACGGCGGACCAGTTCGCCGAGCGACGCATGCCGACGGTGTCGGAGCTCAACGCCGCCGCCCCGGACACCCCGGTCTTCGTCCTGCACCTGTACCAGTCGGCGCTGATGAACCGCGCCGCGGTCCGGGCGGCCGGGTTCACCCGCGATACGCCGGACCCCCGCGGCGGCCAGATCGTGCGCGGCCGGGACGGAGAGCCGACCGGTGTTCTCCTCGCCGCGCCGAGCGCACTCATCCTGTACTCGACGCTTGCCAAGGCCCCGGTGCTCGGCGAGGACGACCGGCGAACCTCTACCCGGCACTTCCTCAGGGAGCTCAACCGCTTCGGCCTGACGTCGGCGATCGACGCGGCGGGCGGTTTCCAGAACTTCCCGGACAACTACCGGACGGTCATCGACCTGGCCCGCACCGGCGAGTTGTCGCTGCGCATCGCGTACCACCTGTTTCCGCAGACGGCCGGGCAGGAGATCGCCGATCTGACCCGGTGGATCGACACGGTGAGCCCGGCGGACGGGGATGAGTGGTTGCGGCTGCGCGGCGCGGGCGAGAACCTCACCTGGGCGGCGGCTGACTTCGAGAACTTCAGCGAGCCGCGTCCCGAACTCGGGGATTACGAAGCCGAATTCGAGAAGGCCGTCCGGCTGCTTATGGAGAACGGCTGGGGCTTCCGCCTGCATGCCACGTACGACGAGACGATCCGGCGGGACCTGGCGGTCTTCGAGAAGCTTGCCGCCGACGGCCTGTTTCCGGCCGGCAACTGTTGGCTGTTCGACCACGCCGAGACGGTGAGCGACGCGAGTCTGGACCGCATCGCGGCGCTCGGCGGCGCGGTGTCGGTGCAGAACCGGATGTCCTTCCAGGGCAGGGCATTCGTTGAGCGGTACGGCGCGGACGTGGCGGCCCGTACGCCACCGGTGCGCCGCATGCTCGGCACGGGGATCACGGTCGCGGCGGGCACGGATGCCACCAGGGTGTCGTCGTACAACCCGTGGGTGGCGCTGCACTGGCTCGTCACCGGCCGTACCGTCGGAGACCTGCTGCTGTATCCGCCGGCGAACCGGCTTTCCCGCGAGAAGGCCCTGGAGCTCTACACCGTCGGTGGGGCGCGCCTGACCGGAGAGGAACACCTGAAGGGCATCCTGAGGGAGGGGTACTTCGGGGACCTCACGGTGCTGTCCGACGACTACTTCACCGTCACCGATGAGGACATCCCGCACATCGAATCCGTGCTCACCGTCGTCGGCGGACGCATCGTCTACGCCGCAGCCGAGTACGAGGGCCTGGACGAGACCCTGCCTGCGCTGAGGCCTGAGTGGAGCCCCGTCGCCCGGTTCGGCGGCTACCACGCGACGCCGAAGCCCAGCGGCGCCCGGCAGGCAGACCTGATCGCGGAAGCGGTCGCGGAGTCCGAGCGGCACCGGCAGTGGCGCGTCGCCCGCAGATTCATCCCCGAACAGCAGTCGATGCCTCTCGACCCCTGCTTCGACCTTTGATCAATTCACCCGATTTCTCCGCGCACAGAAAGGGAACTCGCATGACCAACCTCGCGAACGTCCAGGCCGCGCCCAGCCCGGATCTGCTCACTTCCGGCAACGCCATGATGCTCTTCGTCGACCACCAGCCGCAGATGTTCTTCGGCACGGGAAGCGGCGACCGCACGTCGATCATCAACGCGACCGTCGGCCTCGCGAAGGCGGCGCAGCTGTTCGACGTGCCGACGGTCATCACCACCGTCGCCGCCGAGTCGTTCTCCGGCCCGGCGATGCCTCAGCTCGTGGAGGTTTTCCCGGACCACAAGCTCATCGACCGCACGACGATGAACGCCTGGGAGGACCCGTCCCTCGTAGACGCGGTGAAGGCCACCGGCCGCACGAAGATCATCATCTCCGGTCTGTGGACGGAGGTGTGCCTGGTGCTGCCCGTTCTGTCCGCGCTTCATCAGGGCTACGAGGTGTACGTCGTCGCGGATGCCTCTGGTGGCGTTACCCCGGCCGCCCACGAGCACGCCCTCGACCGCATGATCCGCGCAGGTGCCGTGCCCGTCACCTGGGTCCAGGTGCTGCTGGAGCTCCAGCGGGACTGGGCGCGCGGCGAAACCTACGACGGCGTGATGGACATCGTCAAGGCGCACGCCGGCGCATACGGCCTCGGCGTGGTCTACGCCAAGCACTTCATCGGCGCGAACGCCGCCGGCTGAGACGAACAGCCCTCGGTGGGCCGGGCACGGTGTCGCATCGCGCCCGGCCCGCCAGGGGCACCGCGGTCGCTCGATCCCCTGACCTGAGGAGAAGAAGCGTGGACACCGGCCTGATGCTGCTGCGCGTTGTGACCGGGCTGCTGATAGCGGCACACGGCGTGCAGAAGGTCAGCCCGTGGCTCGGCGGGCGCGGGCTGGACGCAGGCACCGAGGAGTTCCGGCGCGACGGCTTCCGGGGCGGCACGGTCACGGCGGTGCTCGCCGGAGCGACCCAGATCGGGTCCGGGCTGCTGCTGGCTGCCGGGCTGGTCACGCCCCTCGCGGTGGCGGGCGCGGTGGGGGTCATGACCGTTGCGGTCAGCGTGAAATGGCCGCACGGACTGTGGGTACAGAACGACGGCTACGAGTATCCGCTCGTCCTCGTTATCGCCGCCGCCGCCCTGGCCTTCACCGGACCGGGTGAGTGGGCGCTTGACGAGGTGGCCGGCCTCACCCCCTGGCCGGCGTGGAGTGCCCTCGCGGCGGTCACGCTGGGGCTTGGTAGCGGTCTGCTCGCCCGTCTCGTGTTGTCCTCGGGGCGCCCTGGCCGGGAAGATCACGGCTCCCGGTCCTGGAGACACCGGTGACGGAGACTGCGCCCTCGCGTACGACGTCCCGTCGCGGCGCCCACGAGGGACGCGGGGAGGCCTGGAAGCCCTTCGCCGCACCGGTCTTCCGCGCCCTGTGGATCGCCCAGTTCGTGTCCAACATCGGCACCTGGATGTCGACAGTCGCCGCCCAGTGGGAACTGGTCGGCCGATCGCCGGTGCTCGTCTCCCTCGTCCAGACTTCGGCCAGTCTGCCGCTGCTCCTGCTCGCCTTTCCGGCCGGAGTGCTGGCAGATCAACTGGACCGTAGACGGCTGCTCATCACCGCGCAGTACGCCATGCTCGGGTGTTCCGCGGTGCTTGCGGGCCTCGCCTTCGCCGACGTGCTACAACCGGCCTCCCTGCTGACCCTGTTGTTCCTGACCGGCTGCGGCTCCGCCCTCATGGGCCCGGCCTGGCAGGCCATCCAGCCGGAACTGGTCGATCGCCCGTCCCTGCCGCAGGCCGCCGCCCTGGGCGCGGTCAGCATGAACCTCGCGCGCGCGGTCGGTCCCGCACTCGGCGGCCTGCTGCTGTCCCTCACCGGAACCGGATGGGTCTTCACGATCAACGCCCTGTCCTACCTCGGTACCGTGGCCGTGCTCGCCGCCTGGCATCGGCCGCCGGGCCCCCGGGAGACCCCGTCCGGCGACCAGCGGCTGTTGACCGCCCTGGACGCGGGTCGCCGCTACGTGTGGCACTCCCCGGACATCCGAGGGGTGCTGTGGCGCTGCCTGCTGTTCGTCCCCGCGGCGTCCGCCCTGTGGGCTCTCCTGCCACTCGTCGCGAGTCGTTCGTTGGGCCTCGGCGCGTCGGGCTACGGGTTGCTGCTCGGTGCGGTGGGTGCGGGGGCGGTGGTCGGTGCGGTGTTGCTGCCGTCGATGCGCCGTGTGTGGGGAGCGGGCCGATCACTGGCGTTCGCCGGCCTCGCCGCTGCGTCCGTCCTTACCCTGCTCACCCTCACGCGCACCGTCTGGGCGGCCGTCCTGCTTTTACCGGCGGCGGGACTCGCCTGGATCCTCGTGGTGTCGCTGCTCAGCGCCACCATGCAGACACGGCTGCCGGCATGGGTGCGGGCGAGAGGCCTGGCCGTGTACCTGGTCGTCTTCCAGGGCGGAATGGCGCTCGCCGCGCCCGTGTGGGGTCTGCTCGCCGACCGGTGGGGCCTCGCTCCCGCCCTGCTCACATCCAGCGTGGCGCTCCTGCTCGGCGCCGCCAGCGTCCGCTGGTGGCCCCTACCGGGTGGCAGCGCCGACACGAACCCCTCCAGCCACTGGCCAGAGCCGGTGTCCGTCCTCGATCCACAGCCCCACGGCGGCCCGGTCCTCGTCACCGTCGAGTACCGCGTCGCTACGGGCGACATCGATCGCTTCATCGCCGCCATGACGGCCGTCGCCCGGTCGCGACGCCGCACCGGCGCCGTCACCTGGGGGCTCTACCGCGACAGCTCCGATCCGGAACGGCTCATCGAACACTACGTGGTCGTCACCTGGAACGACCACCTCGCCCAGCACCGCGACCGGCTCACCGCGGACGACCGCCGCGCGGAGCAGGTGGCCCGCGCGCTGCTCAAGGAGGGCACGAAGCCGACGGTGGCCCACGCTTTCGACGCCATGACGGCCACCTGACGCCGCCGCGGCGCACCGGCCCGACACGTCGCCGATCCAACTCTGGAGGTTGCAACAGATGAGTTCCACATCCAGTGATGCCCAGACCGCGGAAGACGGCAAGAGACCGGCCGTGGCACGCCACTTCGAGCCCGATCTACGACCCATGACGCGGATCAACCTCAGGCCGATCGCTTCTCCCATGCCGCTCGGCTTCTACACGATCGCGATCGCCTCCGCGATCGCCAGCCTCCTGCAGCTGGGTTTGTTCGACGCCACCGACGAGCGCGCGGTTGCCCTCACGATCCTACCTGCGTTCGCACTTCAACTGGTCGTGAGCGTCCTCGCCTTCGGCGCCCGGGATGTGGTCGCGGCCACCCTGATGGCCGTCTTCGCCGGCAGTTGGCTCGCCACCTCTCTCGTCCTGGCCACGGACGCATCCGGCGGGATGAAGGTCCTGGGCGTCCTCAACCTCTCTCTAGCCGCCTTCGCCGGTCTCATGGTGACGGTCACCATGCCGAAACGTGCGCTCTGGTTCGTACTGCTGATCGCCACGCCCCGCCATCTGGTGGCCGGAATCTACGGGCTGACCGGCGTGGCCTGGCTCGGCCACGTCGCGGGAGCGCTTGGGCTCCTGCTCGCAGGCTTCTGCCTCTACGCCGCGTACGCACTGATGCTCGAGGACATGAAGGACGAACAGATCCTGCCGATCGGTCGCACCGGACCCGCCCACGCCGCCGTCGAGGGCAACCTCGCGGTGCAGCTCCGCAATCTGGAACGGAGGGCGGGGGTACGGCGAACCCTGTGACGGCCGCGGCAGTCCCGTGTCGCGCATGGTGACCCGTCCGGCCGCACCGCCCGATGTCGACGCTTGCGACGCAACGTCCGCACGCTGCCGCCGAAGCCCTGCTCCCGAGGTGGCAGCCGGTCGTCACGCTGGCCCCGGTCAGCCTCGTCCTGGCGGATTCAGGTTCGCAACGCCTCGTGATGCACACCCAACTGCCGCGCGCGGCCTACGAGCTACCGGGGAACCTCACCAGGCTGGAGAGACTCGTGGTGGTGCGCCCGCCAGTCGCGCGGCGACATTCCGTAGTCCTGCTTGAACGCTTTGCTGAAGTGGGTGGAGTCGGTGAAGCCCCACCGGCGGCCGATCGCTGAGATAGTCAACGACCGATAGGCCGGGTTCGCCAGGTCCTTGCGGGCTTCCTCAAGCCGGTTGTGGCGCACCCACTCGCCGAACCGGACACCCTGCCGGCCTAGGATTTGATAGAGGTAACGCACAGAGATGTGATGCGCTGCGGCTACGGCCGCCGGGGTCAACTCCCGGTCGGCCAGGTTCGCCCTCAGGTAACTCATGATCTGGTACGGCAAGGTGCCGGTGGCCGCCTCACCGAACAGGTCACGGTCGTCCAGACGGGCGGCGACGGACGCGCGGATCAGATCGATCGTCGGCTCGGCCATCAGAACCAGGTGCCGGCTGTACGGCAAGGCCTCGGTGACGGCAAGCCGGGTCAGGTATGCCGAGGTCACCTCGGCCACAGCGTTGCCCGAACCGAGTGTGACCGCGGTGGCGTCGCGCAACCGGCGCGCAGAAATTCCCAGCGTGGTACGGGGGATGCGGAAGAAGACCGCGTCCATGCCGTCGAGGAACAGCAGGCTGTAGGCGCTGGCCGTGTCGTAGATGGCGAAGTCGCCCGGCCGGAGCAGCGCTTCCCGCCCGTCCTGTACAACCAGGCTGGTCCCCGACATCTGCAGCCCGAGGAAGATCGCCGGGTCGTCGTCGCGGCGCGCCAGCCGCTCCGTGCGTCGTACGGTGGTCGATGTCGCCCGCACCGAGCAGACATCCAGTGAACCCAGGCTGCCGAGACGCAGATTGACGCCGATGCGTTCCGGCGGGAGATGGTGGTCGATCTCGACCTGGATGACGGACTCCCAGACCAGGGCGCGAACAGCCTCGGCGCGGTGCCGGGGTGGCAACTCCGCCGTACTGATTGCTGTTGCCAGTTGTTGGGACGTCATTCCTCATCACCACCGCGCTTGTCGTTCGGTGCTGCAACGGTGGCACGCGGTGCTCCCGGAGACAATGACCGGCCGGCTGTTCATCAGGCCATGCCGGCTTGACCAAGCTTCTGTGCGCGCAGGTACATGACAGGAGCCGACCGCCGCTACTACCGTTCTGGGAGCGCTCTACCGCCGGAGGGGATCACGGTCACCGGTGACTCGCTTCCGACGCGCCGAGCTGGCGTGGACTGCGGTCGGCGCTGTCGGGGAGGTGTGGTGACTGGTTTGTCGTTCGGCCGGCGGTTGCGGACGTTGCGGCGCTCGGCGGGCATGACGATCGAGGAATTGTCCGAGGCGTCCGGGGTGAGCGGGCGGGCGATCAGTGACATGGAGCGGGGGCGCAGTCATGCCCCACAGGCGCGGACGTTGGCGGCGCTGGCTGACGCGCTGCGGCTGGGTGACGGTGACCGTGCTGTTCTCGTCGAGCTGGCGCGTTCGGGGCGGTTGGAGAACAGGGGCGGGCGCCCCCGGGTGGGTGAGCTGCCGCGTGGGGTTAGTGGCTTTGTCGGTCGGCTGCGGGAGTCGGAGGTGCTCCGCCGGCACGGGCTGGCCGGGTCCGTTGACCCTCCAGCGCAGGTGATGGTGGGTGAGAGGGCGGGGGAAGGAAGGGCGTTCCCATGGCCTTCCCTGCGGAACGGCAGGGACGGGTCGGGGCCTTCAGAGCACGTGCACCAGGGAACGAACCGTTTCACCGTGCTGGGCCCGGTGCGGGGTTGGCGGAACGACACGGAGCTGGACCTGGGGCCACCACAGCAGCGCGCCCTCTTCGCCGTGCTGCTGGCGCACGCGGGCCGGCCGGTGAGCCTGAGCGAGATGGTCGACGCCTTGTGGGCCGATGCGCCGCCAGCTAGCGCGGTGAACATTGTCCAGCGGTACATCGGGCGACTTCGGCGGGTAATGCAACCTGACCGGCCCGAGGGTTCAAGAGGGCGACTCCTGGTGAGGGCCGGCAGAGGCTACCGGCTCGCCACCGACGCGGCGAGCCTGGACCTGCTGTGCTTTCGGGAGCTGGTGGCGCAGGCTGAGGGCGAGAAGCAACCGGAACTGAAGCTTGCTCTGTTCGTCGAGGCGTTGCACCTGTGGCAGGGCCCGGCCGCCGCCGGCATTGCGGCTGAGGTGCGGAGCCGACCACTGTTCGCGGCGCTGGACCGCGAGGTACTGCGCACCGTACGGCACGCCACCGACGTCGCGCTCGCCGTCCACGTACCCGAGCCGATGGAGCCGCTGCTGCGGAGGGCTGCGGACGCTCATCCGCTCGACGAGTCGGTACTGGCACGGTTGATGCTCGTGCTGGCGGCGTCCGGCCGTCAGGCAGAGGCCCTCAGCGCCTTTCAGTCGGTGCGCATCCGTTTGGCCGAGGAGTTGGGCGTCGAACCCGGCCCCGAGTTGGCCGCCGCGCACACCTCCGTGCTGCGCGGTCACGACGGTGCAGCGCCGGCGGAGCCGCTGCGGCGATGGTCGGGCCGGGACCGCCCCGCTCCCGCACAACTCCCCGCCGACCTGCCCACCTTCACCGGCCGACGGGCAGCGATCGCCGAGCTCTTGGGAGTGCTCACCGCCGCCGAGTCGACGGCGTTCCCGTCGCTGGTGATCCACGTGATCTCCGGCATGGCGGGAATCGGCAAGACGACGCTGGCGGTGCACCTGGCCCACCAACTCGCCGTCCGATTCCCCGACGGACAGCTTTATGCGAACCTGCGGGGATTCGGTCCGATCGGGTCGACGGTCGCTCCCGGTGATGCCCTGCGCAATTTTCTGGACGCCCTGGGAGTGCCCGCCGCGCGCGTCCCGGCCGACCTGCACGAGGCTGCCGCGTTGTACCGAAGCCATCTGGCCGGCCGTCGGATGCTGATCCTGCTCGACAACGCGCGGAATGCGGAGCAGGTCATCCCGCTGCTCCCCGGGACCCCCGGTTCACTGGTACTCGTCACCAGCCGGAACGACCTGGGCGAACTCGTCGCTACTCAGGGCGCTCATCCGCTCACCCTCGACCTGCTGTCGGCCGAGGACGCTCGAGACATGCTGGCGCGTCGCGTCGGCGCCGATCGGGTGGCTGCCGAACCGGAGGCGGTCGACGAAATTGTCGCGCGGTCGGCGCGGTTGCCACTGGCACTGGCCACAGTCGCCGCACAGGCTGCCGTGAACCGAGCGTTTCCGCTCTCCGCCATCGCCAACGAGTTACGGCGAGCGCGGGGAAGCCTCGAGGCGTTCGCCGGTCCGGCCGCCGCCACCGATGCCCGAGCGGCCTTCTCCTGGTCGTATCATGCGCTCAGCGACGATGCCGCGCGGCTGTTCCGCTTGCTCGCGTTGCATCCGGGCGGTGGCACGGACGTGGGAGTGGGGGCGATCGCGGCGCTTGCCGGCCGGCCCGTCGGGGGTGTTCAGGTTGCGCTGGCGGGCCTACACCGCGCCAACCTCGTTCTACAGCCCGCGCCGGGCCGCTACGTCTTGCACGACCTGCTGCACGCGTACGCGGCGGAACTCGCCGAAGTGACTGAGTCCGAGGAGGACCGCCGGGCGGCCCTGCACCGGCTGCTCGACTACTATCTGCAGACCTGCCACACCGCGTATAGGCTGCTGGCGCCGCCCCGCCGGTACGAGTTGACCTTGCCCACACCGCTGTCCGGCGTACCGGAGACGCCGCTTGACAGCGCGGCGGCCGCAGTCGCCTGGCTGGCCGGGGAACGCCCGGCCCTGCTCGCGGCCGTCGAGGCCGCGCGACGCGCTGGGTTCGACGCGCACGCCTTGCCGCTGGCGCTGTCGGTGGGCGAGTTCCTCGACCGGCAGGGCCGTTGGCAGGAGTGGTTTGACACGCAGTCTGCTGCGTTGGCCGCCGCCGAGCGGCTTGGCGACCGGGCGGCGCAGGCGTTGAGCCATCGGCTGGTGGGGATTGCCGCGAGCAGGTTGGACCGGCATGACGAGGCGCATGCGCACCTGAACCGAGCGATCGAGGTGTACGCGGAGCTCGGCGACCAGGTGAGCAAGGCGACGACGCTGCGGAACCTCAGCTACGAGTTGAACCGGTGTGGCCGGCACGAGGAGTCACGTGCCCTGAAACGCCAGGCGCTGGAGCTCTACCGGTCGGTCGGTGACCGTGTCGGGGAAGCGAACTGCCTGAACGAAATCGGCTGGACCTGCCTGCTGCTCGGGGACGCCGCCGGTGGTCTGGCCCGTGCCGAGGAGGCTCTTGATCTGCTGAACGTGTCGGGCGACGCGCGTAGCGAGGCCGCCACCCGGGACACCATCGGTCTCGCGCTTCACCGGCTCGGGCTTCACCAGGAGTCCATCGTCGCCTACCAAGAGGCGATCCGGCTGCGGCGAGAGACCGGCGACCGCTATCCCGAGGCGGTCAGCCTCAATCGGCTCGGAGACGTCCAGCACGCCTCGGGTGACCTCCTGGCAGCGCGTCACGCCTGGCGGTCGGCCCTGGAGATCCTCACCGACCTCGAGCATCCCGACGCGGAAGCGGTTGGAGCCAAGCTCTCGTGAAGTGGAGACGCCCTCGGCTGCCGGGGTGACCGCGAGTCGCCGCTCCCAGAAACGAGTCGGCGGATCCGCGCTGTATTCGGTCGCGCGCTTCTGTCCCGTTTCGTCGGGCGATCTCGGGCTCAGTCACAGTCTGCGCACTGATTGAGCACGGCGCGCGGCATACGGTCGGGCTGGATCTTGGCGAAGGCCGAGTTCCGTCACGACCACCTCGTGGGGAGGAACGTCCGTAGGGCGGTGACCTCGGCGACCTCTGACCACACCAGGGCCCGTGCGGCCGCCATCCGCAGCGACACCCACCCGCGTCCAGTCCCCCTCAACCACGACAAGAACGGAACAATTGTGAACGAACCTGTTGGTTACGCGGCAGCGCACGCCGCGTGGCAGATGGCGCTCGCCGCCACCCTGCACTGCCTCACCGGCTGTGCCATCGGCGAGATCCTTGGCATGGCGATCGGAACGTTGATCGACTTGGACGACACACCGCGGATCGTGCTGTCGGTCGCATTGGCGGTCCTCTTCGGGTACGCGCTGGCAGCCCGCCGGGTGATGAAGGCCGGCCTCACCCTCGGCCAGGCGACCCGGGTCGCAC
Organism: Micromonospora echinaurantiaca; assembly: GCF_900090235.1. Classification (NCBI taxonomy): domain Bacteria; kingdom Bacillati; phylum Actinomycetota; class Actinomycetes; order Micromonosporales; family Micromonosporaceae; genus Micromonospora; species Micromonospora echinaurantiaca. The sequence goes on along the minus strand of NZ_LT607750.1, from coordinate 3,510,159 downwards.
TTGCCGCCGAGACGGTCTCGATCACCGTGATGGTGTCCGTGGAGAATGTCGTCCTGGTACTCATACCCGGTGCGGTCAGCGCCGGACTCGGAAGTCCCCTCTTCTGGCTCTCGCTGGGCAGCGCGCTGATAGTGGCGTTCATCGTCACGCTTCCGGTCAACCGGTGGCTGATCGCGCACGGCCGAGGCCATGCCTACACACCGCATCACCACTGACCCAGGTCGCCGCCGACCGCGCCACCGCCGGCCCGGCCGTTCAGGAAACGTCAGCGCTCTGACCCACGAATGTTCACGGTGTGGGGCTCGTGCTGCGTGGGTGGTGGGTGGGCCCCAGCAGTCGTTGTCGTTCGCTGCGGATACGGGCGCGTTCGCGGCATTGGGCGGCCAGGACGTCGCGTCAACCACGACGCCGCCGAGCAACGCGCCGAGCGCGATGGTGGCCGGCGAAATGGTGGGGGCTTTCTACACAGTCTGAAGGCGGTAGCCGGACCAGCGCGGACCGTCCGCGCGCGAGATCCGTCACCGGGACGCAACGTTGGCGACCCGGAGCTTCGTCGTCGGTACCGTCACGGGCGTCATTGGCGTCTGGGGCCCAAGGATTCGTCGGTACGGATCGGGCCGTCCCGACGCAGCTCAGGGGCCATTCGGAAGCGTCCGGACGGCCTCTCTCGATCTTGCGCGGCAGCTAAGTACAGCAGGGGCTCATCGGCCGATACTCTGAGCCCCGTCCGCACTATCTGGGAGAGTCATGACAAGTCGGTTCACCGAGTTGGCCGTTGATTGCCACGATCCGGAGAGGCTCGCGGCCTTCTGGTGCGAGGTATTGGACTTCAAGGTGATCGACCGGAGTGAGGGCAAGGTCGAGATCGGCTCCTGGGTGCCGACCATTGAGGATGTTCGGGCCCGCCAGATGCCGCCCACCCTGCTGTTCATCAAGGTGCCCGAGGGCAAGACCGTGAAGAACCGGCTCCACCTCGACGTCAGCCCGATCGACGGCGGCACCGAGGACGAGGTGACCAGATTGCTCGGCCTCGGTGCCACCAAGACGGATGTCGGCCAAGGCTCGGACCGAAACTGGGTGGTCATGGCGGACCCCGAAGGCAACGAGTTCTGCGTCCTACGCACCCTGGCGCCACAGAACTAGGCCGCTGGCGCGCCCACCCTTCACCTTGCGTAATGGGTGCCTGGGATTCATGGCCACAGCTACCAGCGAAGACGCCGGATCAACCGACTACGACTGGACGGCCGGCGATCAGCTGGGTCATCGGGCGAACGGGCCGGTCCCGGTGAAGGCGTACGCGGCGAATCGGGTGCCGATGCGCTGGTGGGCCTCGGGGCTCGGATGCAAGTCGTCGGGCAACGGAAGTTCGGTGGCGTCGGCTGAGCCGTACAGGGAGGTGCCGTCGAGGTAGTGCAGGTTCCTGTCGGCCGCGCGGCGGTCGGTCAGCGAGCGCAGCTCGCGCCGGATGACCTGGAGCGTCAGGCGTCCCAGGGTGACGTCCCCGGGTGTTCCGGTCGCGACGAACCGTACCTGGTCGGTGCCGATCGAGGCGGGGTCGATCGCGCCCGGGCCGGGAGTGTCCTCGTGGACACCGCAGAACAGGGGCGAGATCAGGAGCAGTGGGACTTCCGGGTGGCCGTCGCGGATCGTGTCGAGGAAGCCGTGGACGGCGGGGACGAAGGCACGTAGCCGCATCGCGTCGAGGTTGACGACGTTGATGCCGAGCTTGACGCTGATGTAGTCGGCCGGGGCGTCGCGGATCACGCGGGCCAGGAACGGATCGACCACCGCGCTGCCGCCCAGGCCCAGATTGCGCAGCTCGACACCGGCGTGACGGGCGGCGACGGCCGGCCAGATCTCGCTGGGCGCCAGCGCGTTCGAGCCCTGACTGATCGAGCTGCCGTGATGCACCCACAGCGGCATCCTGACGTCGTCCGGCTCGATCGGGGCGTCGGCCTGCAGCTCGACCAGCTCGATGGTCTCGTTGTGCGGCAGCCAGACCTCGATCCGGTGACGGCCCCCGGGCAGATCGGAGACCGTGGTCGTGTGCGCCTCGCCGGTGTGGAGAGCGGTCTGGCCACTGGTGAGGTCAACCTCGACCCGATCGCCGCCGTCCAGCACGTCGCGGACGATGAGCTCGCCGTCGGCGTAGACGTCGATGCGCCCACGTGGTCGCTCGGCGCCCGCGTAGGCGATCCGGGTCGGGTGGGTCACCAGTTCGATCGCGCTCGCCGTCGTCTGGAACACGATGCGTACGCCCGAGGGCTGGCTCTCCATCGAGAGCAGCTGTCCGTCCGGGAATTGCTCGCGTACCCAGGCGGGTAGCCGGTGCGGCCGGATGCCGCGCGGGGTGACCTCGACCTCGGCGACGCCGCGGAGGAGCTCGGGGAGGACGTGCATCAGGGCTTTCCTTCGGTCGGCCAGGAGCGGAAGGCGGTGTCGAGCGCATCCAGCGCGCGTCGCCAGGAGAGCTCGGTGGCGGGCTCGCGGTGTGCGAGGTTGCCGCTCGCCTCGAGCGCCAGGAAGCCGTTGATGGTGGCGCCGAGAAGCCGGGTGGCGTGCACGAGCTCGGTCTCGGGCAACTGGTAGCCGCGGAGCATCGCCAGCGTCAGCGCGACCAGGTGGCCGGCCGCCTCCGATTCGACGGTCGATGACGCGGCAGGGCGTTGCAGAGCGGCCCAACGGCCGGGGAACCGGCGGGCGTAGTCACGGTGTGCGTCGGCGAGAGCGATGAGCGCGTCTCGCCCTGAGCGGCCGCCGATGGCTATCGCGACCCGGTCGGCGAGCTCGCCGAGTGCCAGCTCGTGCACGCCGTCGAGCAGCGAGGACCGATCGCGGACATGTGAGTAGAGACTCGCGGTCTGCACCCCGAAGCGGCGGGCCAGCGCCGACAGGGTGATCGCGTCGAAACCTTCGCGGTCCGCCAGCTCCGCCGCCGCCGCGATGACGACCGCTGAGGTCAGGTTCGCTCGTCCCATGCCCCCATCCTACCCCTAGTAGTGAAAAACCTAAGGCCATTCGGCTGAGGCCACGACACCCGAGGTGCCGACGGAAGGAAGGCGTCCCCGACGTCCTCCGGCCCTCCGAGCCGACGCAGGGCCGAGAGCCTGGCCGGTGGTCCAGTTCCGGCTCGGCTCGTGCCACACCCTTGAGTGGTGCTCCCTCCCGTGGGGGAGAGGTCTCCCCGCTCGGCGGGAGTCGAGGCCCGGTGGGTGGTGGTTACCGTCGCGATCATGGTCGATCGTGCTTATCCCCGTCGTTGGCCGGCGTACGCGATGGCGGTGCTGTTCCTCGGTTACGCCCTGGGCAAGGCCGTCTTCGCCGTGCAGTCCCGGCTCGGGTTCCCGGGCGGCCCGCCCGTCTCGGCTGCCGAGGCCGAGGGCTACTTCCTGGACCCGGCCGTGGCGCAGTGGACCGCCGCCGCGACCGGCGTGCTCGGGGCGAGCCTCGCCCTCGCCACCGTCACCTCGCTGGGCCGTTGGCTGCCGCGAGGCGTGATGCTGCTGGCGTTGGCCGGGATGCTGCTCGCCGTCGGCGGCGGCGCCCTGATCATGATCCTGGACGGGTTCGTCGGCCTCGGGGTCGGCTGGCAGTGGCACCACGGTGTGCTGGGGATCGTCGTCATCGGGCTGCTGTTGGCGACGATCCGCTCCTATGAGACGGCGACGAGGCGACGTGTCGCGGGCTGACCGGGCGGTCCTCGGGGCGTACGGGGCGGCGGTGTGCGCGGCGGCGTACGGATCGATGAAGCTCGCGCAGGCGCTGGGAGCCAACGCGCTGGCCGACAAGGATCCGCTGCCCCCGGAGCTGCGCGAGCGGTTGTTGGCCCGGGATCCGCTGTTCGTGGCGAGCCACTGGGTGCTGGCCGGTGCGGCCGTGGTCGGCGTCGTCGTCGCGCTGGCCGCCGTACGCCCGTGGGGTGCGGCGGTCCCGCGTCGGCTGCTGCTGGTGGTCGCGTGGGGGCTGGGGATATTCATGATCGCCCGGTCGGTCGGGGTGCTGGGGTTCGGGTTCGTCGGAGACGGGCTGCTGTTGGCCGGGGTCCGCCCGCCGCCGGTCGAGCACGCCGCGCTGGCCCGCGACCTGGCGCGCTGGGACCTGCTGCTGTGGTCACCGTTCTTCCTGCTGTGGGGGATTTGCTGGACGGCGACGGGACGCGGCCTGGCGGCGCGCGCTCCGGCCCGGGGCTGACGCACGGGTCGGACCGCGCCGATCAGGGCCGGGGCGCGGAACGCCGGTGGCCGGGAGCGGTCAGAGTTCGGCGCTGACGAACCAGCCGTTGTGGTCGGTGTGGCGCATCGGGTGCGAGCGGGCGTCGGCGAAGCTGAGGTCGCTGGTCGCGATGACGTGCTGCACGTTGCCGTTGCCGACGTGGTGGTAGCCCGCGGGAACGCAGTCCCGGACGTCCGGCGAGCCGCCGGCGGCCAGGTTCAGGTCGCCGGCGACGAGCACCGGAGTGGACGATCCCACGGCCGCCCGCATCGCGGGGATCTCGACCCGCAGCAGGTGCTGGCACTGCCGGATCGCGACCGCCGCGGAGGCGAACGTCAGGTGGGTGGTGCAGGCGTGGTAGCGGTCGGCCGCCGCCACGCAGAGCCAGACCCGCAACTCGTCCGGGCCGTCGGCCTGCTGCGGGTAGAGCCCGTTGAACACCGAGACGCCACCCCGGGCCGCGGGGTCGACCCGGCCGAGGATCCCGATGCCGTACGGCTCGCCGTTGCGGCACCGGTAGGGCCGCGAGCGGACGATTCGGTCGGCCGCCGGCTGGAACGCCCAGAACACCGGGTCACCCGGGAACGCGCGGAGCATCGCCGGGTGGAGGCCGGTCACCACGTCGTCCCGGCAGACCTCGTTGAGGGTCACCACCTGCGGACGCAGCTCGGTGATCGCCGCGTACGCCTCGGCCACCGCCCGGCCGTTGTTGACCTGGGCGTAGCACGACGCGAAACCGCTGTTGCAGAGGTTGAGTTGCAGCGCGGCGAACGGCGCGCCCGGCCGGGACGCCGCCGGCTCGTCCCGCCGGTGTCCGGTCAGGCCGCCGAGCTCGGCGCAGGGGCCCGACCCGGCACAGAACGTCCGCACCCCGGGCGCGGTCTGCTCGGCCGGGTCGCTCGGGCGGACGTACGCGTCCCCGGCGAGCGCCGCCACCAGCAGCAGCACACCCGGCACGACCAGGGCCCGGATTCGTCGCCGCCGGTCGACCGGCGGCGACGGGACGGCTCGACGTGTCGACATCCCCTGCGGCGGGCTCAGTCGCAGCTCTTCCGGGCCGCGCGCACGAAGTCGTTCCGCGTCATGACTCTCGTCGTCCGGTAGTCCTTCGGCGCCAGCACCTGGTCCGGTCCGATCCGGTCGAAGTCCGCGATGGTGAACGTCACGGTGATGGCGTTACCGCTGCTCCGCCCGCCGAGGCCGTAGCTGGCGCCGGGCCGCAGTTCGGTGAGCGGTCGGGTCTTCTCCGTGCCGCCACCGCCTGCGGCGGGGGTCTCGCCGCTGCCATGGAGGTCCCAACCCTGCGGTGGCGGACCGAGTAGCGGAACCTCCACCACCTCTTGCGCCGGCCTGCCGCTGATGTGCCAGCGGGTCGACGTGCCGGTGCCCTCGTAGGCGTCGTCCTCGTGGACGCTGAGCTGGGAGAAGGCGCCGTCGCAGGTGACCAGGACGCCCACTGGCCGACCATCCTGGACGGACAGGGCGACGATCGGCTGGTCCGGCGGGGTGCAGCCGGCCAGCAGCCCGAGCAGCAGGACCAGGATCCCGGGAAGAGTCAGCCTGCGCACGACTCCGATGCTTCCAGCACGACGTCACCAGCCGGGTCCCGAGCGATCACGATCGGCACACAGCTTCGCCGCAGCTTGGTACCGGGATCCGTTCGCGGTTGCTGCCCCCGGCTACCCGGACGACCGTCGCGTGGGTCGGCCTCCGGGGAGCGCGAGGTCCAGGTGCAGCCAGTCGGCCAGCTCCCTGATCTCGGCGCGCACCGCGGCGGCGGTGGCCGGGTCGAAGGGCTCGTCCTCGTGGATCGCGTCGACCCGGAGCACGCCGGCCGGGCGGTCGGCGGTGGCGTCGAGCTTGCCGACCAGCCGGTCGCCGGACAGGATCGGCAGCGCGTAGTAGCCCCAACGGCGCTTGGCCACCGGCTTGTACATCTCCAGTTGGTAGTCGTAGCCGAAGAGTTCGACGGTGCGCCTGCGGTCGTGGATCAGCCGGTCGAAGGGGGACAGCAGTGCCACGCGCCCCGCGAACTGCTGCCCCAGGTACGCCGGATCCACCCGCCACAGACCGGCGACGCCCTCGACCACGGCCGGCTCCCCGGCCACCCCCACGTCCATCGGCTCGACCGGGCACTCCGGCCCCTGGGCGCGGGCGATGCCGAGCGCGCGCAGCCGTCGTCGGTCGCGGACGCGGCGCGCCTCGTCCGCCGGGACCACCGGGTCGGCCGGGTAGACCCGGGTGGCCAGGTCCCACAGCCGCTCCCGGCCCCGGCGCCCGGCGGTCGCCACCTCGCCACGCCGCACCATGAGCTCCAGCAGTTGGATGACGTTACGGTGGTTGGTCCACCCGGTGGACGTCCACGGCACCTGGCAGGTGTCGGGGATCTCCCGGGACGTCAGCGGCCCCTGGGCGGCGAGCCGCTCGAGGATGTCACGCCGGCACGCGTCGTTGGCGCGTACCCAGTCGCGGGTGTCCTTCTGCCAGGCGCGCAACTCTCCGCGACCGGGCCAGTCGGCCATGTCGGCGCGGTAGAGCGCCAGGTCCTCGCTCGGCCGGATCATCGCGCGGAGTTCCAGCAGGACCCGGTCGGCCAGCGCCGCCGCCAACCGGGCCGGCTCGTACGACCGCCCGAGCCGGCTGAACGCCACCAGGTCGGCGCTCGGCGCGACGGCGGCGGTCGGGTCGATCTGGAGCAGGGTCAGGTGCCGCACCACGGCGAGCAGATCGGTTGGCCGGGAACCGTCCAGCAACTGCGCCCGTACGGCGATGCGACGCGCGTCGGCGCGGGACAGCTCATGGACGGTCACGGATCGAGGCTAGGGGACCGGTACGGCGGAAGGCCACGCCCGCGACCGGTTCGGCGACCAGTACCTGGGACGGGGGCTTGTCCCGGCCGACTCCCACTCCTATTCTCCACCTAACCAGTGGGAAATATCGGGAAGCCGAGCGCGGCCCACCCCGCGTGGATCCGCCGACCGGGCAGCGCCGCCCGACGGACCGACGACGACCGATCGACCGACGAACCTGACCAACCCTCACACCGGACTGGTGGTTGACATGCGAAAACTCATCCTGCTCGCGCTCGTCGGCCTCGGCGCCCAGCTCGTCGACGGCAGTCTCGGCATGGCGTACGGGGTCACCTCGACGACGCTGCTGCTGGCCATCGGCACCAACCCGGCCGCCGCCTCGGCCACCGTGCACCTGGCCGAGATCGGCACCACCCTGGTCTCCGGCGCCGCGCACTGGCGGTTCGGCAACGTCGACTGGAAGGTGGTCTGGAAGATCGGCATTCCGGGGGCCATCGGCGCGTTCGCGGGCGCCACGTTCCTGTCGAGCCTGTCGACCGAGACCGCCGCGCCGCTGATGTCGCTCATCCTGCTGGCGCTCGGCCTCTACATCCTGATCCGGTTCACCGCCGTCGGTCTGCCCAAGGGCAACCTCGGCAAGCCGCTGCGCAAGCGGTTCCTCTCCCCGCTCGGTGTGGTGGCCGGGTTCGTCGACTCCACCGGCGGTGGGGGTTGGGGGCCGGTCGGCACGCCGGCCATCCTGGCCAGTGGCCGGCTGGAGCCGCGCAAGACGATCGGCTCGATCGACACCAGCGAGTTCCTGGTCGCCGTCGCGGCGAGCATCGGCTTCATCGTCGGCATCGGTTCCGAGGGCGTGAACTTCGCCTGGGTGGTGGCCCTGCTGGCCGGCGGGATCATCGCCGCGCCGATCGCCGCCTGGTTGGTGCGGCACATCCCACCGCGGGTGCTCGGCTCAGCCGTCGGCGGCATCATCATCCTGACCAACACCCGCACCCTGCTGCGCAGCGACTGGATCGACGCGCCGGACAGCGTCCGCTACCCGGTCTACGCCGTCATCTACGTCGTCTGGGCGGCCGCCCTCGCCTACTCGGTCCGCCGGTACCTGGCCAACCGGGAGGAGGAGCGGCGGATCATCGCCGAGGCCGAGGCGGCCGCCACCGCCGAACCGGACCAGAAGACCCCAGCCCCAGCCATCTGAACCACACCCACCCCGATCGGCCCCGTCCCCACCGAGGGACGGGGCCGACCCCCGTACCCACCCCACCCGACCCGGCCCGTCGATCATGAAGTTGTTGACGGCTGCCTCGGCGTGTCGCGTCGATAACTTCATGATCAACCGCGGGCGGGGGCGGGGGCGGTGGAGTCGCGGACGATTAGGGAGTGGCCGGTGGGGCGGCGGCGGGGGCGGGCCGCGCGGGGCTTGAGTGCCAGGCCCAGCGCCATCCGGCCCATGTCGGTCATCGGCAGCCGGATGGTGGTGAGGCTGGGCGCGAGGTCGGCGGCCACCGAGACGTCGTCGAAGCCGACCACCGACATCCGCTCGGGCACCGGCACCCGGTGCGCGCGCAGCGTGGACAGCACGCCGATCGCCATGGCGTCGTTGAGCGCGATGATCGCGGTGGTCTCCGGATGCTCGCGCAGGATCTGCTCGGCGGCCGCCCGGCCACCGTCGCGGGTGAAGTCGCAGTGCACCACGGGCAGGTCGGCGAGGGCGAGGCCGTGCCGGCCGAGCGCGGCGGAGACGCCGGCGAGCCGGTCGGCGACGGTGGTCAGCGCCGCGGTGCCGGCGGCCACCGCGATCCGCCGGTGGCCGAGTTCCAGCAGGTGCTCGGCGAGCGCCCGGCCGCCCGCCTCGTTCTCCGGCAGCACGGCGTCCACGCCGAGGGCGTGCCGGCCGATGACGGCGACCCGACCCCCGCCGCGCTGGAACTCCGACAGCTCGGCGCGAGCCGCCGCCTCGATGCCGGGATCGTTGTAGCCGGAGCCGGCGATCAGGATGATGCCGACCCGCTGGGCGATCAGGTGCCGCAGCTGTTGCAGCTCGTTGTCGGGGTCGCGGCCGGAGTGGCAGATCTGCACGAGCAGGCCCTCCTCGGCGGCGACCTGGATGACTCCGCCGGCGATCTCCGAGAAGTACGGGTCGTCGACCTGGTGCACCACCAGGCCCACAGTGGAGCTGGCGCCGCCGGCGAGGGTGCGGGCGTACGGGTTGGCGACGTAACCCAGCTCGCGGGAGACCTGGCGGACGTGGCGGGCGACCTCCTCGCTCACCCCCTCCCGCCCGGAGAGGGCGCGGGACGCGGTGGCCAGCGAGACGCCGGCGCGCTCGGCGACGTCGACGAGGCGCAGCCTCGGGCCAGGCTTGGGCATCCGCAACTCCCCGGAAACATCGATGCATCGACGGTATTGCCAGTGGTGCAGAACACAGCCTAGGCTACGAAAGCGCTTTCGTAAGCGCTTCCGTCCCCGGCAAAGGAGCGTTGCGGGATGACGAACCGATACAGACGAATCCGATGGATGGCGGCGATCGGCGCGACGATGACGCTGGCGCTGGCGGCCTGCGGTGGTGACGGCGGCGGGGATTCCGCCGGAAGCGACGATCCGATCGTGGTCGGCATCTCCCTCCCGCTCACCGGAGACTTCTCCGAGCCGGGCAAGGGCGTGCAGCGCGGGTACGAGGCCTGGGCGAAGATCACGAACGACAAGGGGGGTCTGCTCGGCCGCAAGGTCGAGTTGAAGATCCTCGACGACCAGTCCAACGCCGACCGGGTGGTCGCCGACTACGAGCAGCTCATCGGCTCCGACCAGGTCGACCTCGTGGTGGGGCCGTTCTCCACCCGCCTGGTGGTGCCCGCGGCCCGGGTGGCCGAGGAGTACGGCATGCTCTTCGTCGAGCCGGCCGGCGCCGCCAAGGAGGTCTTCGAGCAGGGCTTCAAGAACCTGTTCTACGCCGCCCCGGCGGTGGCCAACGATCACTACAACCACCTGGCCGAGTACCTGCTGGCGCTGCCGGCCGACCAGCGGCCGAAGACCGCGGCGTACGCGGCCATGGACGACCCGTTCGCGCAGGGCACGGCGTACGGGCTCAAGGAGAAGCTGGCGGCGGCCGGCATCCGGACCGTCGTCGACGAGGTCTACCCGCCGAACACCACCGACTTCGGCAGCATCGCCGCGAAGATCGCGGCCTCCCGGGCCGACATCGTGGTGGGCGGCTCCCAGTACCAGGACGGCGTGAACCTGATCGTCGCCCTCCAGCAGCTGAAGTACCAGCCGAAGCTGGCGGCCTTCTCCACCGCCCCGACCAACCCGGAGTTCGCCGCGGCCATCGGCAACAAGACCGAGGGCATCCTCTCGCCGACCGGCTACACGCAGAAGGCGCCCTACCCCAGTAACAAGGAGTTCGTCGAGAAGTACACCGCGCAGTTCGGCACCGCGCCCGAGGAGGACGAGGCCAACGCGTACACGACCGGCCAGGTCGTCGCGGCGGCGGTGACCGCGGTGGGCTGCGCCGAGCAGGGCGAGTGCCAGAAGAAGCTGGTCGAGTGGGTCCGCGGCAACACCGTCGAGACGGTGGTCGGCCCGCTGTCCTGGGACGAGACCGGCAAGCCGAAGGGCGCCCACATGATCCAGCAGTGGGTCGGCGGCGAGATCCAGATCGTGCTCCCGGCCGAGGCCAAGGAGGCCGACCTCGTCTACCCGAAGCCGGCCTGGTAGGCGGCGATGCCCTCCGGTGCGCTGCTCTTCCAGAGCGTCATCCTGGGTCTGCTGCTGGGTGGGCTCTACGCCCTCCTGGCAGCCGGCCTGACCCTCTACTTCGGCATCATGCGGGTGGTGATGATCGCCCACTCGGCGTTCCTCATCCTGGCCGCGTACCTGGCCTGGTGGTCGCACACCCGGCTGGGGGTCGACCCGCTGCTGTCGATGGTGGTCACCGTGCCGCTCTTCTTCGGCGCCGGCGTGCTGCTGCAACGGCTGCTGCTGGCCCGGCTACGCGCGGCCACGCTGACCATGATGTCGGTGCTGCTGACGTTCGCCATCGCGGTCACCATCGAGGGGCTGCTCGGCTACGCCTTCACCGGCACCCAGCGGCGCATCCAGCTCGGCTACGGCTCGGCCAGCTTCGGCCTCTTCGGCGCCCGGATCGCGGTGGTGAAGCTGATCGCGTTCGGCCTCGCCGCCGTCGCGCTGGCGACCCTCTACCTGCTGATGAAGAAGACCACGTTCGGCTGGGCGTTGCGCGCCACCATCCAGCACCGCGACGCCGCCCGGCTGGTCGGCATCGAGACCGAGAAGGTGGCCGGGTACGGCTTCGGCATCGGCCTGGCCACCGCCGCGGTCGGCGGCACCGCCCTCGCGCTGGACACCACCATCTACCCGTCGCTGCACTGGCACTGGATCGGCCCGCTGATGGCCATCATCGTGGTCGGCGGCCTCGGCAGCGTGCCGGGCGCCGCGATGGCCGCCATGGTGCTCGGGATGGCACAGAGCCTGCTGCAGATCCCGCTCGGCACCACCTGGGCGCAGACGATCTTCTACCTCGCCCTGTTCGCCACGCTGGCGTTCCGGCCACAGGGATTCTTCGGAGGTCGCCTTGCCCAGCGCTTCTGACCCCACCGTCACCCCGGCCCCCACCGGCCCGGACCCGGCCGTCACCCCGGCCAGCGTCGCCCGGCCGGACCCGGCCACCACCCCGGCCGGCGCCGTGCCGCGCGGCGGCGCCGAGGCCGAGCCGGCGACGGGCGGCGGCACCGCAGCGGCCAACCCGGCGACCACGGTGGTACGACGCGGGCGGATCGGGCCCGTCCTCCGCGCGGTCGCGCTGCTGGCCCTCGCCGCCGCGGTGCTGTCCTTCCCGTCACTGGCGCCCAACCCGTACATCCTGTCGGCGGGCGTGGTGGTGCTGAACTACGCGGTGCTCGCCACGTCGTGGAACTTCGTCGGCGGGTTCACCGGCTACATCTCCCTCGGCCACGGCGCGCTGGCCGGCCTCGGCGGCTACGCCACCGCGCTGCTGGTCACCAGGGCCGGGCTGCCCAGCTTCGTGGCGCTGGCCGTCGCCGCGCTGCTGGTGGCCGCCCTCGCCGTGCCGATCGGGTACGCGGCGCTGCGGGTGCGCGGCGCGTCGTTCGTCATCGTCTCGATCGCACTGGTGCTGATCCTGCTGCTGGTCTTCCAGAGCTGGGCCTCGCTCACCGGCGGCTCGCGGGGCCTGGTGGTGCCGCGTCCGTTCCCCGGGCTGCTGCGCCCGGAGCACCACCGGGTGTTCTACTTCCTCTTCGCCGGGTTGCTCGGGCTCGCGCTGCTGGCCTGGTGGCTGATCGACCGCTCGCGGTTCGGCCTCGGGCTCAAGGCGATCCGCGAGGACGAGGACAAGGCCGAGGCGCTGGGCACACCGACCTTCGCGTACAAGCTCGTGGTGTTCGTCGTCTCGGCCGGCTTCACCGCGCTGGCCGGCGGGCTCTACGCGCTCTGGTTCGGCGACCTCGACCCGGTCTTCCAGTTCTCCATCCTGACCGGCTCCTACCTGGTGCTGATGGCGCTGCTCGGCGGCGTCCGGCACCTGTTCGGCCCGCTGGTGGGCGCCCTGGTGGTCGGCATCGCGCTGGAGTACTTCAAGGTCGAGTTCGGCAACACCCCGCTGCACCTGGTCGCGACCGGCCTGCTGCTCGCGCTCGTGGTGCTGTTCATGCCCGACGGCGTGCTGCCGGCGATCGGCGCGCTGGCCAACCGGTTGTCCGGGAACGCGCAGAGCTCCATCCGCGAGGTCACCGCCGCGCAACTGCGCGACGAGCGTACGGCGGGGGCGCGGGAACCGGTCGACGCCGCCGCGGCCCCCGGCGGCGCGCAACCGACGAAGGAGCGGCCATGAGCGAGCGAGTCATCAGGCTCAGCGCGGCACTGCCCCCGGGCGGCACGGAGCGAAGCGGAGTGGCGGCATGAGCGGGCTGGCCGGTCTGGCGACCGAGGGGCTGACCAAGGCGTTCGGCGGCGTGGTGGCCCTCGACGGCGCCACCGTGACATTCCGGCACGGCCAGGTCAACGCGCTGATCGGGCCGAACGGGTCGGGCAAGACGACGTTCTTCAACTGCGTCACCGGGATGATCCGGCCCGACGGCGGGCGGACGACGTACCGGGGGCAGGAGATCACCCGTCGGGCGCCGCACGCCATCGCCCGCGCCGGCATCGGCCGCACCTTCCAGCTGTGCCGGGTGTTCCCCCGGATGTCGGCCCTGGACAACGTGCTCGCGGCGGTCCGCCCGGGCGGGCTGGCCGGGCTGCTGCGCGGCGCGCACACCCGGGCGGAGGTGGACCGGGCCCGGGGATGGCTGACCCGGCTGGGCATCGAGCACCTCGCCGACGCCGAGGCGCGCACCATGTCCTGGGGGCAGCAGAAGCTGCTGGAACTCGCCGGGGTGCTGATGAGCGACCCGGAGACCGTGCTGCTCGACGAGCCGGCCGGCGGGGTCAACCCGGCGCTGCTGGACCGGATCGGCTCCCTGGTGCGCGAGCTGAACGCCGAGGGGCGGACCTTCGTCATCGTCGAACACAACATGGACCTGGTGATGAGCGTCAGCGACCACATCGTGGTGTTCGACCGCGGGCGTCCGATCGCCGAGGGTCCGCCGTCGCTGATCCGCTCCGACGAACGCGTCCTGGGGGCTTACCTTGGCGTCTGAAATCGAACTCGTCGACGTGCACGCCGGCTACGGGCGCGCGGCGCCGGTGCTGCGCGGCCTCACCGTCTCGGTGCCGGCCGGCACGATCGTCTGCCTGGTCGGCCCGAACGGGGCCGGCAAGTCCACCGTGCTGAAGGTGGCCAGCGGCCTGCTCAAGCCGCGCTCCGGGCGGATCCTGGTGGGCGGGGTGGACGTGACCGGCCAGGGCCCGCAGCGGATGCTCGCCTCCGGGGTGGCCCACGTGCTGCAGGGGCACAGCGTCTTCCGCGAGATGACCGTGGCGGAGAACGTGCTGCTGGGCGGTTACACGCTGCGGAACAAGGCGCTGATCGCCGAGCGGGCCGAGTTCGTCCGGGAGTTGTTCCCGGTGGTCGCGCAGCGCTGGAACGCGCTGGCCGGGCTGCTCTCCGGCGGCCAGCAGAAGCAGGTGGAGTTCGCCCGCTCGCTGATGGTCGACCCGAAGGTGGTGCTGTTGGACGAGCCCTCGATGGGGCTGGACCCGAAGGCGACCAGCACCGTGTTCGAGCAGGTGGTGCGGATGCGCGACGCCGGCACCGCGGTGCTGCTGGTGGAGCAGAACGCCCGGCGGGCGTTGGAGACCGCCGACCTGGGCTGCGTACTCGACCTCGGGCGGGTGCACATCTCCGGGCCGGCGACGCAACTGCTCGCCGACCCCCAGCTCGGCGAGCTGTATCTCGGCGGGCGGCCCGCCGAGCCGGCGGTCACGCCGAAGCGCTGACCCCGACCCGCGAACGACCCCGCGACTTCCGAGGCGACCCCGCGACGAACGGCACGACGAGATGATCCGGGCGCGACGCGTAAGCGCTTACGAAAGCGGTTACGCGCCACGCGGACACGAGGAGAGGTGTACGCGATGACCAGAGCCAGACGCGCCGCCGCCGTCACCGCCGCCCTGCTGGCGGCCGGTGTGCTGGCCGGCGCCGGAACAGCGCCGGCCCAGGCGGACCGGAACCGTCCCCGCGACGTCCACCCCACCCTGCGCGAGCACCTGGTCGCCTACTACGACTTCGACCACCCGGTGCCCGGCGACGTCGCGCTTGAGCGCGACCAGGGCCGCTCCGGCACCGAGATCGAACTCGTCAACGGGGGCGCCGCCATGCGCGTACCGGACCGCGCCTACCCCGGCAGCGGCAGGGCGCTGCAGACCCGGCAGGTCGACCCGGCCCAGGCCGGCAACGACGACTGGAAGGCCGGCATCTTCTCGGCCAGCGGCGTACGCACCCTGCGCCCGTTCAGCGCCGTCGCCGGCACCACCGTGATGGGCTGGTTCAAGCTGGAGATGGACGCCCCGCTGCCCAACACCACCACCCCGAACCCGGACGACCGGTTCAACGCCATCGGTCTGGCCGGCGTGCTGACCGGGGACTCCGACGGCCACGGCGTCCGGGCGCTGCTCGAACTCATCGACGTCAACGGCGAACTGCGCCTGGTCGCCCTCGGCCGGCGGCTGGACGGCGGCAACTCGCAGACCTTCGCCGCCAGCGCCGACTGGCGCAGCCTGCTGCCGAAGGGGGAGTGGGTGCACCTGGCCGCCACCTTCGACTTCACCACCGGAACGATGGCGCTCTACCGCAACGGCCGGCCGCTGGACGGCTTCTACACCCGCACCGACGACCCGTGGCTGGTGGCCGGACCCGGCCCGCACGTCACCACCGCCTCCGACCCGCGAGGCATCAAGATCGGCGGGAGCTTTCCGCAGGACAACCTGGAACGCAACCCGTGCGACTGCCGCATGGACGCCCTGATGTTCCTCGACACCGCGGCCTCCGCCCGTGACGTCGAGAAGCAGTACCGCTACCTGGCCCGCTGACCACCCTCGGCACGACCCCACCGAGAAGGAGACCCGCGTGCACAGTATCGGCAACATCCGCAGATCCGCGCTGGCAGCCGGGCTCACGGCCGCCGCCCTGGCCCTGTCCACCCTGGTCGCCGCGCCCGCCCGGGCCGCCGACCCGATCGACGATCCGGTCACCGAGATGCCCACCCAGTCCCGGCTCGGCCTGGTGCTCACCGAGTACGCCAGCTTCCCGCAGTCGTTCCCCACCCCCGCGCCGACCGACCAGCGGCTCATGCGCACCGCCCGGATCAACACCATCATGGAGTTGCCCGACCGATCCGGCCGGCGGGCCGTACCCGACCTCAACGGCAAGCTCTACCTGGTCGAGGACGGCGTGCCGCACGTCTACCTGGACGTGGCCGCGACCTTCGCACCGCAGTTCTTCTCCGGCCGCGGGCTCGGCCAGGGCTTCGGCTACGTCGCCTTCCACCCGGAGTTCGGCAGCAACGGCCGGTTCTACACCATCCACACCGAACAGGCGTCGGCCACCACCGAGGTCCCGGACTACGCCCAGTCCACCACGCTGTTCCACGGGGTGATCACCGAGTGGACGGCGACCGACCCGGCCGCCGACACCTTCGCCGGCAGCCGCCGGGAGATCCTGCGGATCGGGTTCGGCGGCCAGATCCACGGCGTCCAGGAGATCAACTTCAACCCCACGGCGAAGCGCCACGACAGCGACTACGGGCTGCTGTACCTGGCCGTCGGCGACGGCGGCCTCGGGGTGCGCAACACCGACCCGCAGAACCTGGCCATGCCGCACGGCAAGCTGCTGCGCATCGACCCGCGCGGCAGCGACTCCGCCAACGGTCAGTACGGCATCCCGGCCAGCAACCCGTTCGTCGGCCGGGCCGGCGCGCTCGGCGAGATCTACGCGGTCGGCTTCCGCGACCCGCACCGGTTCAGCTGGGACCGGGCCACCGGCCGGATGTACCTGGGCCACATCGGCGAGCACGCCGTCGAGGCGATCTACGAGGTGCGCGCCGGTGACAACTTCGGCTGGAGCGAGCGGGAGGGCGCGTACGTCTTCGACAAGACCGCGACCAACCCCTGCGACAAGCTGCTGCCGTTGCCTGCCGACGACGCCGACCACGGCTACACCTATCCGGTCGCCGCGTACGACCACGACCCGGCACCCGGCTGGAACTGCGCCTCGGACGTGGGGGTCGCGGTGGCCGGCGGGTTCGTCTACCGGGGCAGGGAACTGCCCGCGCTGCGCGGCAAGTACGTCTTCGGCGACCTGGTCGACGGCCGGGTGCTCTACACCGAGGCGAACAAGATGCGCCGGGGTGCCGGCCTGGCCCCGATCCACCGCCTCGCGCTCTTCGACGCCGCCGGCAACCCGGTGCGGATGCAGGACCTCTCCGGCCCCGGCGCGCCCGGCGACCCCAACCGGGTCGACCTGCGCTTCGGCACCGACGCCGCCGGCGAGCTCTACATCCTGGCCAAGGCCAACGGCAAGGTCTGGAAGGTTACCGGCACCCGGGTCTTCGCCGCCGGCGACGTCGGCGACACCCGGCTGCGCCGGACCGCCGGCGCGCACAACTGGGCGCCGGTGACCCCGTCGAAGTGGCAGTTCACCAAGGACGAGGTGATCCTCGCCGAGGCCGGGGAGAGCCGGCCCGGCCCGCGCCGGCCGTTCGAGTACGCGGTGCTGACCGCCGGGCCGGCCTGGTCGTCGGTCGAGGTCGAGGCCCGGGTACGGCTGGACACGCCGGTGGAGATCACCAACCGGGACGTCATCATCGTCTTCGGCTGGCGGTCGGACACCGAGTTCTACTACGCCCACCTCTCCACCGACCACACGATCTACCCGCACAACGGCATCTTCAAGGTCGACAACGCCGACCGGGAACGCATCGACCACCAGTGGAACGGGCGGTCCCGCGGCGCCAACCCGGCGATCACCGACGCCGACTGGCACAAGGTGCGGGTGAAGCACCTGCCGGCCACCGGGGAGATCGCGGTCTACGTCGACGGGCACAAGGACCCGCTGATGACCGCGAAGGACACCACGTTCGGCTTCGGCCGGGTCGGCTTCGGCTCCTTCGACAACGTCGGCCGGCTGCGCCACCTCACGGTGACCGGCACGCCGGCCTGACCCGCACCGGCGGGGTGCGGCGGCGACGCGGCCGCCGTACCCCGCCGGGGCACCCCGAGCTGCGGCACCCGGCCGGGTGCGCGAGAACCCCGCTTACCTGGAGGGCGAGGCGATGACGGCACGTATCCCGATAGGGATCGTCATGAACGGCGTGACCGGGCGGATGGGCTACCGCCAGCACCTGGTTCGGTCCCTGCTGGCGATCCGCGAGCAGGGCGGCGTCCCGCTGCGCGGCGGCGGGCGGCTCTGGCCGGAACTCGTGCTGGTCGGCCGCAACGAGGCCAAGCTGCGCGACGTCGCGGACCGGCACGGGCTGACCGACTGGACCACCGACCTCGCCGCGGCGCTCGCCCGCCCGGACACCGCTATCTACTTCGACGCCCAGGTGACCAGCGAGCGGGAGAAGGCCATCGGCCTGGCCATCGAGGCCGGCAAGCACATCTACACCGAGAAGCCGCTGGCCACCACCCTGCACGGCGCCGTCGAGCTGGCCCGGGCCGCCGACGCGGCCGGGGTGCGGCACGGCGTCGTGCAGGACAAGCTCTTCCTGCCCGGCCTGCGCAAGCTCGACCGGCTGGTGCGCGGCGGGTTCTTCGGCCGGATCCTGTCGGTGCGCGGCGAGTTCGGCTACTGGGTCTTCGAGGGCGACTGGCAGGCCGCGCAGCGCCCGAGCTGGAACTACCGGGCGGCCGACGGCGGCGGCATCGTGGTCGACATGTTCCCGCACTGGCACTACGTGCTGGAGCAGGTCTTCGGGCCGGTGCGGGCGGTCACCGCGCACGTCACCACCCACATCCCGCGCCGCTGGGACGAGGACGGCCAGCCCTACGACGCCACCGCCGACGACGCCGCGTACGCCATCTTCGAACTCGACGGCGGCGTCGTCGCGCAGATCAACTCGTCCTGGGCGGTCCGGGTCGACCGGGACGAGCTGGTCGAGTTCCAGGTCGACGGCACCGAGGGCAGCGCCGTGGCCGGGCTGCGCCGCTGCCGGGTGCAGCACCGGGCCAGCACCCCGAAGCCGGTGTGGAACCCGGACCTGCCGTCCACCGACGACTTCCGGTCGCAGTGGCAGGAGGTGCCAGACAACGAGGTGTACGACAACGGCTTCAAGACGCAGTGGGAGATGTTCCTGCGGCACGTCGCCGAGGACGCCCCGTACAGCTGGGACCTGTGGTCCGGCGCGCGCGGCGTGCAGCTCGCCGAGCTGGGCCTGCTGTCCGCGCGGGAGGGCCGCCGGGTGGAGATCCCGGGGCTGACGGCATGAGCGAGCGGAGCGAGCGAATCATCGGGTTCAGCGCGAAGGTGCCTCATGGCGGCACGGAGCGAAGCGGAGTGCCGGCATGAGCGAGCGAATCATCGGGCTCAGCGCGAAGGTGCCTCGTGGCGGCACGGAGCGAAGCGGAGTGGCGGCATGAGCGCCACGGTGCGGCTGCCGGACGGGGCGTACACCCTCTCCGGGGCGGGCGGCGAGCACGCCACTCCGGGCGCGCCGTTCACCAGCCGGGTGGCGTACGCCGCCGCGCACGTGGTCGCCGACCCGCGGGCCGAGAACGTGCCGGGCGCGCCCGCGGCCGTCGACTGGGACGCGACGCTGGCGTTCCGCCGGCACCTGTGGTCGTACGGGTTCGGGGTGGCCGAGGCGATGGACACCGCCCAGCGGGGGATGGGGCTGGACTACCCGACGGCGCGGGAGCTGGTGCGGCGCTCCGCGGCGGCGGCCCGGGCCGAGGGCGGCGCGATCTGCGCCGGCGTCGCCACCGACCAACTGCCGGCCGGCCCGGCCACCCTCGACGAGATCCGCAAGGCGTACGCCGAGCAGCTCGCCGACGTGCAGGAGGCCGGCGCCCGACCGGTGCTGATGTGCAGCCGGCACCTCGCCGCGGCGGCCCGCTCCGCCGAGGACTACCTCGACGTGTACGGCCGGCTGATCGACGACGCGGACGGTCCCGTCGTGCTGCACTGGCTGGGTCCGGCGTTCGACCCGGCGCTGGCCGGCTACTGGGGCGACGGCGACCCGGCCGGCGCGGCGGAGACCGTGGTGGCGTTGATCGCCGGCTGCCCCGGCAAGGTCGACGGGATCAAGCTGTCGCTGCTCGACGAGGAGTTCGAGGTGGCGCTGCGCCGGCGCCTGCCGGCCGGGGTGCGGCTCTACACCGGCGACGACTTCAACTATCCGGCGCTGATCCGGGGCGACGCGCAGGGCCACTCCGACGCGCTGCTCGGCGTGCTGGCGGCCATCGCCCCGCCGGCCGCCGCCGCGCTGCGCGCCCTCGACACCGGTGACCTGGCCGGGTACGACCGGCTGCTGGCCCCGACGTTGCCGCTGGCGCGGCACCTGTTCGGTGCGCCGACCTTCTACTACAAGACCGGCATCGTCTTCCTCGCCTGGCTGGCCGGCCACCAGGACCACTTCACCATGGTCGGCGGCCTGCAGTCGGGCCGGTCGCCGGCGCACCTGGCCCGGCTGCTGCGGCTCGCCGACGCCGCCGGTCTGTTGCCCGACGCCGAGTTGGCCGCCCACCGCGCGCGGGCGTTCCTGACCACGGCGGGGGTGGCGCAGTGAAGCGGTTCGCGCTGAACTCGGCCACCACCCGCCGCTGGCCGCTGCCGGACCTGGTCGCCGGGTGCGTGGACGCCGGCGTCGACAACGTCGGGCTGTGGCGCGAGGACCTGTCCGGGTTCGGCGTCGAGGCGGCCGCCGCCCTGGTCCGCGACGCCGGCCTCACCGTCACCTCGCTGTGCCGCGGCGGCTTCTTCGACGCGCCGGGCTGGTTCGACGAGAACCGGCGGGCGATCGACGAGGCGGCCGGCGTCGGCGCGCCGGTGCTGGTGCTGGTCTCCGGCGGGCTGCCGGCCGGCAGCCGGGATCTCGACGCCGCCCGGGCGCACGTCGGCGAGGCGATCGGCGCGCTGGTGCCGCACGCGCTGGCCGCGGGCGTACGGCTCGCGGTCGAGCCGCTGCATCCGATGTTCTGTTCCGACCGGTGCGTGGTCGCCAGCCTCGGCCAGGCGCTCGACCTGGCCGAGCCGTACCCGCCGGAGGCGGTGGGTGTCGTGGTGGACACGTACCACCTGTGGTGGGACGGCCAGGTGTGGGCGCAGATCGCCCGGGCCGGGCGGGCGGAGCGGATCGCCTGCTTCCAGGTCGCCGACTGGGTCACGCCGCTGCCCGCCGGGGTGCTGCTCGGCCGGGGCCTGCCTGGCGCCGGCTGCGTCGAGCTGCGGCGCTTCCGGGAGGCGGTGGACGCCGCCGGGTACACCGGGCCGATCGAGGTGGAGGTTTTCGCCGAGGAGGTCTGGTCCCGGCCCGGCCGGGTCGTGCTGGACGAGGCGATTGCCGGGTACCGGGAGCACGTGGCCTGAGCGGACGGAGGCGGGCCGGGACCGGCCCGCCTCCGCGGTCGCCACCGCTCCCGTCGCCCGGCGTCACGAAGGAGGCGGTGCGCTGATCGGGTAGGCGAGGGCGAGGGTGAGGTCGAGGACGCTGGCCGGGTCGGTGAGCCGGTCGCCGTACAGCTCGCGCAGCTTGCCCATCCGGTAGCGGACCGTCTGCGGGTGCACGAAGAGGTCGGCCGCCACGTCGTCACGCCGGCCGTGGTGCAGCAGCCAGGAGCGCAGCGTCTCGGCGAGCCGGTCGGCGGTGGCCGCTGGCAGCCCGGCCAGCGGCGCCAGCGCCCGGACCCGCAGGTCGGCCAGCGTCTCCGGGTCGGTGCCGAGCAGCAGCTCGGCCAGGTGATCCTCGGTGTCCAGCGGGGCGCCGTCCGCCGGGTGGTCGATGCCGAGCGCGTGCGCCCGCACGGCCCGCTGGTAGGCGTACGCGGCCCGGGTCCACGGGCGGGCCGGGCCGAGCACGGCCCGCCTGCCGTGCAGCACCCGGGCGAGCTGGCGCCGCCGGTCGCCGTGGGCGTCCGGGACGAGCAGCACGGCCAGTTCCGCGTCCGGTTCCGCCGTGGGCAGGTCCTCCGGGCTCTCCAGGGTGTGCTCGTCGAGCAGCGCCAGCGCCGAGCGCAGGTTGGCCCGCGGCAGCAGGACGACGGTGAGGGTCTGCGGCGGCGGCCAGTCGGCCCGCTCGGCGCTGCGCAGCAGCACCTCCTCCGGCTCGCCGGCGAGCAACTGCTGGGTCAGCCGTTCCAGGTTGCGTCGTCGGGCCCGCCCGGCGCTGGCCAGCTCGTCGGAGTGACCGGCGACGCTGGCGGCGGAGAGCTCGTCGATGTAGGCGAACATCAGCTCGGCGAACTCGGCGACGGTCGCCGCGGCGAGCCCGCCCTCGACGGTGGTGGCGGCCATCTCCCGCCAGGAGACCCGGGCGCCCACCCGGTAGGCGGCCAGCAGCGCGTCCATGCTCCGCCCGGAGCGCGCCTCGCCGCTGCCCAGGGCGTACGCGGCCTCCAGCGCGGGAACCAGCGGGGTGCTCGGGTCGGCCGTCCGGGGCCGCTCGATCAGCTGCAGGAAGGTGCCGAGCGCGATCTGCACCGCGTTGGCGATCTTGGCGCGCATCTGGCCGGTGAGGGCGCCGGAGTAGCTGGGCACCTCGGCGGTGATCGCCGTGACCGTGCGATCGGCGAGCAGCGGCAGCCGATCGCGCAGGGCGTCGGCCACCCGCTCGTCGAGCTCCAAGCGGGCCGCGCGGTACGTCGCTCCCGTACCCTCCGTCACGAGTTGTTCCCTCCGCACAAGAATGCGGGATCGCTTCACCCGCCAAAGCCAAGATTTTATGCCAGCGGGCCGCGACCATCGAGAGATGACCACGACAGTCCCCGCCTCTCGGGCAAAGCGGTCCGTTCGGGGCGGACTGCTGCGGCTGGCCGCCGCGGTCACCACCCCGCTGCTGCCCGAGGACTACCTCGACCTGCTCGCGCCGCTGCGCTCGGCGGACCTGCGCGGCCGGATCCTCGCCGTCCGCCCGGAGACCCCGGACGCGGCGACGCTGGTCATCCGCCCCGGCCGTGGCTGGCGTGGGCACACCCCCGGGCAGTACGTGCGGCTCGGCGTCGACGTCGACGGCGTACGCCAGTGGCGCGCCTATTCGGTCACCTCGGCGCCCGGCCGGCGCGGCGATCCGATCACCGTGACGGTCAAGGCCATCCCCGACGGGCTGGTCAGCAACCACCTCGTCCGCCGGCTGCGGCCCGGGACGATCGTGCAGCTCGACCAGGCCCAGGGCGACTTCGTGCTCCCGGACCCCGCACCGGGCCGGGTCCTCTTCCTCACCGCCGGCAGCGGGATCACCCCGGTGATGGGGATGCTCCGCGCTGGCGCGCTGGCCGGCGCCGACGTGGTCGTGGTGCACTCCGCGCCCAACGCGGCCCAGGTGATCTTCGGCGCCGAGCTGCGCCGGCTCGCCGCCGACGGGGCGATCCGGTTGGTGGAACGGCACACGGACACCGACGGCCTGCTCGGCGTCGCCGACCTCGACGCCCTGGTGCCCGACCACCTGGACCGCGAGACCTGGGCCTGCGGGCCGGTCGGCCTGCTCGACGCGCTGGAGGAGCACTGGACGGCGCGCGGCTGCGCCGACCGGCTGCACACCGAACGGTTCCGCCCGACCGTGGTGACGCCCGGCGAGGGCGGGACGCTCACCTTCACCCGGGCCGCGGTGACCGTCGAGGCCGGCGGCGCGACCCCGATCCTGGACGCCGGCGAGCGGGCCGGGGTGCTGATGCCCTCGGGCTGCCGGATGGGCATCTGCTTCGGCTGCGTCGTGCCGCTGCGCCAGGGCGCCGTCCGCGACCTGCGCAGCGGCCAGCTCACCACCGCCGTGCCCGGCGACGGCGTCCTCGTGCAGACCTGCGTCTCGGCGGCCGCCGGCCCCTGCGACCTCGACCTCTGATCGGAGCCCTCGACGTGACCGTGATCCAGAAGAAGTCCGACAACCCGATCGCGCACCTGACGGCCGAGGACATCGAAACCATCGGCCGGGAACTCGACGCGATCCGCGACCGGGTGGTGGCCAGCCGGGGCGAGCGGGACGCCGCGTACATCCGCAAGG
The DNA here is from genome assembly GCF_900090235.1 of Micromonospora echinaurantiaca. Lineage (NCBI taxonomy): Bacteria > Bacillati > Actinomycetota > Actinomycetes > Micromonosporales > Micromonosporaceae > Micromonospora > Micromonospora echinaurantiaca. Next base: position 3,486,509 of record NZ_LT607750.1, on the reverse strand, counting down.
TCATCGCCACCCAGCGGCGGCTGGAGCTGGGCAGCCGGGCGGTGCTGCTGTTCTCGCTCTTCCCGCCGGCCTGGGTGGTCGGCACCGCCGGGCTCGCGGTCGCGAAGATCCTGGAGAACATGGAGATCGGGCACAACGTCCTGCACGGCCAGTGGGACTGGATGCGCGACCCGAAGATCCACTCGACCACCTGGGAGTGGGACCACGTCTCGCCGGCGGACCAGTGGAAGCACTCGCACAACGAACTGCACCACCGGTACACCAACGTCGTCGGCAAGGACAACGACCTCGGCTACGGCATCATGCGGGTCGACGAGGACCAGCCGTGGCACCCGATGCACCTCGGCCAGCCGCTGTGGAACTTCGTCAACGCGTGCTTCTTCGAGTACGGCATCGCCGCGTACGACCTGGAGCTGGGCAAGAACCTGCAGCAGGGGCGGCACCGGGATCCGCAGTTCCGGGCCCGGGCCAGGGCGGTCGGGCGCAAGATCCGCCGGCAGGTGCTCAAGGACTACGTGCTGCACCCGCTGCTGTCCGGCCCCTCGTTCCTCAGCACCCTGGCCGCCACCTTCACCGCGAACCTGATCCGCAACCTGTGGAGCCACTCGGTGATCATGTGCGGGCACTTCCCGGAGGGCGTGGAGACCTTCGAGAAGCGCTCCATCGAGGGGGAGACCCGCGGCGAGTGGTACCTGCGGCAGATGCTCGGATCGGCGAACATCAGCGGCAGCCGGCTGCTGCACCTGATGACCGGGAACCTGTCCTTCCAGATCGAGCACCACCTCTTCCCGGACCTGCCGAGCAACCGCTACCAGGAGATCGCCCCCGAGGTACGGGCGCTCTTCGACCGGTACGGGCTGCGCTACACCACCGGCTCGCTGCCCCGGCAGGTCTTCTCCGCCTGGAAGAAGGTCTTCCGGCTCTCCCTGCCCAACCGGACCCCGGCCGACCCGAGCCCGGCCGACGACCGGCCGGCGCGCGCCCTCGCGCCGTCGCTGGGCGGCTGACCCGGCACCGCGGCGCCGCCCGGCGGGTCGACCCCGACGCCGGGACACCGCCCCGCGGGCCGGCCCCGATGCCGGGACTCCGCCCGCCGGGTCGGCCCCGGCCCGCCGCCCACCGGCAGCCCGCGGGCGCCCGGGAGGGGGCGGGCGCCGGCGGGGAAACCGGGTGGGCGGCGGCGCCCGGGGCGACGTACAGTCGGGGGCATGGAGTCCAGGCGCCGAAGCATCGCCGCGACCGCACGAGCTGCCAGCTCGTCGGTCGCCGCCGCCTGATCTCCCGACCCCTTCGCCGGCGACCGGAAACGGTCCGCCGGCTTCGTCGCGTCCCGGGGCAGCCCGTTCCGCGCCAGCGGACCCTTTCCGGTCACCACGACCCGAGAGGCACCCGCCATGAACCGCGACGAGATCGTCCGCACCTTCCTCGACTTCTACCGCGAGCGCGGCCACCGGCCGGTGTCCGACAGCTCGCTCATCCCGCCGCCGGGTGATCCGGTCCTGTTCACCACCTCCGGGATGCACCCGCTGACGCCCCACCTGGAGGGCCGTCCCCACCCGCTCGGCCGCCGGCTGGTGAACGTCCAGCGCTGCCTGCGCACCACCGACCTGGACGAGGTCGGCGACCGCACCCACCTGACCGTGTTCGAGATGCTCGGCTCGTGGTCGCTCGGCGACTACGACGTCGCGCAGAGCCTGCGCTGGGGCCACCAGCTGCTACGGGAGGGCTTCGGCGTCGAACCCGACCGGCTGCACGCGACCGTGTTCGGCGGCGATGGGCAGCTCGGGCCGGACCGGGTCTCGCTGGAGACCTGGGCGGAACTCGGCGTACCGGTGGAGCTGACCCGCGGCGAGGACAACTGGTGGTCCAACGGACCGACCGGACCCTGCGGACCCGACTCGGAGATCTTCGTCTGGACCGGGGACGGCCCGCCCCGCGGCACCCCGGGCACCGACGACCGGTGGATGGAGGTCTGGAACCACGTGCAGATGCGCTACCACCGGCACGACGACGGCCGGCTGGAGCCGCTGCGGCAGCCCAACGTGGACACCGGGATGGGGCTGGAGCGGCTGGAGATGGTGCTGGGCGGCACCCGGTCGGTCTTCGAGGGCGACGGCCTGCGACCGTGGGTGCGCGGCGTCGGCGGCCTGTGGCGGCTGGACGAGGTGCCGCTGCGCCAGGTCTGCGACCACCTCCGCTCCGGCGTGGTCGTCATCGGCGACGGTGTGCGCCCATCGAACACCGGCCGGGGATACGTGCTGCGCCGACTGGTCCGCCGGGTGCTCACCACCCTGTGGCGCGACGACCCGTCCCGCACCCTCTCCGACCTGCCGACCGAGCCGATCCGGCACACCCTGGACGGGTTCGGGCAGCAGACCGGCGTCGGCGAGGTGCGCGAGGTGTTCGGCGGCGAGGAGCGCCGGTTCCGGGAGCTGCTGCGGCGGGGCCGGCCGCTGGTCCGCCGGCGCCGCTCCCGTGGGCCGCTGACCGGCGAGGACTACCGCTGGCTGCACGACACCCACGGGTTGCCCCGCGACCTGGTCGACCACCTGGTCGGTGAGCTGGGCTGACACCGTTTCGCGGGAGGCGTGCAACCGGATCGGGCGCCGCGCCCATCCCTACGGTGACAGCAGTGGACGGGAGTGGTGGATGCAGGCGACCCAACGGCACGAGTACGTCGAATTCGTCACGGCCACCACCCCGAAGCTGCGCCGCACCGCCTACCTGCTCACCGGTGACCAGCACCGGGCCGACGACGTGGTGCAGCAGACGCTGACCAAGCTCTACCTCAAGTGGCCACGGGTGCGGGGCGCCGACGACGTCGAGGCGTACGTGCACCGGATGCTGGTGCGGGTCTTCCAGGAGGAACGGCGGTCCCGCTGGTGGGGGGTGCGGCTGCTGGACCGTACGCCCGAGCCGGTGCCCCGCGACGACCCGGGCGGCCCGGACGACGCCGTGGTGGACGCGGTCACGCTTCGCCGCGCGCTGGCGTCCGCGCCGCCGGGGCAGCGGGTCGTCCTGGTGCTGCGGTTCTACGCGGACCTCTCCGTCGAGCAGACCGCCGGGGTGCTCGGCTGCTCGACCGGCAACGTGAAGAGCCAGACCGCGCGGGGCCTCGCCGCGCTGCGCCGCTGGCTGCCGCTGGACACGGACGCGGAGGAAGTGGCGCGATGAACGACAACGAGGAGCGGGCGGTGCGCACCCTACTGAGCCGGGTGGCCGACGAACTGCCGGCCGGGGGCGTGCCGGCGGCGGAACTGGTCAGCGGCGGCGAGCGGATGCTGCGGCGGCGGCGGTTCGCCGTCGCCGGGGCGGCCGCCGTGCTGACCGTGGTCGCGGTGCTCGGCGGGACCGTCCTCGCCGGTGGCCCCCGGGCCGCCCGGACGCCGACGCCGGCCGACAGCGGCTCACCGACACCGGCCGGGCCGCCCACCGTCGCGCCCGAGCGGTTCGACCCGACCCGCCAGCCGTTCCGGCTCGGTTCGCTGCCCCCCAACGTGGGCCACCAGACCTACGAGACGGACGTCCGGATGGTGACGGTCAACGCGAGTGTGCCGGACGCGATCAGCCCGGGCGGACCGGTCGAGGCGGGCCCGATCATGGCGTTCTCCGCGTCGGTGACCGTCCGGATGGGTGCCCGGGGGGTGGACGTCTTCTACAACGAGCGGGAACGGGTCGAGGACCGGCGAATGGGCGGTCCCCCACCGGAGGTTCCGCTGCCCGGCGCGCCGGTGGCGCCAGTGAACGGCAAGCCCGCCTTCTTCTACACCCACCAGCACGCTGCCGTGCTCTCCTGGCAGTACGCCCCGGACGGCTGGATCGCGATCAGCGTCCGGGAGTACGACCGCCCGGAGGAACTCGCCCGCCAGATCGCCGAAGGGCTGGTCTGGGAGGAGCGAGCGGTGACCGTGCCCTTCGCGTCGGTCGCCGCCCCCGGGGGAGTGGTCCTGGAGGGCACCGAGATCCGGACCTTCCGGGGCGGGTGGCTGGACGCGAGCCTGCGCTACGTGCTGCCGGAGAACGTCGGCTCGGCGGAGGTTCGCGCCGACTACATGCTCGGCGTGAGCAATGGGATCTTCGCCGGGGACGGCAGCCAGTTCACATCCGGTCTCACCGTGGCCGGCCGGCGGGCCATGGCCGACGAGTTCTCCGGTACGGGCGTCTACCGGGTCGCCCAGCTGCCCGGCGGCTGCACCGGTTGCGTCGCCGAGGTCAACCCGGAGACGGTGGCGGGGCAGGCGGCGGTGGGTGGCCGGGCCGGCGCACTCGACCTGGCCGCGTCCATCCGGTTGGTGGACGGGTGGGACGACCCGGCGTCCTGGCGGCCGGCGTAGCCGACGGGGATCGCGGACGGGCCGGCCCGGCGGGACGGGGGCGGGCCGGCCCGAGCGGATCCGACTCGACGCGGCGCGGGCGCGCGGTTGGTGCGTCGGGCGGCGCGATCGGCCAGGATGAGCTGCGGAAGGGCGGCCGGGCCGGATCGCGGTGCCGTCGGCCCGCCGAGGAAGGAGACCCGTGCCGTCCACTCTGCTCTCCCGCCGTGACCTGAGGTTCCTGCTGCACGAGTGGCTGGACGTGGCGCGGCTGACCGAACGATCCCGCTACGCCGAGCACTCGCGGGAGACCTTCGACGCCGTGCTGGACCTCGCCGAGCGGGTGGCCACCGAGCGGTTCGCCCCGCACAACCGGGCGGCCGACCTCACCGAGCCCACCTTCGACGGCCAGCGGGTGCGGCTGATCCCGCAGGTCAAGGCGGCCCTGGACGTGTTCGCCGAGACGGGGCTGCTGGCCGCCAGCCTGGACTCCTCGGTCGGTGGCATGCAACTGCCGCACGCCGTCTCGGCGGCCTGCTTCGCCTGGTTCCAGGCCGCCAACGTGGCCACCTCGGCGTACCCGTTCCTCACCCTGGGCAACGCCAACCTGCTGCTGGCGCACGGCAGCGCCGAGCAGGTCGACACCTGGGTACGGCCGATGGTGCGGGGCCGGTTCTTCGGCACCATGTGCCTGTCCGAGCCGCAGGCCGGCAGCTCACTGGCGGACATCACCACCCGGGCGGAGCCGCAGGACGACGGGACGTACCGGCTGCACGGCACCAAGATGTGGATCTCCGGTGGGGACCACGAGCTCGCCGAGAACATCGTGCACCTGGTGCTCGCCCGGATTCCCGGCGGGCCGGCGGGGGTCAAGGGGATCTCGCTGTTCATCGTGCCCAAGGTGCTGCTGGCCGACGACGGCGCGCTGGGCGCCCGCAACGACGTCGTGCTGGTCGGCCTCAACCACAAGCTGGGCTACCGGGGCACCACGAACACGCTGCTCAACTTCGGCGAAGGGGTGCACCGCCCGGGCGGGCGCCCCGGCGCGGTCGGCTACCTCGTCGGCGAGCCGCACCAGGGGCTGGCGCAGATGTTCCACATGATGAACGAGGCGCGCATCGGGGTCGGCGCCGGCGCCACGGCGCTCGGCTACACCGCCTACCTGAAGGCCCTGGCATACGCCCGGCAGCGCCCGCAGGGCCGGCCGGTGGCCGACAAGGACCCGACTGTGCCGCAGGTGCCGATCGTCGCGCACGCCGACGTCAAGCGGATGCTGCTGGCGCAGAAGAGCTACGTGGAGGGCGCGCTCGCGCTGGTGCTCTACTGCGGCCGGCTGCTCGACGAGCAGCGGACCGCGCCGGCCGAGGCCGACCGGGACCGGGCCCGGCTGCTGCTGGACGTGCTCACCCCGATCACCAAGAGCTGGCCCTCGCAGTGGTGCCTGGCCGCCAACGACCTGGCCATCCAGGTGCACGGGGGGTACGGCTACACCCGCGACTACGACGTGGAGCAGCACTGGCGGGACAACCGGCTCAACCCGATCCACGAGGGCACGCACGGAATCCAGGCGCTGGACCTGCTCGGCCGCAAGGTGACCATGCGGGACGGGGCCGGCCTGGCGCTGCTGGTCGACACCATCCGGGCCACGGTCGGCCGGGCCTGGAAGGCCGAGGGTGAGGCCGCCGAGCTGGCCGCCCGGCTGGGCGGCGCGCTGGACCGGGTCTCGCTGGTGACGCGGCGGCTGTGGGAGCGGGGCGATCCGGAGCTGGCGCTGGCCAACGCCAGCGTCTACCTGGAGGCGGTCGGCCACGTGGTGATCGCCTGGATGTGGCTGGAGCAGCTGCTCGCCGTCGAGGCCGCGACCGGCCCGACCGACTCCGGCGACGACGTGGCCTTCTACGCCGGCAAGCGGCAGGCCGCCCGGTACTTCTTCCGGTACGAGCTGCCTCGTACCGGCCCCCAGTTCGACCTGCTGGAGAGTCTGGACCGGACCACCCTGGAGATGCGCGAGGACTGGTTCTGACCCGGTCGGTGGGTGCGCTGCCGGGCCCGCAACATCGCCAGCGCCGCCGGGTTCTGGGTGCTGATCCTGCTCGACCTGGTCACCGGGGCCGAGCCCACCGATCCGTCGGCGCCGCACTGGTTGGACCGGCGCCGGGCCCGGCGGGTCCTGCGGATCGGCCCGCCCGTCGGCTGACCCGCCGGTGACGCGCGACCGTGGGACGGTCGCGCGCCACCTACCGGGACCTGCGCGGGTGCGTCAGCAGCCGGTCCAGCGGACCGGGCTGACCCGGGTGCCCCGGTGGAAGCCGACCACGATGCCGTTGTCCGAGATCGCGTTGGCCCCGACGCTGACGCCGCCCGTCAGCACCACCGAGCTGGCGCCCCGGCTGATCCGGTTCCCGCCGACCACCACGCCGTGCCGGTTGACGTCGGTCAGCCACTCGAACCGCGGGTCGAGGCCGGCGCTGGCGCCACTGGTGAGGTCCCAGCGCACCTTGACGGTGTTCGGGCCGCCGAGGTTGACCCAACCGAACGCGTACCGGCCGCTGGCTCCCAGCACCCGCGCTGACTGCGCTCCGGGGACGGTCAGCTCGCGGACCTCGCCGGCCGGGGCGCGCAGCCAGCCGGTGGGCTCGGTGAACGAGCCGGCCGTGCCGACGATGGTGCCGTCCTCGGTGATCCCGTCCGTCTGCCCGGTGGTGGGGGCGTCGAGGACCTCGACGGTGCCCGGTCGGGCGGCGGGCCACCGCAGCGGGAAGCTCTCGTTCGTCGTGGCGGAGGTGCCGTAGCCGACGATGTCCCCGGCGCCGTTGATCCCGGTCACCCAGATGCCGTACGAGGGCACCACGGGCAGGAACTCGACCCGGCCCGCGTGGTAGCGCCACGGCCGGCCGATGCTGTTCTCCCAGCCGTTGCCGACCACCACCCCGCTGGAGTTGACATCGACCACCGTGTCGGCGATGGACGACTCGATGGTGGTCAGCCGGCCGCCGTCCCAGACCAGCAGCAGCGGCTGGTTGACGCCACCGGTGGTCCGCAGCCCGGAACCGGCGATGTACCGGCCGGTCGGGTCGATGGCGTCGGCCGACGCCCGGTACGAGTCGGCCGGGTAGGCCAGCGGCCGGAGGGCGCAGAGGCGGATGCTCTGGCCGGAGGCAGCGGTGGCCGCGCCGGGCGTGGCGGCGACGCCGAGCGAGGCAGCCATCAGGCCGGCGGCGACACTGGCCAGGATCCCGCGCCGGGAAACGTTGGTCATGAATTCCTCCCCCGTGTGTGGCCCGGTTGTCCAGGCCTCGATACACGGCAGGACGCGTAACGGCACCGGAGGGTTGCAGCGCTGTCGCATCGCCGACAGCGGCCGGGTTACCGCCGGCGGAACCGGGCACGGCCGTACCCGGCGTCGTCAGGCCGGAGTCTGCGCGACGTAGACGGTGTTGGCCGACTCCCCGCCGGTGAGCGGGTTGGCGAACGGCACGACGTGCGCCCGCGCGGTGGTGAACACCTCGGCGAGGACCGCCTCGAAGTCGGCGTCGGGCGGGTCGTCCGACCAGAGCGCGAACACCCCGTCCGGGTGCAGGCAGGCGGCGAGCCGGCGCAGCCCGTCCGGCGTGTAGAAGGCGGCGTGGCTCGGGTGCAGCACCTGGCGGGGGGAGTGGTCGACGTCGAGCAGCACGGCGTGGAACCGCCGCTCGGCGGCGTCCGGGTCGAGGCCGGTGCCGTCGGCGACCGCGGCGAAGAAGTCCGCCCGCACGAACCGGGTCCGCGGATCGGTGGCCAGCCCGGCCGCGAAGGGCAGCAGTTCCCGCCGGTGCCAGTCGATGACGTCCTCGATCGCCTCCACCACGACCAGCGACCGGACCCGGTCGTCGGCCAGCGCGGTGCGGGCGGTGTAGCCGAGGCCGAGGCCACCCACGACCACGTCGAGGGCCGGGCCGGTCAGCGCGGCCAGCCCCAGCCGGGCCAGTTCGATCTCCGCGACCGGGAAGAGGCTGGACATCAGGTACTCGTCGTCGAGCTTCACCTCGTACACCTCGGTGTCGAGGAAGGGGTCGCGGCGCCGGCGCAGGCTGATGGCGCCGATCGGGGTCTCCCGCCAGGCCAGTTCCTCGAATCGCGCGCTCACCGGCGGGGATGCTACCCGCCCGAACGTCCGGAGTTGGCGGCGGGCGCGCCGGCGGGCGCCGACGCATCGATCCGCCAGCACCGGGTATGCGGGCTGGCTGAGGCGCCCGGACGGGAGCCGGACAGGGAGTACGCACCGTGGCGGAGATGCTGGCCGGACGACTGCACCTGACGGAGCGGGCGCTGCGCCTGGAGACGGTGCCGGTGCCCGAGCCGGCGCCGGGGCAGGTGCGGATCAAGGTCGCGGCGGCCGGGGTGTGCCTGTCGGACGTACACCTGATCGACGGCACGCTCACCCCGCTCTACCTGCCCGGCGACGTGGTCACCCTCGGCCACGAGGTGGCCGGCGTCGTGGACGCGCTCGGCGACGGCGCCGAGGGGTGGCAGCCCGGCCAGCGGGTGCTGCTGCAGGCGGGCGAGCGGGACCGGCGCGGCACCGTGTTCACCCGGGGCGTGGACTACGACGGCGGTTGGGCCGAGTACGCCGTGGCCAGCCAGGAGACCGTGGTGCCGATCCCGGACGAGTTGCCGTTCGAGCAGGCCTGCATCATCCCCGACGCGGTCTCCACGCCCTGGGCGGCGGTGACCGACACCGGCCGGACCCGGCCCGGCGAGGCGGTCGCGGTCTGGGGCGTCGGCGGGCTGGGCGCGCACGCCGTGCAGCTGCTGCGGCTGGTCGGCGCGGCCCCGCTGATCGCGGTGGAGCCGCTCGCGGCGGCCCGCGACCGGGCGCTGTCCCTCGGCGCGGACGCCGCGCTCGACCCGGGTGACAGTGCCTTCCGCGACGCCGTGCTGGGGCTGACCGGCGGCCGCGGGCTGGACGTGGCGTTCGACTTCGCCGGGGTGACCGCGGTCCGCGAACAGGCGCTCACCGTGCTCGGCCGGCGCGGGCGGCTGGTGCTGGCCGGCATCGCCAACAAGCCGGTCACGATCCCCTCGGACAGCCCGTTCAACTACCTGCAACAGGCGGTGCTCGGGCACTACGGCTCGGAGGCCGAACACGTGGAGCAGCTGGTGTCGCTGGCCCGGCAACGACGCCTGGACCTGTCCGCCTCGGTCAGCGACGTGCTGCCGCTGGCCGAGGCGGACCAGGCGGTGCGGCGGGTGCAGAGCAAGCAGGGCAACCCGATCCGGCTGATCCTGCGGCCCTGACCGCGCAGGCACCCACCCGCCAATCCCTCGCGAGCCCGCGACGGAGGGTCGTCGGGATATCGACGCAGCGCTTATCCTGTGCCCCGACCGACTCGCCGGAAGGGATCCCATGCCGTCGCGGCAGGACCAGCTGCACTCGTACCAGTTCACCGTCCAGCGGGCGGTCGCCGCGCTGGTGATGCGTGAAACCGACCCGGCGCAGTCGCCGTTCCGGCGGCTGGCCGGCGCCGCGCTGGCCAGCGTCCTGGTCGCGGCCATCGGAGTGGGCGGCTCCGCGCTCTACGGGCTCTTCGCCGGGGGCGGCAGCAAGTGGCGCGACGCCGGCGCGGTGATCGTGGAGAAGGAGTCCGGCGCCCGGTTCGTCTACCGGGAGCAGAAGCTGCACCCGGTGCTCAACTACGCCTCCGCGCTGCTGATCATCGGGGCGGACCGGCCGAAGACCGTACTGGTCTCCCGCCGCTCCATCGACGGCGTGCCGCGCGGCCTTCCGCTCGGCATCGCCGACGCCCCCGACTCGCTGCCCGCCCCGGGCCGGCTGGTCACCGCGCCCTGGACGGTCTGCTCCGCGGCCCCGGCCGGGACCGCGCCGGAAGCGCCCCGATCGGCGCTGCTGGTCGGGGTCGACGCCGCCGGCGGCCGGCCGCTCGGCGAGGACGCGCTGCTGCTGCGGCACCCGGACGGCGGGCTGCACCTGCTCTGGCAGCACCGGCGGCACCTCGTCCGGGACGCCAACCGGGTGCTCGCGGCGTTGGCGGCCACCCGGGCCCGCGCGGTTTCGGTCGCCCCGGCGCTGCTCAACGTCCTGCCGGCCGGCGCCGACCTGGCGCCGCTGGCGCTGCCCGACGAGGGTGAGCCCTCCGAGCGGGTGTCCGGCGCCCGGATCGGCGACGTCTACCTGGTACGCAACTCCGGCGGCGGCCGGCAGTACGCGGTCGCCCTGCGGGACGGGCTGGCCGGCATCACCGAACTACAGGCCAGCCTGCTGCTCGCCCGCACCGGCCAGCGTGAGCCGGAGTCGATCACACTGGGCCGGTTCGCCGCGCTGCCGAAACTGCCCGACCTCGCGCCCACCGGCCCGGCCGCGCCGCCGACCGTGCCGCCGAGGCTGGCCGCACCGGACGGGGCGGCGCTCTGCGCCCGGTTCGGCGACGACGGCGCGGTGGTCGACGTCCGGCTCGGGGCGACCCTGCCCGACCTCGGGGCCACGCCCCGGACCCCGGCACCGGTCGGCGGCGGGGTGCTGGCCGACCACGTCCTGGTCGAGCCGGGCCGGGGCGCGGTCGTCGAGTCGGTCGCCGCGCCGGGGGCCACCGGCGGCGCCGTCTCCGTCGTCACCGACCTGGGCCGCCGGTACGTGCTGGCCGGCGGCGAGGTGCTCGGCATGCTCGGCTACCGCGACGTGCGGCCGGCCCGGTTGCCCGCCGGACTGGTCAGCCTGGTCCCGGCCGGCGCCACCCTGGACCCCGCGGCGGCCCGGGTGGTGGCCGCCCCGACCTGAGGCTCGCCGTGGCGCCCGGCGCCGAACCCGGCGGCGGGAACGGTCAGGCCGGGCGGCGCAGCACGCTGACCGCGAAGTCGGCGCCGTCCCGCCACGGGCGCAGGTCCCAGGTCGCGAAGCGGTGTTCCAGGCGCAGCCCGGCGGCCACCGCGTGGGCGTCGAACTCGGTCAGCGGATAGCCCCGATCGGTGCCGAAGCCGACCACCACCGCGCCGTCGGGACGCAGGTGCGCGGCGACCCGGGCCAGCACCGCCGGCTCGGTGCCCGGCGCGACGAAGGCCATCACGTTGCCGGCGACCACGGCCGCGTCGAACGGCTCGGGTTCGCCGGCAGCGGCCAGATCCAGCTCGGCCAGGTCGGCGACCAGCCACCGCGGCCCCGGGTGATCGGCCCGGGCGGCCTCGACCAGCGCCGGGTCGGCGTCCACCCCCACCACGGTGTGCCCGCGGGCGGCGAGCGCGGCACCGACCCGGCCGGTGCCGCAGCCGGCGTCGAGGATCCGCGACCCGGGCGCGACCATCGCGTCCATGAACCGGGCCTCGCCGGCCAGGTCGGCGCCCTCGGCCGCCAGCCGGCGGAACCGGTCGATGTACCACTGCGAGTGCTCCGGGCCGGTGTCGGTGGCCCAGCGGGTCGGGTTCGCCATGCCCCAACGCTAGCGAGCGCCCCGACGGGTCAGGGCAGCCGGGCCACCGTGATGAACTCGTTGTAGGTGAAGATCTTGCCGAAGGCGCGGGGGAACGGGAACGAGTACTGCCGCTCCACGGTCAGCCCCAGCTCGCGGCAGGTCTCCGCCGCCTCGGCGAAGCCGACGAACCGGACGTGCGTCGCGTCGCTGCGGTAACCGCGCTCCTGCGGCGTGATGAACACCGCCCGGCCGCCGGAGCGCAGGAACGGCAGGTACATCGAGATCACCTCGCGGGCCTGCTCGGCCGGCATGTGTTCGAGCAGGTGCGCGGCGAGCATCGAGTCGAAGGCGTCCGGGCGGGCGTACTCGGAGGCAAGGAACTCCTCGGTGGTGTACGCCTCCAGCCCGAGTTCCCGGCAGTGCGCCACGGAGGTGGGGTTGTGGTCCACGCCGACGCTGTCGGAGCCCAGGTTGATCAGGTTGCGGCCCAGGCCGGAGCCGACGTCGAGGGTGCGGCCCAGCTGGAGCCGGCGCAGGTTCCAGCGGTAGGGCGCCTGCACGTCGAGCAGCTGCTTCCACCGGGCGCCACCCAGTCGCTGCAGCCGGCGCGTGTAGTCCTCGCCCGCGGTGCCCGTGTGGTTCTCCTGCCCTGTCTGACTCATCGCCGGATCCTCTATCTGCGTCGGTAGAAGCTGTGCGCGCGGTTTCCCCCGGGGCCGCCCCGGGGGCGGGCCGGCCCCGATGCTACGGCCTCCGGGGCGGCCCGTGGGGTAACTGACCGGCCAGTTTGTGCAGCTGTGCGCCGGGTGACCGGGCGGTGTCGGGGCGTCACCGACGCCCCGCGCCGACGGCCGTCCGTCACCCCTTCTCCGCGCCGCTGGTGAGACCCTCGGTGAGCAGCCGCTCACTGGCGAAGAAGAGGATCACGATGGGCAGGGTGAGGATGACCGACCCGGCCATCAGCACCGTCTTGGGCACCTCGACCCCGTCGGCGAGCTGCGCCAGCCCGAGCGACACGGTCCACCGGTTGGGCTTGTCGACGAGGAAGAGCAGCGCGAAGAGGAACTCGTTCCAAGCGATCATGAAGTCGTAGAGCGCGACCGCCATGATCGAGGGCATCGCGAGGGGCAGGCTGACCCGCCGGATGACGCCGAGCCGGCCGGCCCCGTCGATGGCCGCGGACTCCTCCAGGCTGACCGGGATGGTCTCGAAGTAGTTCTTCAGCATGTAGACCGAGACCGGCAGGGTCTGCGAGATGTAGACCAGGATCAGGCCGAACAACGAGCCGCGCAGCCCGGCCCGGGTGAAGACCACGAAGAGCGGGATCGCGATGACGATCGACGGGAACAGGTAGACCGCCAGGAACAGGAAATGGACCTGCCGGCGGCCGAAGAACCGCAGCCGGGAGACGGCGTACGCGCCGGGGATCGACACCAGCAGGGTGAGCAGGGTCGCCGCCACCGCCACCAGCCCGCTGTTGCGCATGAAGGTGAGGAAGCCCTGGCCGCCATCGTCGGCGGCCCGCAACACCTCGCTGTACGTGCTGACGGTCAGCTCGCCGAGGCCGACGACGAGCGACCCGGGGTCGAGCAGCAGCCGCTCGATGGGGCGTACCGACAGCACCAGCATGTAGTAGAAGGGGAAGACGGTGACCAGCAGGAAGGCCGCGATCACCAGTCGGCGCAGCCAGCGCAGGCTCACCGTCTCGACCCGGTCCCGGTCCATCAGCCGACCCTCCGTCCGAAGAAGCGCAGGTAGATCAGCACGAACACGACGAGCACCACGGCCAGCACCACGGCCTGGGCCGCCGCCGCGCCGATGTCGGTACGGGCGGTGAGGAACTCGTAGACCCGGACGCTGACCACCTCGGTGCCGGCCGCGCCGCCGGTGAGCAGGTAGACGTCGTCGAACTTGTTGAAGGTCATGATGAACCGGAGCACGCCGAGCATCGCGATCACCGGCATCAGCTGGGGCAGCAGGATGTGCCGGAACCGCTGGCTTGGGGTGGCCCCGTCCACCAGCGCGGCCTCCTCCAGCTCGCCGGGCACCGCCTGGAGGCGGGCGAGCAGGAACAGGAACGCGAACGGGAAGTAGCGCCACGCCTCGAACGCGACGACGGTGGCCAGGGCGGTCGACTCCTGGGACAGGAAGGGCACCGGGGTGTCCCAGCCGAGGAACCGCCGGCCCCAGTCGTTGACGATGCCGAGCTGCGGATCGAGCATCACCTGCCAGACGAAGGTGACCGCGACCACCGGGGCCACGTACGGCAGCAGCATCGACGCGCGGACCAGGGTGCGGCCCCGGAACGGCCGGCGGACCACCAGCGCCGCCACCAGGCCGAGCGCGATCGAGCCGGCGGTGGCGCCGACGCTGTAGACCAGGGTGGTCCAGAGCGTCTCGGCGAAGCCGGGGGTGTTCAGCACCCGTTCGACGTTGTCCAGGGTGAACTCGCCGAACAGCCCCGTCCGGCGCAGGGTGGCCAGGCGGACCCGCTGGAAGGCCAGCACCACTGTCCAGACGATCGGGATGCCGATCACCGCGACGACGACGAGCAGGGTCGGGGCGACCAGCGCGAGCCCGGCCCGGGACTCGCGGCGGCGCAGGGTGAGCGGCTTGCGGCGGCGGGCCGGCACCGGCCGCTCCCGGGTGGGGGAGCGGCCGGTGCCGGGTGTGGTGGTGGTCAATTGACGCCCGCCTTGATGGCTTCCACGTCCTTCTTGGCCCGTCCGGCGGCCGCGGCGGCGTCCGACTTGCCGGAGACGACCTCGCTCAGCGCCTTGGGCACCGGCAGCTCACCGAGGATCGCGCCGACCAGCTTGCCCTGCCCCTGGGTGAGGCCCCAGCGCTGGAAGGTGTCCGGGCTGCGGCGCAACCCGGCGAGCACCTCGTCGCCGTACACCTCGGCGAGCGGCTTCTTCGCGTCCACCCCGGCCTGGCTGGTGTTCCAGGCGGTGAGGAACTTCTCCGGTTCGGCCGGGGTGCCCTTGCGGGCCGGGAAGCGGCCCTCCGGCGACATGCCGAACCAGCGCGGGTACGCCTCGTCGAGCAGGTGCGACACGAAGGACTTCGCCGGGTCGGCGGCGGCGCCGTCGAGCACCGCCCAGGAACTGATCTCGCCGTACTGGGCGGGCCCGCTGCCGTTCGGGCCCTGGATCCCGGTGACGAAGCCGCTGTTCTTGGCGAGGAAGGTCGGGTCGGCCTGGCACTGCGGGCAGGTGGGTTTGGCGTCGTTGCGCAGCCCGGCCAGCTCGTCGAGGATGAACGGCGACCAGACCAGCATGGCCGCCTTGCCGGCGAAGTAGGTGGCCCGGGTGGTGTCCACGTCCTGCCCGCCCTTGACCGACCAGTTGCGCATCAGGTCGCCGTAGAAGCGGAACGCCTCGACGCACTCGGGCGAGTCCAGCTTCACCGCGCCCGAGTCGTCGGTGAGCTGGCAGTTGTTGGCCAGTGCCAGGTGCTCGAAGGTCTGCTGGGTGAACACGTCGCCGGGGGCGGTGGCCGCGGTGATGCCGGCGACGCCGCCGCGGTGCAGCGTCCGCGCGGCGTTGGTGATCTTCTCGTACGTGTCAGGGGCGGGCAGCCCGGCGGCGGCGAAGAGGTCCTTGCGGTAGACGAGCAGTTGCCCCCAGCCGTCGCTGGGCACGGCGAGCTGCCGTCCGTCGCCGGAGGTCAGCTCCAGCGCCCGCGGCGAGAACGTCTGCCGGCCGAGTTTCTCCACCACCTCCGCGTTCGCCTCGGGGTGCAGCAGTTCGTTGCCGGCCAGGGTGCGTACACCGGCCAGCGACACCGAACCGACCACGTCGGGCAGTTCGCCGGCGGCGGCGCTGGAGGCGATCAGGGAGGGGAACTGGTCCTCGTTGACGGTGACCAGGTCGACGGTTATCCCGGTCTTCGCGGTGAAGTCGGCGATGATCGCCTTGGTGGCGGTGACCCGGTCGGCCACGTCCTCCAGGCTCCACACCGTGATCGTGTTGTCGTCGCCGCCGGAATCGTCGTCCCCGCAGGCCAGCAGGCTGGCCCCGGTGAGTGTCATGATCAGGGTGGCGGCGAGCATCCGCATCGGAGGTGCTGACATCGGTGGCACTCCTCTCGAAGGGTACATGAGGGATTCAACGCCGTCGATTGATCAATTACAAGACATATACCGATTTTTTGTTCTAGGATGGAACCCAGTGCTACCGGGATGTGACTCATGGTCAACTGGGTTGTCTCCTTGGCCGGGCCGCGCAGGATCAGCCTCGAGCCCTGCCCCCCGGATCCGCTCGGGCCCGGCCAGGTCCGGGTCCGCACCTGTTACTCCGGCATCTCGGCCGGCACCGAGCTCACCCTCTACCGGGGCAGCAATCCGCGGCTGAGCAAGGACTGGGACGACGTCACCCGGATGTTCGTGCCCCGGCAGACCACCGTGCCCTATCCGCTGGTCGGCTTCGGCTACGAGGAGGTCGGCGAGGTCGTCGAGGTCGCGCCCGAGGTCACCGACCGGCAGCCCGGGCAGCTCGTCTGGGGCATCTGGGGGCATCGCGCCGAGGCGGTGGTGCCGGCCGACCTGGTGCATCCGCTCCCCGCCGGCCTGGACCCCCTCGCCGCCGTCTTCGCCCGGCCCGGCGCCATCGCGCTCACCGCCGTGCTCGCCGGCGACCTGCACCTCGGCGACTGGGTGGGGGTCTTCGGGCAGGGCGTGATCGGGCTGCTCGCCACCCGGCTCGCCACCCTCTCCGGCGCCCGGGTGGTCGCCGTCGACCGGGTGGCCGGCCGGCTGGCGCACGCCCGGCGGTTCGGCGCCCGGCTGGTCGTCGACGCGGCCACCGAGTCCGCCGCCGACGTGCTGCGCCGGGCCACCGGCGGCAGCGGCGCCGACGTCTGCCTGGAACTGTCCGGCGCGTACCCGGCGCTGCACGAGGCGATCCGGGCCACCACCCACGCCGGCCGCGTCGTGGCCGCCGGCTTCTACCAGGGCCAGGCCGACGGGCTCGGCCTGGGCGAGGAGTTCCACCACAACCGGATCCAGCTGGTGGCGGCCCAGGTGTCCGGGCCGACGCCGGCGCCCGGCATGGCCGGCCGGTGGACCGGTGCCCGCGTCGCACACACCTTCATGGACCTGGTGGCCGAGGGCAGCGTCGATCCGCTGCCGCTGGTGAGCCACGTCGTGGACGCCAGCGCGGTGGCCGACGCGCTGGCGCTGCTCGACCGCGGTGACGCTGCTGCCCTCCAAGTCGTACTGAGGTTCTGTTGACATCTTCCGCAGCCCTGAAGGGCGGGGATTCCCTCGGTCGCCCGAGGGGGTTCCTGCTTCGCTGGGTCGTGCCTTCGCCGCATGCGCGGGTGGGGTCTTACCGGCCCTCCACAGGCGTTTTACCTCTCCGTCAGCCCGGCGGCGAGGATGTTGTTGGCGGCGTTGACGTCCCGGTCGTGTTCCGAGCCGCAGCCCGGGCACGTCCAGACGCGCATGGCGAGGGTCATCGTGGTGTTGATCCGTCCGCATGCCGAGCAGGTCCTCGTGCTCGGATGCCAGCGGTCGATGGCTATCACGGTGCGCCCGTACCAGGCGGCTTTGTATTCCAGCATGTGGCGCAGTTCCGACCAGGCTGCGTCGGAGATGGCGCGGGCCAGGCGGTGGTTGCGCAGCATGTTGCGCACGCTGAGGTCCTCGATCACGACTGTTTGGTTCTCGCGGACGAGTCGAGTCGACAGCTTGTGCAGGTGATCGCGCCGCCGGTCGGCGATGCGGGCGTGGATGCGGGCCACCGCCAGGCGGGCCTTGGCCCGGTTGGCGGAGCCCTTGGTCTTGCGAGACAGGTTGCGCTGTGCGCTGGCCAGCTTGCGCCGGTCGACGCGCTCATGTCGCGGGTTAGTGATCTTCTCGCCGGTGGAGAGGGTGAGCAGGCTGGTGATGCCCGCGTCCACGCCGACCGCCGTGGCCTGCGGGGGCAGGGGCTGCACGCCGGGATCCTCGACCAGGATCGCCATGTGCCACCGGCCGGCCGAATCGCGGGACACGGTGACCGTCGACGGCTCGGCTGGCAGGGGCCGCGACCACGCGATGGCCAGCGGCGCGTCCATCTTGGCGAGGGTGAGCTGTCCGTCGCGCCAGCGGAACGCCGAGCGGGTGTATTCCGCCGACGCCCGGGACTTGCGCTTGGACTTGAACCGCGGGTAGCGGGCACGCTTGCTCCAGAACGCCGCGAAGGCGGCCTGCAGGTGCCGCAGCGTCTGTTGCAGCGGCACGGACGACACCTCGTTGAGAAACGCCAGATCGTCGGTGCGTTTCCACTCGGTCAGCCAGGCCGAGGACTGCACGTAGGTGCTGCGCTGTCCGTCGACCGACCATGCGCGGGTGCGCGCCTGCAGGGCGAGGTTGTAGACCTTACGCACGCAGCCGAAGGTGCGGTTGAGCTGATCAGCCTGCTCAACCGTCGGATAGAAGCGGTACCTGTACGCCCGCTTCACCACCACACCCACACCCCAGATCATGCCGGCAGTCCAGACAAGACGTTGCCCGAGGGGAGGGAGCGGCGTTCCCCCGGCACTGAAGAGCTGGGATCCACGCCGCAAACGAGATGACCATTCCGATCGCCTGCCAGGAGCAGCTCCTGCCGGGCACCGACCTGATCCAGAAGTACGCCCTGGCCACCGCGCTCGGCTACGACGCCATCGAGTTGCGCGGCCGAGGTGACCTCGCCCTCGCCCGCCGGCTGCCCGAACTGCGCCGGGCCCGCGCCGCCGGGGTGGTGATGCCGACCGTCTGCGTCGAGATGGACCACTTCATCGGCGACTTCGACGCCGAGCGGTCCCGCGACGCCGTGCGCAACCTGCGCTCGCAACTGTCGGTGATCGCCGAGCTCGGTGGGGTGGGCGCGATGACCCCGGCGGCGTGGGGGATGTTCTCCCGGCGGCTGCCACCGTTCGACCCGCCCCGCTCGCCCGCCGGCGACCGGCAACTGCTCGTCGACACCCTCGGCGAGCTGGGCGAGCACGCCCGCGCCGAGGGGGTGGCCCTCTTCCTGGAGCCGCTCAACCGGTACGAGGACCACATGGTCAACCGGCTCGACGAGGCGGTCATGCTCTGCGCCGTGGTCGGGCTGCCGTCGGTGCGGGTGGTCGCCGACACCTTCCACATGAACATCGAGGAGGACGACGTGCACCGGGCGTTGCGCGCCGCCGCCCCCTATCTGGGGCACGTGCAGGTCAGTGACTCCAACCGCTACCAGCCCGGCGCCGGGCACCTCGACTGGCCGGCGCTGCTGCGTACCCTGCTGGAGATCGACTACCGGGGCTGGCTGGCGTTGGAGTGCCGGCTGCGCGGCGACCCGGTACGCGCCCTCCAGCAGGCGGCCACGGTGCTGCGCCACGCCCAACCCCGTCAGGCGGCGGCATGAGTGAGCGGCAGCGAGCGAATCGTCGGTGCGGCGCGATGGTGTCTCAGGCCGGCGCGGAGCGAAGCGGAGTGTCGGCATGAGCGCGGGTACGGCCGGCGCGGGCACGCTCACCCGGCTGCGCCGCCTCGCGCTGGCTACCCTGGACGGCAACTGGGAGCACGACCACACGGTGCCGTCGCGCACGCTCTACCCGCACCAGTGGAGCTGGGACTCGGCCTTCATCGCGATCGGGCTGGCGCACGTACGTCCCGAGCGCGCCTGGCGGGAGCTGGACAGCCTGTTCCGGGCCCAGTGGGCCGACGGGCGGGTGCCGCACATCGTGTTCAACCCGGCGATGCGGGTCGGCGCGTACTTTCCCGGGCCGGACTTCTGGCGTACCGAGGTGGCCGCCGCCGCGCCGGCCGTGGCCACCTCCGGGCTGGTCCAGCCGCCGGTGCACGCGCTCGCCGCCTGGCTGGTGCACCGCCGCGACCCCAGCCCGGCCGCCCGGGCGGCGCTGGGGCGGCTCTACCCGCGGCTGGTGGCCCAGCAGCGCTATCTCACGGAGCGGCGCGACGTGGGCGGGGGTGGGCTGGCGGCGATCGTGCATCCGTGGGAGTCCGGGCTGGACAACAGCCCCGCCTGGGACGCCCCGATGGCGGCGGTGCGCGCCGAGGCGGCGGTGATGCGGGCGTACCGCCGGCACGACACCGCGCACGCCGACGCCGCGCATCGCCCCACGGACCTGGATTACGCGCGCTACCTGGCGATCGTCGCCGCCTACCGGGACCACGGCTACCGCGATGACGGGTTGGCCGGCGGGCACCCGTTCCTGGTGGAGTGCCCGCTGTTCAACGCGGCGCTGGGCCTGGCCGAGCACGCGCTCGCCCGGATCGCCGCGGTGCTCGGCGCCGATCCGGGCCCGCACCGGGAGCGGGCGGCCCGGATCACCGAGGCGCTGGTGTGGCGGTTGCACGACCCGGCGACGGGCACGTTCCAGCCGCTCGACCTGCGCACCGGCCGGCTCGTCCCGGCCCGGACGGTGCTCGGCCTCGCCCCGCTGGCCCTGCCCGACCTGCCCGCCCGGCAGGTCGACGCGCTGGTGGTGGAGGCGTGTTCGGCGCGGTTCGGGGTGACCGGCCGGATGGACCGCCCGCTGCCCAGCTACGACCGGACGGCGCCGGACTTCGAGCCGCTGCGCTACTGGCGCGGACCGAGCTGGTTGAACATGGCCTGGCTGGTGCGGCACGGGCTGCTCACCCACGACCGGCCCGAGCTGGCCGCCGGACTGCGCCGGTCGATGCTGGACCTGGTGGCCCGGGCCGGCTGCCACGAGTACTTCCATCCGGACACCGGGGCCGGCCTGGGCTCGCCGGCGTTCGGCTGGACCGCAGCTCTGCTGCTCGACGTGCTCGCCGACGACCGCTGACCGCGCCGGCCGTCAGCGACCGTGGGTCAGCTCGGCGAGGAGCGTCTCCACCCGCCTGCGGATCTCGTCGCGGATCGGGCGCACCGCCTCGACACCCTTGCCCGCCGGGTCGTCGAGCTTCCAGTCCTCGTACCGCTTGCCGGGAAAGACCGGGCAGGCGTCGCCGCAGCCCATCGTGACGATCACGTCGGAGGACTCGGCGGTGGCGTACTCCAGCAGCTTCGGCGTCTGGTCGGTGAGGTCGACGCCCACCTCCCGCATCGCCGCGACGGCGGCCGGGTTGACCGTCTCGGCGGGCGCCGAACCGGCGGAGCGCACCTCGACGGCGTCCCCGGCGAGGTGGCGCAGCCAGCCGGCGGCCATCTGCGACCGGCCGGCGTTGTGTACGCAGACGAACAGGACGCTGGGTTTGTCGCTCATCGGGGGTGCCTCTCCTGTGGTGGCCGGTTGATGTCCGGCCTGGTCAACGTGTCTGGTCGGCGGCGGCCCGGTCGCCGGCGGGGACGACGACCTGGTCCGCGGCGGTGCCGGCGTCGGGATACAGCGCGGCGAGCAGGCCCACGCCGGCGGCCAGCCCGACCAGCTGGGCCAGGACGAACGCCGGCACCGAGGCGGGCGCGATCCCGGCGAAGGTGTCGGTGAACGCCCGCCCGATGGTCACCGCCGGGTTGGCGAACGAGGTCGACGAGGTGAACCAGTAGGCGGCGCCGATGTAGGCGCCGACGGCGGCCGGTGCGACGGGTGCGCGCCCGGAGCGGGCCAGCGCGAAGATCAGCAGGATCAGGCCGATGGTGGCGACGACCTCACCCAGCCAGAGGTGCGCCCCGGCGCGATCCTTGCCCGACAGGTCGACGGCGGCGAGGTCGAACATCAGGTTCGCCAGGACCGATCCGGCGACCGCCCCGGTGACCTGGGCGACGGTGTAGCCGGCGAGGTCGCGGCCGGTCAGCCCGGTGCCGGCGCGGCGGCCGAGGAACCAGTCGGCGGCGGAGACGACCGGGTTGAAGTGCGCCCCGGAGACCGGGCCGAAGATCAGGATGAGGGCGCCCAGGGCGAGGGCGGTGGCGATCGAGTTCTCCAGCAACTGGAGGCCGACGTCGCCGGGGGAGAGGGTGGCGGCCATGATGCCGGAGCCGACCACGGCGGTGACCAGCAGGGCGGTGCCGAGGAACTCGGCCAGCAGGCGCCGCCGGAGGGCGATGGTCATCAGTCTCTGCTCTTCCTCAGGGTGACGTCCCGAGCGGGGGTGACCCGGCGGGATGGGTTATCGGGTCGGGATCTGAAGCTCGTCGAGAAGGCGGCGGACCCGGCGTTCGACCGCGTCACGGATCGGCCGTACGTCGGCCACGGTCAGGCCGGCAGGATCGTCGATGTCCCAGTTCTCGTAGCGCGTGCCGGGGAAGACGGGGCAGGCGTCGCCGCAGCCCATGGTGACCACCACGTCGGCGGCCCGGACGACCTCGTCCGTCCACGGCTTGGGGAACTCCGCCGAGATGTCGATGCCGCGTTCGGCCATCGCCGCGACGGCGGCCGGGTTGACCTCGGTGCCGGGCTCGCTGCCGCCGGACCAGGCGACGGCCCGCTCGCCGGCGAGGTGGCTGAGGAAGCCGAGAGCCATCTGGGAGCGCCCGGCGTTGTGGGTGCACAGGAACAGCACGACCGGGCGGCCGTCGCGGTGGTGCCCTTCGACGCGGGCCAGCGCCCGCAGGCGCTGGCGGGCGAAACGCTCGGCGAGCAGCGGGAGGTGGTTGCGGATGCTGGCGGCCGTGGCGAGCTGGTCGTAGCTGGTGTGCAGGAACCGCTCGATGGTCTCGATGCCGTAGCTGCCGGTGAATTCGGCGGCGAGCCGGCTCGCGGCGGTACGCAGGGCGAGGTGCTGGTCGACGGCGAGGTCCTCGCGCGGGTGGGGGCGGGTGTCAGGCACGGTGGGCTCCGGCGGCGGGAGTGACGGCGGGGGCGAGCCGCTCGACGCGGTGGGCGAGCTCGGTGTAGGCGGCCTCGAACGCCTCGTCGGTGTCGACCCGGACCGGGTCGGGCACCGACCAGTGCAGCCGGGGCCGGACCGGGCCGGTGAGGTCCTCGTGGGCGTTGTCGCAGACCGCGATCACCAGGTCGCCGTCGCGGACCACGTCCGTGACGTGGGCGGTGCCGGTGGGGTCGAGGTCGAGCCGGTGGCGGTGCGCCACGGCGATCGCCCGGGGGTGGACCCGGGCGGCGGGCCTCGTGCCGGCCGAGGCGGCGGGGCCGTGCGTACGGTGCCGCCAGAGCGCCGCGGCGAGCTGCGAGCGGGCGGAGTTGTGGGTGCAGACGAAGACGACCCGGCCCACCCCGGGCAGCGGGGGCGCGCCGAGGGTGGCCAGGGTCTCCGGCCGCAGCCGCAGGTAGGTGCGGCGCCGGTCGCCCTCGGACCGGGTGCGGACGAGGAGCCCGGCTTCGGTGAGCACCTTGACGTGATGAGCCACCAGGTTGGTCGGCATGTCGAGGGCGTGGGCGATCTCGCCGGGGGAGGCGTCGCCGAGGGTGAGCGCGTCCACGATCGCCAGCCGCGCCGGGTCGCCGAGGGCGGCGTGGACCCGCGCTCGCTCGATCAGAGAAGAAGGCTCAATGCTCATTGACTCAACTATCGCTGAGCAATCGGCGCGATGTCAAGCCGGGGTGGCGTCCGGGGTCGTGCGGGCTCGCCGGCTGGCCGACGTGGCGTGGTCGGATGCTCAGCAGCAGGTCGCCAGGTAGGACTGCAGTTCGGCGAGGGCGGCGAGGGCGCCATCGCGGTCCGCCCGGTAGTAGACCGTCTTCCCGTCGCGCCGCGACGTGACCACCCGGCCTCTGCGCAGCAGCGTCAGCTGCTGGGACGCGGTGGCCTGGCTGATGCCCGTACGCTCGGCCACCTCGCCCACCGACAGTTCGGCGCCCCGCGCGAACAGCATCATGATCCGCTGCCGGGTCGGGCTGCCCAGCGCCTTGAGGAACTCCTGCGTCTGCGGTGCCAGCCCGGACGGGGCGTCGACCTGGCTCGCGGTCGAGGGGGCCGGCCGTCCGGACGTCGCCTGCTGCATGCCTCCCACCTTCCCCCACCATCATCATATTGTCATTCAACAAAACGACGATATGATCGTCCACGTGACTCCTCGAACCGAACCCGTGGTCATCGTCGGCGGGGGCCAGTCCGGCCTGGCCGCCGCTCGGGCCGGGCTGACCGCCGGCCTTCGTCCCGTCGTCCTGCATG
The DNA here is from genome assembly GCF_900090235.1 of Micromonospora echinaurantiaca. NCBI lineage: Bacteria > Bacillati > Actinomycetota > Actinomycetes > Micromonosporales > Micromonosporaceae > Micromonospora > Micromonospora echinaurantiaca. The sequence continues at coordinate 3,462,783 of NZ_LT607750.1, read as the reverse complement.
CCGGCGTGGAGCCGGTCGGCTCCTGGCCCGACTACTACGACAGCCTCACCCTCTTCTCGCCGGCGCGCTACAGCGCCCTGCCCGGCCTCGACTTCGGCGGCGACCCGGAGCGCTACCCGAGCCGCGACGAGGTGGTGGCGTACCTGCGGCGCTACGCCGCCGGTCTCGACGCCGACGTCCGCACCGGAGTCCGGGTCACCGCCGTGCGGTCGCGTCCCGACGGCGGCTACCTGGTCCACACCGACGCCGGTGACGAACTCGCGGCCGCCGGCGTGGTTGCCGCCAGCGGGTCGTTCGGCAACCCCTACCTGCCGGTCCTGCCCAGCCAGGAGCGGTACGCGGGGGAGCTGTGTCACGTCGCCGACTACCGCCGGCCCGACCCGTACGCGGGACGGCGGGTCGTGGTCGTGGGGGCCGGCAACTCGGCGGTGCAGGTGGCCCACGAACTCGCCGGGTACGCGGACGTCACCCTGGCCACCCGCGCGCCCGTCCGGTTCCTGCCGCAGCGCATCCGGGGCCGGGATCTGCACCACTGGCTCCGCGTCACCGGCGCCGACCTGCTGCCGCGCCCGGTGCTCACCCGGCTGGTCCGGCACGCCGCCGTGCTCGACACCGGGATCTACCGCGACGCAATCGCCGCCGGCGCACCGGCCCGCCGGGCGATGTTCACCGCCTTCACCGACGACGGGGTGGTCTGGAGTGACGGCAGGACCGAGCGGGTGGACGCCGTCGTCTTCGCCACCGGCTACCGTCCGCACCTGGACTACCTGGCACCGCTCGGAACCCTCGACCGCGGCCTGCCCCGGCAGCGTGCCGGGATCTCCACCACCCATCCCGGGCTCGGCTACCTCGGCCTGGAGTTCCAGCGGTCGTTCTCGTCGAACACGCTGCGCGGGGTGGGGCGCGACGCGGCGTACGTGACGGCCGCGCTCGCCGCACACGTGTCGGGCCGGTCACGACGCCGGCCGGCTGCCCGGCGCGCGGCTGCAAGCGGCCGGCCGTGAGTCGGGTGGGGTCGGCTATCTGGCAGGGGTCGGCTCGATGGTGAGCAGGGCCGCGAGTTGGCGCAGCACGCCCGGGCGGGCCCGGTAGTAGACCCAGGTGCCCCGTCGCTCCGCGTCCACCAGACCAGCCTCGCGCAGCGTCCGCAGGTGGTGGGAGATGGTCGGCCCGCTGAGGTCGAAGGCGGGGGTGAGGTCACAGACGCACGCCTCTCCGTCCTCGGCGGAGGCGATCATGGACATCAGCTGGAGCCGGACCGGGTCGCCGAGGGCCTTGAAGGCGGGGGCGAGGACGGCGGCCGTCTCCGCCGGCACCCGGCGCTGCGCCAGTGGTGGGCAGCACGGCGTCTCGGCGTCCAGCACGGTCAGTGGCGTCGGCTGCTTTGACATTCCTCTAGGTTGACATCTCTCTAATCAGCGTGCAAGTCTCTGCTTAGACGGACGTCAAGACAGGCTCCGTCGGAAGGGGATCGTCATGTTCGGCAAGGCCCGGCGGTCGGTGGCGGCTCGGGCGGGAGTGCGCTTCTGCGACTCCTGCGCCCAGGTGTCCACCGCCAACCAGCGCGCGGAGCGGCGCTACGACCGCGTTCGCACCAGCATCCACACCCTGATCAGCCCTCGATGAGCGACGGGACGGCGACCACGATGAGCGAGCACATCCAACCGACCGGCGGGTTCGCCGGCGACCCGGCCGCCGCCCTGGCGGTCACCGGATCCGGCGGCTGCTGCGGCAGCCCGGCCCAGGCGGTCGGCTCGATCCTGCCGCCCGCCGGCCCGCCCGCGACGTCCGGCCCGTGTTGCGGCACCCGGCAGGAGGCCGAAGCCGTGGGCGCCTGCTGCGGTGCCGAGGCGAAGACCGCCGCCGTCGACGCCGGCCAGGGGTGCTGCGGATGATCCCCGCGGACCCGACCGCGCCGCCGGGGGAGATCTCCGGTGACCGGATGGTCGCCACCGTCGCCGCCCTCGCCGCGGACGATTTCGCCGGCCGGCGGGTCGGCTCCGCCGGCGGGGCGGCCGCCCGGGGCTGGCTCGCCGATCAGCTGGTCGTGCTCGGCGCGACGGTGGAGACCGACGAGTTCCCCCTGCGGGCGGTGCCCGAGCTGGCCGCCGCGCCCACGGTGACCTGGGGCGCCGGCACCAGCGCGCACCGGCTCACCGCCGGTCGGCAGGTCGCCGTCCACCTCGCGTCCGCGTACACCGCCGAGGTCCGGCGGGGTCGGCTGGGGGTGGCCGGCGCCGGGGACCCGGCCGGCCGGTGGTTGGTGGTGCCGGCGGGGATGAGCCTCTTCGACGCCTACGGGTACGCCCACGGGGCAACGGGCCTGCTGCTGAGCCGCCCCGTCGACGCGGACGGCTGGCAGTACACCACCCTCGCCGGCCCGGACCCGGGGCCGTTGCCGGCCCTCACCCTCGACCCCGCCACGCACCGCGCGCTCCTCGCCGCGGCCGGCGAGCAGGGGTGGCTGGCCGCCGACGCCCCGCTGCGCCGGCTCGACGTCACCGGCACCAACCTCCACGCCACCGTCCGCCGGGCGGCGCCGGGCGGGCCCGACGTGCTGCTCACCGCGCACTACGACGGCGTGGGCGACCACCCCGGACTGCGGCAGCCGGGCGCGTCGGACAACGCCAGCGGCGTCGCGGTGGTGCTCGAGGCGGCCCGGATCCTGGCCGCCGAGGCCGGGGACGGCGTCGGGCTCTCCGTCGCCCTGCTCGACGCCGAGGAGATCGGCGCGCTCGGCTCCGCGCGACACGCCCGTCGGCTGCGCGCCGCCGGCGCCGACCCGCTCGTCGTCAACGTCGACGGCGCCGGCCGGCTGGACCGGGCGGCGGCGGTCGAGGCGGGCGGGCCCGCCCACCGGCTGCTCGCGCTGCTGGACCAGGCCGGGCGGCAGGTGGGCGTACCGCTGGTGGCCGGGCCGGTGGCCTCGGACAACCGGCGCTACGGCGGCGCCGGCTTCGCCGCCGTCGGCATCGGTGCCGGCATGGCCGGCTACCACAGCCCGGCGGACACCGCCGAGCGGGTCGAACCGGCCACCCTGACCGCCCTGGCGCGGCTGGTGGTGGCCACCGTGCGGCTGGCCGCATCGGCACCGGCTACACTTTCATCGCCGATCGGCGATTAACGATAGAGGAAACGGGAATGGCAGACCTGCTGGACCGGGCGACGGCGCGGACGTACGCGTCGTGGTTCCGGGCGCTGGCGGACCCGACCCGGGTGCAGATCGTGGAGTACCTGGCCCGCCAGGCCCGGCCGATGAGCGTCGGGGAGATCGTCGCGGCGGTCGGGCTGGCCCAGTCCACCGTCTCCCAGCACCTGAAGGTCCTCACCGAGGTCCGGTTCGTGTTCGCCGAGCCGGCCGGCACCGCCCGGCTCTACCGCGTCAACGACGCCTGTGTCGACTGCTTCCCGTCCGCCGCGGACGTGGTGATGGGCCGACCGGCCCCCAGCCCGAACGGAGCCTGCTGATGGCCGACCTCACCGTCCGACCGATGCGACCCGAGGACGCCGACCGGGTGCTGGCGATCTACCAGGCGGGCCTCGACGGCGGCAACGCCAGCTTCGAGACCGTGGCACCGACCTGGGCCGGGTTCGACACCGGCCGGTTGCCCGCGCACCGCTTCGTGGCCGTCGACGGTGACGACACGGTCCTCGGCTGGATCGCGGTCACGCCGACCTCCACCCGCGCGGTCTACGCCGGGGTGGTGGAGCACTCGATCTACGTCGACCCCGCCGCGCAGGGGCGCGGGGTGGCCCGGCTGCTGCTCGACACGCTCGTCGCCTCGACCGAGGCGGCCGGCATCTGGACCATCCAGTCCGGCATCTTCCCGGAGAACGCCGCCAGCCTGGCCCTGCACGAGCGGGCCGGCTTCCGGGTGATCGGCGTGCGGGAGCGCGTCGGTCGGCACCACGGCCGGTGGCGCGACGTCGTGCTGCTGGAACGCCGCAGCCCCGCCATCACCTGACCGTCGTACGCGCGGCCCGCCCGGGCCACCGTCCGCCCTTTTGTTTCGATCATTGTCAAGACAGAGGAGTTTCCTGATGAACGTCCTGGACGAGCTGCCCGTCGTGGTCGTCGGCGCCGGGCCGGTCGGGCTGGCCGCGGCCGCCCACCTGCACGAGCGCGGCCTGCCCTTCACCGTGCTGGAGGCCGGCGACACCGCCGCCGCGGCGGTGCGCCAGTGGGGTCACGTGCGGGTCTTCTCCCCGTGGCGGTACAACCTCGACGCCGCCGGCCGGCGGCTGCTCGACGCGGCCGGTTGGGTCGCCCCCGACCTGGACGCCCTGCCGACCGGCGCCGAGCTTGCCGCCGACTACCTCCAGCCGCTGGCCGAGCTGCCGCAGCTCAAGCCGCACCTGCGGTACGGCGCCCGGGTGGTGGCGATCAGCCGGCTCGGCCTGGACCGGCTGCGCACCGCCGGCCGCGAGCAGACCCCCTTCCTGGTCCGGCTCGCCGACGGCGAGGACCTGCTCGCCCGCGCGGTGATCGACGCCTCCGGCACCTGGAATACGCCGAACGTGCTCGGCGCCTCCGGCCTGCCCGCCCGCGGCGAGGGCGAGGCCGCGCCGTACCTGGAGCACGCGCTGCCGGACGTGCTCGGCGCCGACCGGGACCGGTTCGCCGGCCGGCACACGCTGGTGGTCGGGGCGGGACACTCGGCGGCGAACACGCTGCTGTCCCTGGCCGAGCTGGCGATCGGCGCGCCCGGCACCGAGGTGACCTGGGCGATCCGCAGCGCCAGCCCGGCACGGACCTACGGCGGCGGTGACGCGGACGCGCTGCCGGCGCGGGGCGCCCTCGGCTCCCGGCTGCGCGAGCACGTCGAGGCCGGTCGGATCCGGTTGCTCACCGGCTTCTCCGTGCACGCGCTCGACCCGGCCGACGGGCGGGTCGCCGTGGTGGTGCGGGCCGCCGACGGCGGTACGGAGTCCATCGTGGTGGATCGGATCGTCGCCGCCACCGGCTTCCGCCCCGACCACTCCATCGCCGGCGAGCTGCGGCTGGACCTCGACCCCGTGCTCGGCGCCACCCGGGCGCTCGCTCCGCTGATCGACCCGAACGAGCACTCCTGCGGCACCGTCCCGCCGCACGGCGTCGACGAGCTCGCCCACCCGGAGCCCGGCTACTACGCGGTGGGCATGAAGAGCTACGGGCGGGCGCCGACGTTCCTGATGGCCACCGGCTACGAGCAGGTCCGCTCGGTGGTCGCCGCGCTGGCCGGCGACTGGGCGGCGGCCCGCGACGTGCGGCTGGAACTCCCGGAGACCGGGGTGTGCAACAGCGACCCGGCGGAAGCGGTGAGCGGCGACAGCTGCTGCGGCACCGCATCGGCTGCCGGGCCAGCGGGCCGCGGGCTGGCCACCGGGGTCAGCGGTGGCCTGCTCGCCGCGCCGGTCAACCTGATCCCGCTGGCCACCGTCGGCGGCGACGCCGGCTGCTGCGGCGGCTGATGGCCACGGCCACCGGGGTGCCCGCCGACGCCGGGATCGGCGGGCGCCCCGCGGGGCGGCCGGGCCGGATGGTCGCCGCGCTGGCCGTCACCCAGACCATCGGCTACGGCACCCTTTACTACGCGTACGCGGTGCTGCTGGAGCCGATGGCGGCGGCCCTCGGCGCGTCCACCGCAGCCGTGACCGGCGCGTTGACCGCGTCCGTGATCGCCGGGGCGCTCGCCGCCGTCCCGGTCGGACGGTGGCTCGACCGCCACGGCGGGCGCGGCCTGATGACCGGCGGGTCGCTGGCCGCCACGGCGCTGCTGATCGCCTGGTCCCAGGTGGACACCGTCGGGCAGCTCTACGCGGTGATGATCGGCATCGGCGTCACCGGTGCGATGGTCCTCTACGAACCGGCGTTCGCGGTCATCGTCTCCTGGTACGCGCCACCCCGCCGGGACCCGGCCCTGCTCGCCGTCACCATCGTCGCGGGCTTCGCCAGCACGATCTTCCTGCCACTCACCGGGCTGCTGGTCGCGCGGCTGGACTGGCGCGGCGCGCTGCTCGTCCTGGCCGTTGTGCACGCGTCCACCGTGCCGTTGCACGCCGCCGCCGTGCGCCGGCCACCCGGCCCGCACCCCGACCGCGCCGCGTCCCGGTACGCTGGCGGCCAGGGGCGACCGGACCGGCCACGGGGCGCGACGCGGCGGGCGGTGCGGGACGCCCGGTTCTGGATCCTGGTGTCCACCTTCGTCGTCCACGGGGCGGCCACCAGCACGATGACCGTGCACCTCGTCGGTTTCCTCACCGACCGCGGCCACGCCGCGACCTTCGCCACCACGGTGGCCGGTCTGCTCGGCATCCTGTCGGTCACCGGTCGGCTCGTCCTCACCGGGGCTCGGCGGCGGCTGTCCGTGCCCACCGTGCTCGCGGTGATCTTCGCGCTCCAGGCGGCCGCCGCGCTCGGTCTGGCGGCGGCCGGCGGTACCCGGGTCGGCGCGGTCCTCGGCGTCGCCGCGTTCGGGCTCGGGTTCGGTGTCGCCAGCCTGGCCGTCCCGGCTTTGCTGGCCGACCGCTACGGCACCGTCGGCTACGCCGCCGTCGCCGGCCTGCTCGCCGCGCCGGTCACGCTGGCCAAGGCCACGGCGCCGCTGGCCGGCGCGCTCCTGCTGCACCGCACCGGCTACGGCGCGCTGCTCGCGGCCGTCGCCGGCTGCTGCGCCCTCGCCGCCGCCGGCGTGCTCACCCGCGCGGGTGGGCACCTCTCATGATCGGATGACGTTCCGCAGGGGATGACCCGGCGTGTCGCCCTGCTCCGCATCAGCCGATCATGAGTCGGTGGGTTGAGAGGGAGGGGGAGGGCTGTGGGATACGTCGACAAGATCGCCTGGATCCGCCTGGAGGATGGCCGGGTGCTCAGCACCCGCTCGCGGGGGCGGGACGTCTGGTACCTGCCGGGCGGCAAGCGGGAGCCGGGCGAGACCGACCTGGCGACGCTCTGTCGGGAGATCGCCGAGGAGCTGAGCGTCGTCGTGCTGCCGGAGAGCGCCGTGCACGTCGGCACCTTCACCGCGCAGGCGCACGGCCATTCGGCGGGCACAATGGTCCGGATGACCTGTTACTCGGCGGAGTATCGGGGCACCCTGCGAGCGGCCAACGAGATCGCCGAGGTCGGCTGGCTCGGATACGCCGACCGGCACCGGGTCTCGCCGGTGGACCAGCTCATCTTCGACCACCTGCGGGCGTCCGCCGGGCTGCGCTGACCCGCCGCGACAACGCCGTGCGGTGTGGCTGGCCCGGCGCTGACCGGTCGCGATGGTGTCCGCCACGCTGGTGCCCGGCGTTTGCCGGCGCGGGGCGGGGGTATCCGCGGGGCCGGTGACGACAGGAGGCGCCGTGCGCTTTCCCCGTTTCGTGGACGCGGTGTCCCGCCGCTCCGGACTACCGCCCGAGCAGGCAGCCGCGATCGCCCGGGCCGTGCTGCAGACGATGGCCGAGCGGGTGACCGGCGGCGAGGCGGACGACCTGGCCGGGCAGCTCCCGGACGAGTTGGGCGACTACCTGGCGCCGGGCACCGAGGCAATCGAGGGCCGGTCGGCCGCGTTCGGGCCGGCGGCATTCCTACGCCGGGTGGGGGAGCGGGCCGGGGTCGACGAGGCGACCGCCCGAGTCGGTGCCGGCGCGGTCTTCGCGACGCTTCGGCAGGCGGTGACGGTCGGCGAGTTCCGGGAAATGGTGGCCCGGCTTCCGCGCGGTCTCGACGGCACGATCGAGCCGGTACCGCCGTACGACGGGTGAGCAGTCGGGCATCGGCGGAGGCCATGTCGGACTGTGGACATGGCCCGCATTTCGGGAAGTTTCGCGGTCTCGGCCCTGTTTTACCGTAAGATTACTTGACGGTAAGCCCTTAGGCGGTAGGTCCTCTACGCGCTAGGGGGATGATCGGACGATTTTCTTCGTCCCTCGTCCGAGGGCCCGTTCGGCTCTTCGGCCCGACTCTAATCGATGATCTTTCTTCCCAGGTATTGAGCCATATGCTCAATCCACTGTTGAGTCCTGGGGGGGATCATGATCGGCCTTGTCGAACCCTGTTTGCTGTCCTGTTGTGGGGCGACGTCCGTAGTCTGACATGGAACAATCGACGGTCATCCATCGGTTTGGCGCTGTCGCCACCCAGCGTCCCGAACTGCCGGCCGTGCTCGGCGAGTCCGAACAGCTCAGCTACACCGACCTGGCCGGTGCGGCCGGCGGGTACGCCGCGGCGCTCACCGCCGCCGGCGTCCGGCCGGGCGACCGGGTCGCTCTGCTCACCGCGCACGGCACGCCCACCATCGCGGCCATCCTCGGCACCCTCGCGGCCGGCTGCGCGTACGTGCCGCTGGATCCCGGTTTCCCCGAGCAGCGGCTGCGGCACATGCTCGCCGCCGCCGGGGTCGGCACCGTCCTGAGTGGAGCCGAGCACGCCGAGGCGGCGCGCCGGCTCACCGCCGACCGGCCCGAGGCCCGGGTGCTCACCGTGGACGCTCCGCCGCCGCCCGCCCCGCTGCGCCCGGTGCCGGTCGAGCCGGACGCGCTGGCGTACGTGCTGTTCACCTCGGGTTCCACCGGCGTGCCCAAGGCGGTCGGACAGACCCACCGCAACCTGCTGCACGTCGTCGACAACCAGATCGCCACCCTCGACCTCGGCCCGGCCGACCGGCTCAGCCTGCTCGCCTCGTTCAGCTTCGACGCGGCCATCCCGGACCTCTACCCGGCCCTGCTGGCCGGCGCCGCGGTCGTACCGGTGGAACTACGCCGGCACGGCCTGGCGCACGCCGTCGAGCAGCTCGCCCGGCACCGGGTCACCGTCTACCACTCCACCCCCACCGTCTACCGGTTCCTGCTCGACACCCTCGGCGAGCGCCGGCTCGACCACGTCCGGGTGGTGCTGCTCGGCGGCGAGCAGGCCACCCACGCCGACGCCGCGCGCGGCCGCGACCGGTTCGCCCCGGACTGCCTGCTGGTCAACGGCTACGGCGCGACCGAGCTGACCTTCGCGGCCCGGTACACGCTGCCGCTGGCCGCGGCCGATCCGGCCGCCACCGGGCCGCTGCCGATCGGCGCCGCGCTGCCCGGCTACGAGCTACGGCTGGCCCCGGACGGCGAACTCGTGGTGCGCAGCCGGCACCTCGCCCCCGGCTATCTCGACCAGCACAGCGACCGGTTCGGTGTGGACCCCGACGGGGTGCCGACGTACCGCACCGGCGACCTGGCCGAGCGGCTGCCCGGCGGCGAGCTGGTCTGCCTCGGCCGGCTCGACCGGCAGGTCAAGGTACGCGGGTTCCGGGTCGAGCTGACCGAGATCGAGGCGGTGCTCGCCGAACAGCCGGGTGTCGCCGCGGTCCGCGCCATCGCCCGCGACGGCGAGCTGCTCGCGTACGCCCGACCTGCCGGCGGGTCGCTCGACCCGGCGGCCCTGCGCGCGGCCCTCGCCCGGCGGCTGCCGGACTACGCGCTGCCGCGCGCGGTGGTGGTGGTCGAGGAGTTCCCGCTCACCGTCACCGGCAAGGTCGACGAGCGGGCGCTGCCCGACCCGGCCGCCGACGTGCCGCCGAGCGAGGCGCCGAGCACGCCCACCGAGCGGATCGTGCACGACATCTGGTGCGCGGTGCTCGGCCGTGCCGCGGTCGGCCGCACCGCCAGCTTCTTCGACGTCGGCGGGCAGTCGCTGCTGCTCGGTCAGGTGCAGCAGCGGCTGGCCGAGCGGTTCGGGGTGCGGCTGCCGCTGCTGCGCCTCTTCGACCACCCCACGGTGGCCGACCAGGCCCGGCTGATCGACGCGCCGCTGGAACCGGTGCGCGCGCCGATGCTGCCGCCGGCCGCACCGACCACCGCCGCCCGCGAGTACACCGGCGACGAGATCGCGGTGGTCGGCCTGGCCGGCCGCTTCCCGGGCGCCCCCGACGCGGCCACCTTCTGGTGGAACCTCTGCGCCGGCGTCGACTCGATCCACGACCACACCGACGAGGAACTGGCCGCACTCGGCATCGGGCCGCGGCTGCGCAACGACCCCCGGCACGTCCGGGCGGCCGGCCGGCTGGACGGGGTGGCCGACTTCGACGCCGGCTTCTTCTCCTTCGGCGAGCAGGAGGCGGCGCGTACCGACCCGCAGCACCGACTATTCCTGGAGACCGCCTGGGAGGCACTGGAGGACGCCGGTCACGACCCGACCCGGTTCCCCGGGCTGGTCGGGGTCTACGCGGCCACCTCGGCCAACCGCTACTTCCTGTTCCACCTCATGGACAACCCGGCAGTGGTCGGCGACGTTGACCCGGACGACTGGGAGGCCCGGCTGATCGGCCGGCAGTTCACCGACCACCTGCCCGGGCAGGTGGCGTACCGGCTGGGGTTGACCGGGCCGGCGGTCGCCGTGCAGAGTGCCTGCTCCAGCTCACTGGTCGCGGTCTGCCTCGCCGCTCAGAGCCTGGCCGACTACCAGTGCGACATCGCGCTGGCCGGCGGGGTGAACGTGACCTGGCCCCGCTACCGACACACGCCGGGCGGGCTGGCCTCGCCGGACGGCCGGTGCCGCGCGTTCGACGAGGCGGCCAACGGCGCCGGCTTCGGCTCGGGTGTCGGCGTGGTGGCGCTGCGCCGGCTCGCCGACGCGCAGGCCGACGGCGACCGGATCTACGCGGTGCTGCCCGGTTGGGGCGTCACCAACGACGGCGCCGACCGGGCCGGCTTCGCCGTGCCCGGGCCGGCCGGGCAGGCCGCCGCGGTGGCCAACGCGCTCGCCGCCGCCGAGGTCGCGCCGGGCGAGGTTCGCTTCATCGAGGCGCACGGCAGCGGTACGCCGCTCGGCGACGCCATCGAGGTCGCCGCGCTGCACGAGGTGTACGCCGGCGCCGGCCCCGCGGAGACCTGCGCGCTCGGTTCGGTGAAGACCAACATCGGTCACCTGGACGCCGCCGCCGGCATCGCCGGGCTGATCAAGGCGGTGCTCGCCGTGCAGCACGGGGTGATCCCGCCCAACCTGCACTTCACCCGCCCGCATCCCGAGGTCGACCTGGCCGCCGGCCCGTTCTACGTGCCGACCAAGGCGCGGGACTGGCCGGACGCGGCGCGCCGGGTCGCCGGGGTCAGCTCGTTCGGGGTCGGCGGCACCAACGCCCACGTCGTGGTGGAGCAACCCCCGCCGGTCGAGCCGGTCGACGTCCCGGACGCGGCGTACCTGCTGCCGGTCTCCGCCCGGGACCCGGTCGCGCTGCGGGCGGCGCTGACCCGGCTGCGCCAGCACCTCGCCGGCACCGCCCCGGTGCTGGCCGAGGTGGCCGCCACGCTGGCGCTGGGCCGGCGGGCCTTCGGCTGCCGGGCGGCCGTGGTGGCGACCGACCCGGCCGGCGCCGTCGCCGCGCTGGACGAACTGCTCGGCACCGACGCCCGGGTGGCCGGGCCGGCGGGAGAGCTACGCGAACTGGCCGCGGCCTGGGTCGCCGGCCGGGACGTGGACTGGGCGGCGTTGCACCCCGAGGGCACCCTCCGGCGGACCGGACTGCCCACCTACCCGTTCCAGCGCCAGCGGTACTGGATCGACCCCCCTCAGAAAGGCGCGCGGTGAACTGGTTCGTCTCCGCCGGCCGCCGGGAACCGGCACCGGTCCAGCTGTTCTGCCTGCCCTACGCCGGTGCGGGCGCCAGCGCGTTCCGGCGCTGGCAGGACGGCCTCGGCCCGGGCGTCGAGGTGCTGCCGGTGCAGCTGCCGGGCCGGGAGAACCGGATCAGCGAGGACCCGCGGTTCCGGGTGGCCGACGTCGCGCACGCCATCGCCGGGCGCGCCACCGGCCGGTACGCCGTCTACGGCCACTCGATGGGCGGCCGGGTCGGCTTCGAGGTGGTCCGCGAGCTGCGCCGGGCCGGCCTGCCGCTGCCGCTGCGGCTGTACGTCGGCGGCGCCCGCGCCCCGCACGTCACCGCTCCCAGCCTCTTCGACGGACTGTCCCGGGTGGACGACGACGAGCTGCTGCGCCGGCTCGGCGCGGGCGGCGGGCTGCCGGCCGAGCTGCTCGACCACCCGGAGCTGGTCGAACTGCTGCTGCCGCTGCTGCGCGCCGACTTCGGCCGGGTGGACAGCTATCGCTACGTCCCCGAGGAGCCGCTGCCGGTGCCGATCGTGGCGTTCAGCGGCCGGCACGACCGGGCGGTCACCCGGGCGCACAGCGCGGCGTGGCGCGAGCACACCGCCGCCGGCTTCATCCTGCACGACATCGACGGCGGGCACTTCTTCCTGCACGAACGGCTGCCCGACCTGCTCGCCCTGATCCGCGCCGACCTCGACACGGCCCTCGCCGACACCACGCTCGCCGACACCACGCTCGCCGGCGCGGCGCTGGCCGACGTGGCGGTGACGCAGGGCCCCGCGGTAGCCACGGCGGCTGGACCGTCCGGAGGTGGAACACCCGTGGCGGCTGGTCCGTCCGGCGGCCCGGCGGCCACGGCGGTGTCCAAGGGGCACCGGGTGCCGCTCGGCGCCACCGGCTGGTCGGTGTGGCGGGACGCCATCCTGCGCACCACCGGGTTCCCCGCCGACGGGCTGGCCCTGTTCGCCGCGCCGCAGGCCGCCGCGGCCGCCGACGACCTGCTGGCGACCGGCGCCGGCGTGGAGCAGTTCGACAAGGAGTTCGCCGAGGCGGTGACGGCCACCGGCCGCCGGCTCACCGAGCTGGCCGGCGATCCGCTGCTGCGGGAGGCGGTCACCTGGCAGAACCGGGGCGCCCTGCTCGCCCTGGACGGCCTCGCCCGCGGCGGCCCCGATCCGGCCCGCAACGTGCGGCGCCGCGACCGGGAACGCGCCCTGCTCAAGTACTGGCAGCGGTACTGCGGCAAGAACGAGACAGTCGGCTTCTTCGGCCCGAGCTGCTGGGTCACCCTCGACCCGGCCCGCGAGGAGACTGCCGACGTGCGCCCCGGCCCCGGCCTGACCCGGCGCCGCTGGGTGTGGTTCGAGTCCTGGGCGCTGACCGCGTACGCCGACCGGATCGGCCGGGACCTCGCGGTGCGCAGCTGGTGGGCGCCGATGCTCTGCCCCCAGCTGAGCCTCGTCGACCGCACCGTCCGCCGGCCCGGCCGACCGCCGGTGACGCTCACCGGGGTGGAGGCGGCGCTGCTGGCCGCCGCTGACGGCCGGCGCCCGGCCCGCGAGCTGGTCACCGACCCGGCGATCGGGCTGCGCCGCCCGGAGGACGGCTACGCGCTGCTGGACCGGCTGGTCGAGCGCGAACTGGTCACCTGGGACGCCGCGCTGCCGGTGAGCCCGGACGCCGAGGACGTGCTGCTCCGGCGGATCGACGCGATCGGTGACGAGACCGCGCGGCGGGACGCCCGCGCCGGCTTCGACCGGCTCCGCGCTGCCCGGGACGCGGTGGCCGCCGCGGCCGGCGACCCCGTACGGCTGCGTACAGCGCTGGACACGCTGGACACCACCTTCACCGAGCTGACCGGGCAGCCGCCGCGCCGCCGGGCCGGCGAGATGTACGCCGGCCGCACCCTCTGCTACGAGGACACCAGCCGGGACCTCGACGTGGTCTTCGGCCAGCCGCTGCTGGACCGGATCGCCGCCCCGCTCGCGGTGCTGCTCCAGGCCGCCCGCTGGCTGGTCGACGCGCTGGAGCGGGCGTACGGCGCGGCGTTCCGGGAACTGCACGACGAGCTGCGCGCCGAGTCCGGCGGCGCCCCGGTCGCCCTGTCCGACCTGTGGTTCCTGGCCCAGGGCCTGTTCTGGGGCGACGGGACCCGGCCGGTCGACGCGGTCGCCGCCGAGTTCGCCGGCCGCTGGGCCGGACTGTTCGGCCTGGACCGGCTGCCACCCGGGGCCACCGAGGTCCGGCTGCCGGTGGCCGACCTCGCCGCCCGGGTCGCCGAGGTCTTCCCGGCCGACCGGCCGGCCTGGCCCAACGCCCGGCTGCACAGCCCCGACCTGCAGATCTGCGCCGCCGACGCGGAGGCGCTGGCCCGCGGCGACTACACGGTGGTGCTCGGCGAGCTGCACGCCGCCTGGGCGTCCTTCGACTGCCAGGTCTTCACCCCGGCGCACCCCGACGTGGGACGGCTGCGTGACGCGCTCACCGCCGACCTCGGCGAGCGCCGGATCCGGCTGCTCTTCCCGACCGACTGGCCCCGGCGCACCAGTCGGGTCGCCGAGGCGCTGGCCGGTCCGACCGACCGGCAGCTGGCCTTCGCGCCGGCGCCCGGCGCCGACCCGGACCGGGTGCTGCCGACCGTGGAGCTGACCGTTGCCGACGAGGGCGGCGAGCTGTTCGCCGTCGCCCCGGACGGGCAGCGCTGGACGCTGACCGAGGTCTTCTCGCCGCTGCTCAGCGCGCACGCCGTGGACGGGTTCAAGCTGGTCGCGGCCGCGCCGTACACCCCGCGGATCACCGTCGGCGAGCTGGTGGTGGCGCGGCAGACCTGGCGTACCACGGTCGGCGGCAGCGGTCTGGCCACCGTCACCGGCGAGCGCGACCGGTTCCTCGCCGTCCGGGACTGGCGCCGCCGGCTCGGCCTGCCCGAGCAGGTCTACGTCAAGCTCGGCACCGAGACCAAGCCCTGCTTCGTCGACCTGAGCAGCCCGGCCTTCGGCAACATGTTCTGCGCCATGGTGCGGGCCGCCCGCACCGACGGCGGCGACGACACCTCGCTGGTGATCAGCGAGATGCTGCCCACGGTGGCGGACGCCTGGGTGCCCGACGCGGCCGGCCGGCGCTACTTCAGCGAACTGCGGCTGCACATCGTCGACGCCGACGAGCGGGAGGCCGCTCGATGAGCGTCATGAGCCACCGGGTTCCGCTCGGCGACACCGGCTGGTCGGTGTGGCGCGACGTCGTGCTGCGTACCGCCGGTTTCCCGGCGGCCGGGCTGGACGCCTTCGCCGCCCCCGAGGTCGCCGCCGCCGCCGACGCTCTGCTCGCCGGCGAGGACACCGCCGACCTGTTCGACAAGGCGTTCACGGCGGCGCTCGCCGACAGCTCGGCGGTGTGCGGCGAGATCGCCGCCGACCCGCTGCTACGTGAGGCGGTCACCTGGCAGAACCCGGAGATGCTGATCGCGCTGGACGGCCTGCTGCGTACCGACCCAACGGTCCGCAACGTCCGCCGCCGCAAGCGCGAGTTGAGCCTGCTGCGCTACTGGCAGCGCTACTGCGGCAAGGCCGAGACGATCGGGTTCTTCGGGCCGGTCTGCTGGGGTCGGCTCGACCCCGACCAGCCGACCACCCGGCTGCGGCCCGGTCCGGCGCTGGTGTCCCGGCGCGAGGTCCACTTCGAGGCGTGGGCGCTGATCGCGTACGCCGACCGGCTCGCCGACGACCTGGCGGTGCGCCGCTGGTGGGCGCCGGCCCTGCCGCCGCACCTGAGCCTCTCCGGCCGGCAGGTCACCCGGCCGCTGCTGCCGCCGACCGAGCTGTCCGCCGTGGAGGCGCGGCTGCTGGCCGCCTGCGACGGGCGTACCCCGGCGGCCGAGCTGGTGCGGCGGCTGTGCGCCGACGGAAAGCTGCGCAGCCCGGACGACGGCTGCCTGCTGCTCGACCGGCTGGTCGAGCGGAACCTGCTGACCTGGGACGCCGGCCTGCCGGTCAGTCCCGTGGCCGAGCGCGTGCTGGCGGAGCGGATCGCCGCGATCGGCGACCCGCCGGTCCGCGCCGAGGTGGCCGCCGCGTTCGACCGGCTGCGCGCGGCGCGCGACGCGGTGGCCGAGGCCGCGGGGGACCCGGACCGGCTCGGCACCGCGCTCGCCGCGCTGAACACCGAGTTCACCGCCGTCACCGGCCGGCCCGCCACCCGCCAGGCCGGCCAGATGTACGTCGGCCGCACGGTGCTCTACGAGGAGACCGCCCGCGACCTGGACGTCACGGTCGGCTCCCGGGTGCTGGAGGCCCTGGCCGAACCGCTGGCGATCGTGCTGACCGCCGCCCGCTGGCTGACCGCCGAGGTCGGCGCGGCCGGTGAGCGGATCGTGGCCGACCTGCACGCCGAACTGCGCGGCGACGGGCCGGTGCGGCTGGCCGACGTCTGGGCCCTCGCGCAGGGGTTGCTGCTCGCCCCGGACGGTCCGATCGCCAGCGCCGGCGCGGAACTGACCGCCCGCTGGGCGGAGCTGGTCGGCCTGGACACGGCCGCCCCCGGCCAGGCCGAGCTGCGGCTGCGCAGCGCCGACCTGGCCGAGCGGGCCCGCGCCCTGTTCGGCGCCGACCGACCCGGCTGGCCGTCCGCCCGGATCCACAGCCCCGACGTGCAGGTCAGCGCCGCCGGCCTGGACGCGGTCGACCGGGGCGACTTCCTGCTCGTCCTCGGCGAACTGCACCCGGCGTACGTCCCGTTCGACAGCGCGGTGCTGACCCCGTTCCACCCCGACCGGGCGGCGCTGCGGGCCGCCCTGGACGCCGACCTCGGCCCGGCCCGGGCCCGGGTGCTCTATCCGGAGAGCTTCCCGCGGCACAGCACCCGGATGACGTACGCGCTGGACGGGCCCGCCGACCGGCAGTTCGGCATCGACACGGCACACGGCGCGGACGTCGACCGGCTGGTGCGGGCCACCGAGGCGGTGGTCGAGCCCGGCGCCGACGGGTGGGTCGCGGTGCTGCCCGACGGGACCCGCTGGCCGGTGATGGAGATCTTCGCGACCCTGCTCGGCGCGCTACTGCTGGACGCGTTCAAGCTGCTCGCCCCGGCCGCGCACACACCCCGGATCACCATCGACCGGCTGGTCGTGGCCCGGCGTACCTGGCGGACCACGGTGGCGGAGACCGGCCTGGCCGGGGTCACCGGCGAGGCCGAGCGGTTCCTCGCGGTTCGCCGCTGGCGGGCGCGGCTCGGACTGCCCGAGCGGGTCTTCGTCAAGGTCGGCACCGAGGTCAAGCCCTGCTACGTCGACCTCACCGGCCCGCTGCACGCGCAGTCGCTCTGCGCGATGGTCGACGCCGCCGCGAAGACCGGCCCGGACGTCACGGTCACCGTGAGCGAGCTGCTGCCGGACCCGGCGGACGCCTGGGTGACCGACGCGCGGGGCCGCGGCTACGTCAGCGAGCTGCGGATGCAGATCACCGATCCAGTGAGCCACCGGGGAGTGAACGGGTGACCGACATCCTGTCCATCAGCGCCGTGCACGGGGAAGACCTGCCCTGGCCGGACGCCACGCTGGCCGAGCTGATCGCCGCCCAGGCCGCCCGCACCCCGGACGCGGTAGCGGTGCGCCAGTGGGACACCCGGCTCAGCTACGGCGAACTGCTGGCCCGGGCCGCCGGGGTTGCCGCCGCGCTGCGCGAGCGCGGCGTCGGCCGGCAGACGCGGGTCGGTGTCTGCGGCGCCCGTACCCCCAACCTGGTGGTCACCGTGGTCGGGGTGCTGCTCGCCGGCGCCTGCTACGTGCCGCTGGAGCCGGGCGGGCCGCGCCGGCGGCTGCGGGAGATCGCCGCCGACGCCGGGGTGACCGTGGTGGTCGGCGACGCCGCCGAGGCGGAGTTCGGCGACGTGCCCGGCGTCGAGGCGGTCGGCCTGCCCGGCCCCGCCCCGCTGGCCCCCTGCCCGGCGCGCCCCGGCGACCCGGCGTACGTGCTGTTCACCTCCGGCTCCACCGGCCGACCCAAGGGGGTGCTCACCACCCACCGCAACGTGGTCGAGTTCGTCACCGGCTGCGCCGCGCTGACCGGCGCCGACGCCGGGGTGCGCAGCCTCGGCATCGCCTCGCTCGGCTTCGACGCGGCCACCATGGACCTGTTCCTGCCGCTGCTGCTCGGCGGCGCCGTCCAGCTGCTCGGCGCCGACGACCGGGCCGACCCGGTACGGCTCGCCCGGTTCATCGCCGCGCACGAGGTGAACTGGGGGTTCATCACCCCGACCGTGCTGTCCATGCTCGACCCGGCCGAGCTGCCGGCCTGGCGGGTGGTGCTCTGCGGCGGTGAGGCGGTGCCCGCCGAGCTGGCCGCCCGCTGGGCGCCTGGACGGCTCCTCCTGAACGGCTACGGGCCCACCGAGACCACCGTGCTCGCGGTCAGCGGCGAGCTGACCGCCGCCGATCGCGACCCGGTGCCGATCGGCCGCCCGCTGCCCAACCACCGGGCGTACGTGGTGGACGAGCGGCTGCGCCCGGTGCCGCCGGGGGAGACCGGCGAGCTGCTGATCGGCGGCCCGGGCCTGGCCGACGGCTATCTCAACCGGCCCGCGCTGACCGCCGAACGGTTCGTCCCCGACCCGTTCTCCGACCTGCCCGGCGAGCGGCTCTACCGCACCGGTGACCTGGTGCGGCAGGACCCGGACGGCCGGATCGTCTACCTGGGCCGCGCCGACCGGCAGGTGAAGGTCCGCGGCCAGCGGATCGAACTGGGTGAGGTGGAGGCGGTGCTGGCCGACCTGCCCGGGGTGGAGCGGGTCGCGGTGGAGGCGCTGCCCGGCCCGGCCGGCACCGAGCTGGTCGCGTTCCTCACCCCCGCCGACGCGCCCGACGACGAGCTGCTGCGGGCGTACGCCGGGCCGCGGCTGACCGCCGCGATGCTGCCGGCCCGGGTGCTGCGCCTGGCCGAGCTGCCGGTCAGCCCGACCAGCGGCAAGCTGGACCGGGCGGCGCTGCGCGCGCTGGCCGCCGCCGGCCGCCCCGCCGAGCCGGTCGCAGCGGCCGACCCGGCCGGCGCGGACGAGCCGCTGGCGGCCGGGGTGGCCCGGATCTGGGGCCGGCTGCTCAGCGCCGCACCCGACCCGACCAGCGACTTCCTGGCCGCCGGCGGCAACTCGATCGCCGCGATGCGGCTGGTCGCCGCGCTCCGCGCCGAACTCGGCCGGCAGGTCGACGCCCGGGACGTCTTCACCGGGCGGACCCTGGCCGGGCTCGTCGAGCGGGTCCGCGCCGCGGCTCCCGCCGACGGCGACGGGCTGACCACCGGCAACCCGCCCACCCTCTCCCCGCCGCAGCGGCGGCTCTGGTTCGTCGACCAGCTCGCCCCGTCCAGCGCGCCGTACAACATCGCGGTGGCGCACCGGCTGCGCGGCCCGCTGGACACCGCCGCCCTGGGCGCGGCGCTGCGCGCCGTCGCCGAACGGCACGACGTGCTGCGCTGGCGGATCCCGCAGACCGCCGGCGTGCCGTACGCGGTCCGCGAGGAGCCGACCGACGTGGCCGTGCCGGTGGTCGACCTGACCGGCGGCGCCGACGCCGCGGCGGAGCTGGCCGGGATGCTGGCCGCCGGTGCGGCGCACGCCTTCGACCTGGCCACCGGGCCGCCCTGGCAGGTGACCGTCTACCGGCTCGGCGTGGACGAGCACGTCCTGGCGATCACCCTGCACCACGCGGTCTTCGACGGCTGGTCGGAGAAGCTGCTCTACGACGACCTCGCGGCGGCGTACGCCCAGGCGGTCGCCGGGCGGACGCCGCGGCTGCCGGCGCTGGCCGCCACGTACGCCGACTACGCGGTGTGGCGGGCCGAGCGGGACCGGCACCGCGGCGCGGCCGACCTGGCCTGGTGGCGCGAGCACCTGCGGGACGCCCCGACCGTCCTCGAACTGCCCCGCGACCGGCCCCGGCCGGCGGTGGCGACCTACACCGGCGCCGAGGCGGCCGTGCGGTTGCCCGAGGCCACCGGCCGGGCCGTGCGCGCGCTGGCCGAACGGCGCGGCACCACCGTCGCCGCGGTGCTGCTGGCCGGCTTCGGCGAACTGCTGCGCCGGCTCACCGGCGGCGCCGACCACGTGCTCGGCGCGATCGTCGCCGACCGGCGGCTGGCCGCCTTCGACGACGTGGTCGGCTTCTTCATCGACACCGTGCCGGTGCGGGTACGCGGCGGCGCGGCCAGCTTCGCCGAGCTGGTCGACCGGTGCGCGACCGAACTGCACGAGGCGACCGCCCACCCGGGGGCGCCGCTGGAGAAGATCGTCGAGGCCCTCGGGGTGGGCCGGGACACCGCCCGCGCCCCGCTGGTGCAGGTGCTGTTCAACGTGCTCAACTTCGCCGCGCCGCGGCTCGCGCTGGCCGGGCTGACCGCGGAGCCGGTCGCCGTGCCGAAGCCGGGGTCCCCGTTCGACATCACCGTCTACGTGGTCGAGCGGGACGGCCGCTGGGGTGTCGAGGTGGTCTACAACCCGGACCTGTTCGACGCCGAACGGGTCGAGGGGCTGCTCGCCGACCTGGTGGCGCTGGTCGGCGCCCTGGCCGCCACGCCGGACGCCCCCGCGGACCGGGTGGCCGCCGAGCTGCCCCGGCCGACCGTGGCCACCCCCCAGCTCGGCGCGATGAGCGTGGCGGCCGCCGAGCCGCCGCGCGGCGTGCTGCCCGCCGGCCCGGACGGCCTGACCGACACCGAGGAACTGATCGCCGGCATCTGGCGCGAGGTGCTGGACCGCGACCAGGTCGGGGTCACCGACAACTTCTTCGACATCGGCGGGCACTCGCTCGCCCTGGCCGCCGTGCACGCCCGGCTGACCGCCGCCACCGGCCGCTCGATCAAGATGCTCGACCTCTTCCGCCACCCCACCATCCGGGCGCTCGCCGCCAGCCTCGACGGCGCCGCCGACCGGCCGGAGCTGGCCCGCGCCGCGCTGCGCGCCGCCGCCCGACGCAGCCGTACCCGCCGTAACCCACCCCGCCGCCCCGGCGGCACCGCGTGACGAAGGACAGCCTGATGAGCAACCCGACCGCAACCGACCTGCCCGACGACGGCATCGAACCGATCGCCATCGTCGGGATGGCCGCCCGCCTGCCCGGCGCGGCCGACGTGAACGAGTTCTGGCGCAACCTGGTCGACGGGGTCGAGTCGAGCACCGAACTCACCCGGGAGGAGCAGCTCGCCCGGGGCGCCACCGAGGCGGAGGTCGACGACCCGGGCTGGGTCAACCGCGCGCCGCTGGTCGACGGGTACGACGAGTTCGACGCGGGGCTGTTCGGCATGACCGCCCGGGAGGCGGAGATCACCGACCCGCAGCACCGGCTGTTCCTGGAGTCCTGCTACACCGCGTTGCAGGACGCCGGCTACGACCCGGGCCGCTACGACGGTTCGGTCGGCGTGTACGCCGGCACCGGCGGCAACCTCTACCTGCACCGCTACGTGTACCGGAACAAGCGGGTCGGCGGCAGCCCGCACGGCGCGGTCTCCATCGCCACCGGCAACTCGCCCAACTACATCGCCACCAACGTGTCGTACCGGCTGGACCTGCGCGGGCCGAGCCTGACCGTGCACACCGCCTGCTCCACCTCGCTGGTCGCGTTCCACCTGGCCTGCGAGGCGCTGCGCAACGGCGAGTGCGACATGGCCCTCGCGGGCGGGGCGAACATCGAACTGCCGCACGTCGGCTACCTCGGCATGGATGGCTTCACCTCGCCCGACGGCCGGTGCCGCCCGTTCGACGCCGGCGCCAACGGCACCGTCTGGGGCAGCGGGGTCGGGGTGACCCTGCTCAAGCGCCTCTCCGACGCGATCGCCGACGGCGACACGATCCGCGCCGTGGTGCTCGGCAACGCGATCAACAACGACGGCGCCGGCAAGGTCGGCTTCACCGCCCCCAGCATGGACGGGCAGATGGAGGCGATCGCCCAGGCCGTCGCGATGGCCGACGTCGATCCGCGCACCATCAGCTACGTCGAGGCGCACGGCACCGGCACCGCGATGGGCGACCCGATCGAGGTGGCCGCGCTCTCCACCGTCTACACCAAGGACACCGACGACCGGGGCTGGTGCGGCATCGGCTCGGTGAAGTCCAACATCGGCCACCTGAGCCAGCCCTCCGGCATCGTCAGCGTGATCAAGACGGTGCTGGCGATGGAGCACGGGCTGATCCCGCCGACCATCAACTACGAGACGCCGAACCCGGCCATCGAGTTCGCCGACACCCCGTTCTACGTGACCAACACGCTGACCAAGTGGGACACCGACGGGGTACCCCGACGGGCCGGGGTCAGCTCGTTCGGTATCGGCGGCACCAACGCCCACGTGGTGCTGGAGGAGGCCCCGGCGGCGCACCGCCCGTCCCGGCGGGTCCGCCCGGCGCAGCTGCTGCACGTGTCGGCGAAGACCCCCACCGCGCTGGACACCGCCGTACGGCGGCTCGCCGAGCACCTGGAGTCCGCCGCCGACCGAGGGCCGGAACACCTCGCCGACGTGGCGCACACGCTGCGGATCGGCCGGCAGGAGTACCCGCACCGGGTCGCCGTGGTGGCCACCGACCTGGCCGACGCGGTGACCGCGCTGAACACTCCGCGCCGCCGGCAGGCCGGGGTGGCCGAGGGACCGGCGCCCCGGCCGGCCTTCCTCTTCTCCGGCCAGGGCGCCCAGTACGCGGGCATGGGCGCGCAGCTCTACGCCGAGGAGCCGAGCTATCGGGCCACCGTGGACGAATGCGCCGAGCTGCTCCGCCCCGAGCTGGGGCTGGACATCCGCGACCTGATCCTCGGCCGTGACCCGCAGGCCCAGGAGACGCTCACCGAGACCCGCTACACCCAGCCCGCCCTGTTCGTCGTCGAGTACGCCCTGGCCACGCTCTGGCAGTCCGCCGGGGTGCGGCCGGCCGCGATGATCGGCCACTCGATCGGCGAGTACGTCGCCGCCACCGTGGCCGGCGTGCTGAGCCTGCCGGACGCGCTGCGGGTGGTCGCTGCCCGGGGCCGGCTGATGCAGTCCATGCCGCCGGGGGCCATGCTGGCCGTCGCGCTGGACGAGTCGGTGGTCGCCGAGCGGCTCCCCGACGGGCTGGCCGTGGCCACCGTGAATGGCCCCGGCACCTGCGTGGTGGCCGGTCCCGCCGAGGCGGTCGCCGCGTTCGCCGAGACGCTCAAGGGCAAGGCCAAGCCGCTGCGCACCTCGCACGCCTTCCACTCGCCGATGATGGAGCCGATCCTCGCCGAGTTCACCGCGCTGATGGCCGGGGTGCCGCTGCGCGCGCCGGCGATCCCGTTCCTGTCCAACGTCACCGGCACCTGGATCACCGACCAGCAGGCCACCGACCCGGCGTACTGGGCGGCGCACCTGCGCCAGCCGGTGCGCTTCGGGGCCTGCGTCGCCACCCTGCTCGGCGAGGGCACCTGGCAGCTCGTCGAGTGCGGCCCCGGTAAGCAGCTGGCCAACCTGGCCCGGATGCAGGTGGCCAAGGCGGCCGAGGCGCAGCGCAAGCTCACCCCGCTGGGCAGCCTGCCCGGCCCGGGCGACGCCACCGGCGACCTGGCCACCCTGCTCGGCGCCGCCGCCGCGCTCTGGTGCCAGGGCACCCCGGTGCGGCTGGGCTCCGACCCGGACGCCCGGCGGGTGCCGCTGCCGACGTACCCGTTCGAGCGGCGTCGCTACTGGGTCGACCCGGACCCGGTGGAGCAGGTCGCCGCCGCGCCGGTCGAGACCGGGCCGCGGCCGCTGCCGGAGTGGTTCGCGGTGCCGGTGTGGCGGCAGGCCGCGCCGGAGCCGCGCACCGAGCCGCTGGGCCGCTGCCTGGTCCTGGTCGACGGCCCGCGCGGCGACGCGCTGGTCGCGGCGCTGCGGGCCGCGGGGGAGCAGCCGCTGGTGGTACGCCCCGGCGACGCCTTCGCCGTCGACGGCGACGGCTGGCGGCTGCGCCCCGGCGTGCGGGACGACTACGACGCGCTGGTGGCCGCGCTGGCCGCCGACGGCGTGCCGGCCCGGCTGGTGCACGCGTTCGTCCTCGACGGCGAACCGGCCGGCACCGACATCGCGGCCACCTGGGCGGCCCAGGACCGCGGCTTCTTCAGCGCCCTGCACCTGGTGCAGGCGCTGGCCGGCGCCGGCCTGACCGGTGCCGACGGCGCGCTCACCCTGGACCTGGTGACCACCGGCATCGGCGACGTCAGCGGCGCCGACCTGCGCCGGCCGGAGCACGCCACGCTGGCCGGGCTGGCCCGGGTGCTCCCGGTGGAACTGCCCGGGCTGACCGTCCGACTGCTCGACGCCGACCCGGCCGACGACGGCGGGCGGGCGCTGCTGGCCGAGCTGCGCCGCCCGGTCGACCCGGAGCGGCCCGAGGTGGCGCTGCGCGGCGGCCGCCGCTGGGTGACCGGCTACGAGCAGGTCACCGTGGACGCCGAGGGCGAGCCGGGGGCGCTGCGCGAGGGCGGCCGGTACGTCATCACCGGTGGCCTCGGCGGCATCGGCATCACCCTGGCCGAGGACTTCGCCCAGCGGGCCCGGGCGAAGCTGGTGCTGCTGGCCCGCTCCGGGCTGCCCGCGCGCGAGGAGTGGGACGCGCACCTGACCGTGCACGGCAGCGCGGACCGCACCGGCCGGGCGATCGCGGCGATCCGCCGGATGGAGGCGGCCGGGGCCGAGGTGCTGGTGCTCGCCGCTGACGTCACCGACCCGGCCGACCTGCACCGGGTACGCGCGGCGGCCGAGGCCGCGTACGGCGGGATCGACGGCATCGTGCACGCGGCCGGCCTGCCCGGCGGCGGCATGGCCGAGATCAAGGAGCGGACCGAGGCGGAGCGGGTGCTGGCGCCCAAGCTCGCCGGCACCCTCGCGCTGGCCCAGGTCTTCGGCGACCTGCCGCTGGACTTCGTGGTGCTCTGCTCGTCGATCACCGCGGTGATCGGCGGCTTCGGCCAGGTCGACTACTGCGCGGCCAACAACGCGCTCGACGCCTACGCCCGCTCCGGGCTGGGCTGGCGGGCGCCGGTGGTGTCGCAGAACTGGGGCGGCTGGGCCGAGGTGGGCATGGCGGTGGAGACCAACGCCCCGGCCGGGTTCCGGGCCGCGGGGCGGGACACCGTCACCACCCCGGTCGAGCACCCGGTGCTCACCACCAAGGTGACCGGCCCGGACGGCTTCGTGCTGCACGGCCTGGTCTCCGCGGCCACCCACTGGCTGCTCGACGAGCACCGCATCGGCGGGGTGCCGGTGGTGCCGGGCACCGCCCACCTGGAGTCGGTTCGCGCGGCGGTGGCCGCCGCGCTGCCCGCCCCCGCCGAGGGCGCCTGCGTGGAACTGCGCGACGTGGTGTTCCTGGAGCCGTTCTCGGTGCCGGACGGCACCGTCGCCCAGTACCGGGTGGAGCTGACCCCGAGCGAGGACGGCGCCGACTTCGCGGTGCGCAGCCTCGCCGCCGGGCAGACCCGTACCCACGTGCGCGGCTCGGCGGGCTGGACCGTGGAGCCGGCCCCGCCGGCGCGGGAGCCGGCCGTCGCCGGCCGCCGGGTGGACGACGACGCGTCGTTCGGCCGTGGCCGCACCAGCATGCTGACCTTCGGGCCGCGCTGGGCCGCGCTGCGCGAGCACCACCTCGGCGACGGCCAGGAACTGGCCCGGATCGCGGCCCCCGCCGAGGCTGTCGGTGACCTGCCGGCGTGGGGGTTGCACCCGGCGCTGCTGGACGTGGCGACCGCGTTCGGCCGGGGGCAGGGCTCGGGCACCTACCTGCCGCTGTCCTACGGGCGGATCGTGGTGCGCGGGTCGCTGCCGGCCGAGTTCCTCAGCCACCTGCGGCACCGGGACAGCGCCACCGACGAGGTGGTGGCCGCCGACCTGACTCTGCTCGACCCGGCCGGCCGGGAACTCGTCGCGATCAGCGACTTCGTGCTGCGCCGGGTCGACCAGGGCGCGGTCACCGGCGGGCTGGCCACCGCCGCGCCGGCCGACACCGCCGCGGCGGCGGCCGGGCCGACCGAGGACATCCGGCCGGTGGACGGCGCGGAGGCGTTCCGGCGCAGCCTCACCGCCGGGCTCGGCGCCCAGGTGGTGATCGCCACCCGGACGGTGGCGGACATCCGCGACCGGGCCGGTCGGGTGACCACCGGGAGCCTGGAGAACGAGCCGGAGCCGGCGGCCGCCACGCCGGCGGTGACCGGGGGCGGCTCGGCCGCGCCGAGCACCGAACTGGAGGTCACCATCGCCGGGGTCTGGCGGGACGCGCTGGGCGTGCCGGAGATCGGCGTCGACGACGACTTCTTCGCCCTCGGCGGCAACTCGCTGGTCGCGGTCCAGCTGATCGCGGCGATGCGCAAGGCGACCGGGGTGCGGTTGCCGATGCGCAGCCTCTTCGAGACGCCGACCGTCGCCGGTCTCGCCGCCCGGATCGAGGAGCTGCGGGCCACCGCCGCCCCCACCGACGAGCCGGCCGCTCCGGCCACCATCCCCGCCATCCCGCGGCTGCCCCGCGCGTGAGCACCGAGAAACCAGGAGTGACGAAGCAATGAGCGACACGATCGCCACGCTGCCGGTGGTCGTCGAGAACGACGGCCGGGAGCTGACCGAGTTGATCGACGCCCGCCGCGCGGAACTGCGCGCGACGTTGGTCGAGCACGGCGGACTGCTGTTCCGCGGCTTCGACGTCGGCGGGGTGGACGGCTTCGACCGGGTGGTCCGGGCGCTGTCCGGCGAACCGCTGGTCTACACCGAACGGTCCTCGCCCCGGCATGCCATCAAGGGGCGCGTCTACACCTCGACCGACTACCCGCCGGACGAGGAGATCTTCCTGCACAACGAGAACTCGTACCAGGCGCGCTGGCCGCTGACCCTGTTCTTCTACTGCATCACCCCGCCGCAGACGCAGGGCGCGACCCCGCTGGCCGACGTGCGCCGGGTGTACGCCGAGATCGACCCGGCGGTGCGGGAGGAGTTCGTGCGCCGCCGGTGGATGCTGGTGCGCAACTTCCACGCCGACTTCGGCACCCGCTGGCAGGACGTGTTCAACACCGACGACCGGGCCGAGGTCGAGGCGTACGCGGCGGCGAACCGGATCGAGCTGGAGTGGCGCGGCAAGGACGGGCTGCGGACCCGGGCGGTGCGGGACGTGGTGCACCACCGGCCCGGCTCGGACACCCCGCGCTGGTTCAACCACGCCACCTTCTTCCACATCAGCACCCTGCCGAAGGACTACCAGGAGGGGCTGCTGGCCATGTTCGGCGCCGACGAGCTGCCGTCGAACACCTACTACGGCGACGGCGGGGAGATCCCCGCCGACGTGATGGAGCACCTGCGGGCCGCGTACCGGGCGGCCAGCGTCCGCTTCGACTACCAGCGCGACGACGTGCTGGTGGTGGACAACATGACCGCCGCGCACGGGCGGGAGCCGTTCACCGGCCCTCGCCAGATCGCTGTGGCGATGGCCGAACCGCACACCCCCGAGAGCAACGGAGCGAAGTGATGGCCGAAACCCGATTCCTGGTCGTCCGCAACGACGAGGAGCAGTACTCGATCTGGTCGGCCGAGCGCGACCTCCCCGCGGGGTGGCACGAGGCCGGTTTCGCCGGCACCCGGGAGGAGTGCCTGGCGCACATCGACACCGTCTGGACGGACATGCGTCCCCGCTCGGTCCGCGAGGCCGCGTCATGACCGAGCCCCGCGAGTGGACGTTTCCGGCATCCTTCGCCCAGGAGCGGGTGTGGCTGGCCAACCAGCTCGACGCCGGCTCACCGGTCTACAACGTCTCCAGCCCGTGCCGGTTCCCGGTCGGCCTCGGCCGGGAGCAGGCCAACGCGGTGCTCGGGCAGATCGTCGCCCGGCACGAGTCGCTCCGCACCCACCTGCGCACGCAGGACGGTGACCTGGTCCAGGTGGTTCGCGCCGCGGAGCCGGTCGACCTGCCCGAGACCGACCTGCGGCACCTGCCGGCGGCGGAGCGCGACCGGCACGCCCGCGACCTGCTGACCGAGCTGGCCCGCACGCCGATCGCGCTGGACGCGCCGCCGCTGTGGCGGGCGCGGCTGCTCCGGCTCACCGACGACCAGCTCACGCTGCTCTTCGTGGTGCACCACGCGGTGTTCGACAGCCACTCGGCGGTGCTGTTCACCGAGGAGTTGGCCGCGCTCAGCCGGGCCGCGCTGACCGGCGCGCCCGCCGACGTGCCCGAGCTGCCCATCCAGTACGCCGACTACGCGGTCTGGCAGCGCGACCAGCTCGCCGGCCCGGAGCTGGACCGGCAGCTGGACTTCTGGCGCCAGCAGCTGGCCGGCGCGCCGGCGGTGACCGCCCTTCCGCTGGACCGGCCCCGCCCGGCGCAGCTGGGCTTCGCCGGCGACGAGGTGCGCTTCGACCTGCCGGCCGGGTTGCTGGACCGGGTCGGCCAGCTCGCCGCCGGCTCGGCGGCCACCCCGTACATGGTGCTGCTGGCCGCGTTCACCGCGCTGCTGTCCCGGATCTCCGGCGACGAGGACGTGGTGGTGGGCGTCTCCACCGCCGGTCGGGACAACCCGGAGCTGACCCGGCTGATCGGCATGTTCGTCAACCCGGTGGCGCTGCGCTGCGACCTGGCCGGCGACCCGAGCTTCGCCGAGCTGCTGGTCCGGGTGCGCGACCGGCTGGTCGATGCGATGGAGCACGGCGGCACGCCGTTCCAGCGGATCGTCGAGGCGATCGACCCGCAGCGGGACCCGTCGGTGCAGCCGGTCTTCCAGACCGCGCTGAACTACATCCCGGACTCCGGCCTCGACCCGGCGCCGCTCGGCACCACCAAGGACGACCTGGCCTTCGACATCACCACCGGCACCAGCCGGCTGCTGTACCGGACGGCGCTGTTCGACCGGGCCACCGCCGAGACGGTCGTCGCCCGGTACGTGCGGCTGCTCACCGCCGCCGTCGCCGACCCGGCCCAGCGGGTGTCGGCGCTGCCGCTGCTCGCCGACGCCGAGCGGGAACTGGTGCTGTCCACCTGGAACGACACCGCCCACGACGTGCCTCCCAGCACGCTGGTGGCGGAGTTCGAGCGGCAGGCGGCGGCCACCCCGGACGCGCCCGCACTGATCCGCGACGGCGCCGAGCTGACGTACGCCCGGCTGAACGCCGACGCCAACCGGCTGGCCCGGGTGCTGGTGGCCCGCGGCGCCGGCCCGGAGTCGCGGGTCGCGCTGGCGCTGCCCCGCTCGGTGGAGCTGGTGGTCGCCATCCTCGCGGTGCTCAAGTCCGGCGCCGCGTACGTGCCGGTGGACACCGGCTACCCGGCCGGCCGGATCGCCTACCTGCTCGCCGACGCCGAGCCGGCGCTGGTGCTGGCCACCCCGGACACCGCCGCGCTGGTGCCGGCCGGCGCGCTGGTGCTCGACGGTCCGCTCGACGGCGACGGCGGCGACCTGACCGACGCCGACCGCAGCGCCCCGCTGCGCCCGGAGCACCCGGCGTACGTGCTCTACACCTCCGGCTCCACCGGCCGGCCGAAGGGCGTGGTGGTGGAGCACCGGGCGGTGACCGCGTACCTCGCCTGGGCCCGGGACACCTACCCGGGGTTGGCCGGGACCGCGCTGCTGCACTCGCCGGTGTCGTTCGACCTGACCGTCACCGGGCTGCTCGGCCCGCTCACCGCGGGCGGCACGGTCCGGCTCGCGGCGATCGACGAGCCGGCCGCGCGGGCCGGCGGTCGGCCGACCTTCCTCAAGGTCACCCCCAGCCACCTGCCGCTGCTCGACGCCGAGCTGTCGCCGACCACAGACCTGGTGATCGGCGGCGAGGCGCTCACCGGTGAGCAGCTCGCCGTGTGGCGGGCCACCCACGGCAACGTGGCGGTGGTCAACGAGTACGGCCCGACCGAGGCGACCGTCGGCTGCGTGGCCGCCCGGATCGCGCCGGGCGAAAAGCTGCCCGCCGGCGCGGTGCCGATCGGCCGGCCCAGCTGGAACACCCGGGCGTACCTGCTCGACGGGGCGCTGAACCCGGTGCCGCCGGGGGTGGTCGGCGAGCTGTACGTGGCCGGCGACCAGCTGGCCCGGGGCTACCTGCGCCGGCCCGGCCTCACCGCCGAGCGCTTCCTGCCCTGCCCGTACGGGCCGGCCGGGCAGCGGATGTACCGCACCGGCGACCTGGCCCGCTGGCGCCCCGACGGCACGCTGGAGTACCTCGGCCGCCGCGACAACCAGGTCAAGGTCCGGGGCATGCGGATCGAGCTGGGCGAGATCGAGTCGGCGCTGCTGGCCCGGCCGGACGTCACCGCGGCGGCGGTCGTGGTCCGTTCCGACTCCGGGGAGCCGACCCTGGTCGGCTACCTGGTGGGCACGGCCGACGAGGCGACCCTCGCCGCCGACCTGGCCCGGGAACTGCCGGCGCACCTGGTGCCGTCGGCGTTCGTCCGGCTCGACGCGCTGCCGCTGACCCCGAACGGCAAGCTGGACACCGCCGCGCTGCCCGCCCCGGCCGCCGCCGAGCCGGCCGCCGACGGGTTCCTCGCCCCGCGCACCGACGCCGAGGCGCTGGTCGCCGAGGTGTACGCCGAGATCCTCCAGGTGGACAAGGTCGGCGCCCTGGACGACTTCTTCGCCCTGGGCGGCAACTCGCTGCGCGGCATGCGGGCGATGGCCCGGATCCGGGCCGAGGTGGACGTCGACCTGCCGATGCGGGCGCTGTTCAGCAGCCCGGTGGTGGCCGACCTGGCCGCCCAGATCGAGCAGCGGATCGCCGCCGAACTCGACGAGCTCTCCGAAACCGAGGTCGCCGCGCTGCTCGCGGCGGAGAAGGACAATCCCCGATGACCGACCTGAAGGATCCGGCCCGGGACGCGGCCCGCCAGGCGTTGATCGCCCAGCGGCTGCGCAAGCGGCAGTCCGCCGCGCCCGCGGCCCGGATCGGTCCGCGTCCGCCGGACGCCGAGGTGCCGCTGTCGTACGCCCAGGAGCGGGTCTGGTTCATGGACCAGCTCGCTCCGGGCGAGGCGGCGTACCACATCGCGGTGCCGCTGCGGGTGCGCGGACCGCTCGACGTCGCGGCGCTGCGCGCCGCGCTGGCCGAGTTGACCCGCCGGCACGAGTCGCTGCGCACCCGGTTCCCGGCCGACGCCGACGGCCGGCCGACCGTGGTGGTACAGGACGCCGTCGAGGTGCCGCTGACCATCGTGGACGCGCCGGACGAGGCGACCGCGCAGGCGCTGGTGGAGGCGGCCGCGGGGGAGCCGTTCGACCTGGCCGAGGGGCCGCTGCTGCGGGCCCTGCTGATCCGGCTGTCCGTCGACGACCACGTGCTGTTCCTCAGCAAGCACCACATCGTCGGCGACGGCTGGTCGGTGGACGTGCTGCTGCGTGACCTGATCACCCTCTACCGGGGTGGAGAGCTGCCGGCCCTGCCGATCCAGTACGGCGACTTCGCCCACTGGGAGGCGCGGGAGCTGGAGGGGCCGGCGGCCCGCCGGCACCTGGACTGGTGGAAGCAGCGGTTGGCCGGCATCACTCCGCTGGAGTTGCCGCTGGACCTGCCCCGCCCGGCCACCCAGACCTACACCGGCGACTTCGTGGAGCTGCGGCTGGACCAGGCCGCCACGGACGGGCTGCTCGCGCTGACCCGCTCCTACGGCGGCACCCTGTTCATGACGCTGCTCGCCGCTTACCAGGTGTTCCTGGCCCGGCACGCCGGGCAGGACGACTTCGCCGTCGGGGCGTCGGTCGCCGGCCGCTCCGCGCCGGAGCTGGAAGACGTCGTCGGCATGTTCATCAACATGGTGCCGCTGCGCGCCGAGCTGGCCGGCGACCCGACCTTCGCCGAGCTGCTGGAGCGCACCCGGCGCAGCGTGCTGGACGGCCTGGAGCACGCCGAGGTGCCGTTCGCGAAGGTGGTGCACGAGCTGGGGCTGCCCCGCGACGTGAGCCGCTCCCCGGTGTTCCAGGCGATGTTCGTGCTGCAGAACTACGAGATCGGCCGGTTCAACGAGGTCTCCGACGCCAGCGACGTCACCTTCGACTGGAAGCCGATGGAGCTGCGGGCCAC
This sequence comes from Micromonospora echinaurantiaca, assembly GCF_900090235.1. Classification (NCBI taxonomy): domain Bacteria; kingdom Bacillati; phylum Actinomycetota; class Actinomycetes; order Micromonosporales; family Micromonosporaceae; genus Micromonospora; species Micromonospora echinaurantiaca. The sequence continues at coordinate 3,431,223 of NZ_LT607750.1, read as the reverse complement.
CCGCTTCGACTTCGAACTGCACGCGGTGGAGACTGTCGACGGGCTCTACGCCAAGCTGGTCTTCAACACCGACCTGTTCACCCGGCCCACCGTCGAGCGGATGGCCGAGCGGCTGGCCGCGCTGCTGCACGCGGTGGTCGCCGCCCCGGACACCCCGATCTCCGCGCTCGACCTGCTCGCCCCGGCCGAGCGACGGCTGCTGGCCAGCTGGAACGACACCGCCGCCGACTTCCCGCGCGAGCAGACCCTGCACGGGCCGATCGAGGAGCGGGCCGCCGCCACCCCGGACGCGGTGGCGGTCACCTTCGAGGGCCGCTCGGTGACGTACGCCGAGCTGAACGCCGCCGCGAACCGGATCGCGCACCGGCTGCGCGCGGCCGGGGTGGGACCGGAGACCCTGGTCGGCGTCTGCGCCGAGCGGTCGGTCGAGCTCGTCGCCGGGCTGCTCGGCGTGCTGAAGGCCGGCGGCGCCTACCTGCCGCTGGACCCGGAGTACCCGGCCGACCGGCTGGCGTTCATGGTCACCGACGCGGCCGCGCCGGTGGTGCTGGTGCAGCGGCACCTGCGCGACGTGCTGCCGGACACCGGCGCCACCGTCCTCGCCCTCGACGACGAGGCCGTCTGGGCCGACCAGCCGACCGTGGACCCGGCGCCGACGGCCGGCCCGGAGCACCTGGCGTACGTCATCTACACCTCCGGCTCCACCGGCCGGCCGAAGGGGGTGCCGAACACCCACCGGGGCATCGTCAACCGGCTCGACTGGATGCAGCAGACCTACCGGCTCGGCGTCGACGACGCGGTGCTGCAGAAGACCCCGGCCAGCTTCGACGTGTCGGTGTGGGAGTTCTTCTGGCCGCTGCGCGAGGGCGCCCGGCTGGTGGTGGCGAAGCCCGGCGGGCACAAGGACGCCGGCTACCTGCGGGACCTGCTGGTCGCCGAGCGGGTCACCACCGCCCACTTCGTGCCGTCGATGCTGACCGTCTTCCTCGCCGAGGACGGCGTCGAGGCGGCGACCGCGCTGCGCCGGGTGATCTGCTCCGGTGAGGAGTTGCCGCTGGCCTCGGCGGTGGACTTCACCGCCCGGCTGCCGTGGTGCGGGCTGCACAACCTGTACGGCCCCACCGAGGCGGCCATCGACGTCAGCTCCTGGCACTGCGACCCGGCGCTGCTGGCCGGGCTGACCAGCGTGCCGATCGGCGCGCCGATCGCCAACCTGCGACTGCACGTGCTCGACCCGGCCGGCAACGAGTGCCCGGTCGGGGTGGCCGGTGAGCTGCACATCGGCGGGGTGGGGTTGGCCCGCGGCTACCACCGCCGGCCGGCGCTCACCGCCGAGCGGTTCGTGCCGGACCCGTTCTCCGGCGAGCCGGGCGCCCGGCTGTACCGCACCGGTGACCTGGCCCGCTGGCGCACCGCGCCCGGCGCGGACCACCGTGGCGTCATCGAGTTCCTCGGCCGGATCGACCACCAGGTCAAGCTGCGCGGCCTGCGGATCGAGCTGGGCGAGATCGAGAGCGCGCTGCGCGAGCAGCCGGGGGTGACCGAGGCGGCGGTGATCGTCCGCGAGGACAGCCCGGGCGACAAGCGGCTGACCGCGTACCTGGTCGGTGCGGCCGAGCCCGCGGCGTTGAAGGCGGCGTTGAAGGAGACCCTGCCCGAGTACATGGTGCCGAACGCGTTCGTCACCCTGGACGCGCTGCCGCTGAGCCCGAACGGCAAGCTGGACCGCCGCGCGCTGCCCGCGCCGGTGGTCACCCGGGAGGCGTCCGTCGCGCTGGTCGAGCCGCGCGACGACACCGAACGGCTGCTGGCCGGCATCTGGTCGGAGGTGCTCGGCGTCGACACGCTCGGCATCGACGACGACTTCTTCGACCTCGGCGGGCACTCGATGCTCGCCACCCAGGTGGTCGCCAAGATCCGCAAGGCGGAGCACGGCGGCCGGCCGGTCGGCGTGATGGACCTGTTCCAGCAGCGGACCATCCGCGACCTGGCCGCGTTCATGGCCGGCACCGGCGAGGCCGAGGGCCCGCGCCGGCTGCTCTACGAGCTGACCAAGCCCATCCCGGCCGCCCAGCGGGTGCTCACCTACGTCTGCGTCCCGTACGGCGGCGGCAGCGCCATCGTCTACCAGCCGCTCGCCGACGCGCTGCCCGCCGGGCACGCGCTCTGGTCGCTGGCCATCCCCGGCCACGACGTCGGGCTCAGCGAGGACGCGCTGCCGTTCGACGAGCTGACCACCCGGGTGGCCGAGGAGATCCTGGAGCGGATCGAGGGGCCGATCGCCCTCTACGGCCACTGCGGCGTGGGCAGCGCGATCGTCGCCGAGGTGGCCCGCAAGGTGGAGGCAGCCGGGCGGGACCTGGCGGCGCTCTACATCGGCGCGATGTTCCCGTTCGCCCGGCCGAAGGGGGCGTTCGCCGCGCTGCGCAACCGGCTGGAGCGGCTGCGCAGCAACCGGCACTACGCCAGCTGGCTGAAGTCCATGGGGGTGGACACCGACGAGCTGGACCCGGAGCAGGCCGACCGGATCATCAGCAACATGCGGGCCGACTCCCGGGCGTCGGAGGAGTACTTCACCGGGCTGCTGGACCGGGGGGCGGCGAAGCTGCGTACCCCGATCATCTCGGTGGTGGGCTCGGAGGACCCGGTCACCGACTACCACACCGAGCGGTACGCCGAGTGGCAGTTCCTCAGCGACACCCTGGCGCTGGTGGTGCTCGACCAGGCCGGGCACTTCTTCCTGAAGTACCGCGCCGACGAGCTGGCCGAGATCGTCACCCGCACCCATCCGGCCGTCGCGGCCGGCGACGTCGCGGACCTCGGCCCGCAGGCGCGGGGCGAGGACGCCGGCTGGGTGCTCGCCGCCCAGCAGCGGGTCGGCGTGGCCGACCGGCCGGCGGGGACGACGGTCAAGCCGTCGATGGCCCGGTTCGTCGCGATCACCGTCGGGCAGCTGGTCTCCACGACCGGGTCGGCGCTCACCGCGTTCGCCCTGCCGATCTGGCTGTTCACCCAGACCGGGTCGGTGGCCAACCTGGGGCTGCTCTGGGCGCTCGCGCTGATCTGCGGCGTGCTGATGCTGCCGGTCGCCGGGGCGATCACCGACCGGGTCAGCCGCCGGAAGATCATGATGATCGCCAGCAGCAGCGCCGGCTCGGTGCAGGTGGTCCTGGCCGTGCTGCTGTGGACCGACAGCCTGGCACTCTGGCACATCTACGGCCTGGTCGCGTTGAGTCAGGTCGCCGGGTCGTTCCAACGCATCGCGTTCCAGTCGGCGGTGCCGCAGCTGGTGCCCAAGCGCTACCTCGGCCACGCGATGGGCATCACCCAGCTCTCCAACGGCTTCGCGATGCTGCTGATGCCGGTCTTCGCGGCCGGGCTGCTCGCCGCCATCGAGCTCAAGGGCATCCTGCTGATCGACGTGGCGAGCTACCTGGTGGCGGTACTGACCCTGGCGGTGGTCCGGTTCCCGGACCTGCTCGGCTGGCGACCCAAGGAGCGGCTGCTGGTGGCCATCGCCAACGGCCTGCGCTACTCCTGGCAGCACCGGGGCTTCCGGTTGATGCTCGGCTACTTCGCGGTGGGGAACATCTTCCTGGCGCCCGCGCTGGTGCTCACCACGCCGCTGGTGCTGTCCTTCGGCACCGCGACGCAGGTGGCCCAGGTGGCGCTGGCCGAGGCGTGCGGCGCGGTGGCCGGCGGGGTGCTCATGTCGATCTGGGGCGGGCCCCGGCACCGGCGGATGATCGGCGTGCTGATCGGCAACCTGGGCACCGCGGTCGGCTGCGTGCTGATCGGCCTGGACGCCTCCGTCGCGATGATCTGCGTGGGCGCGTTCTGGCTGGCCATGGCGATGACCACGGCGCAGTCCATCTACGCCACCATCGTCCAGGTCAAGGTGCCGCAGCGGTTCCACGGCCGGGTGTTCAGCCTGAACCAGACCATCTCCTGGTCGACCCTGCCGATCGGTTTCGCGCTGCTGGCGCCAGGGGCCACCGCGCTGTTCGAGCCGATGCTCGCCCCGGGCGGGGCGCTGGCCGGTTCGGTGGGCGCGGTGATCGGCACCGGTGAGGGCCGCGGCATCGGCTTCGCGTACGTCTGCTTCGGCGCGGCGCTGGTGCTGGTCACCCTCGGCGGGTTCGCGATCCGGCTGCTGCGCCGGTTCGACGTCGAGGTGCCCGACTCGCTGCCGGACGACCTGATCGGCGCGCAGGAGCGGGAACGGCGCCTCGCCGCCCGCGCCGCCGAGCGCGCGGAGAAGAAGGCGCCGGTCGCGGCGTGAGTGGTTCCGGGGGCCCGCGCGGCGGGCCCCCGGGGTCACTCGTACCGGTCGGCCAGGTCGGCCTCGGGCAGTTCGTCCGGCTCGGCGACCCAGGCGGAGAAGACCGGCACGCCGTGCCAGGGCCCGGCCGTGCCGTCGCTCCGGGTGTCGGTGGCGACGGCCACCACGGCGTACGGATGGCCGAAGCGCAGCTCGGCAATCCGCGCGACCCCCTCCGGCGGCATGCTGGTCGCCATGGCCCAGCCGGTGACCGCCGCGGCCTCGAAGCCGTACCGGCTGTACCGGGCCACCGCCTTCTGTACCACCTCGGCCGCCAGTTCCGGGGTGTCCAGCAGCTCGCCGAACGCCCAGGTGGCGACGGGAAAGCCGAGGCGGTCCTCGTTGAGTTCGATTCGGCTCTCGGCCGACCAGCAGGGCAGCACCGCCCGGATCCGCTCCTCCCGACCGTCGGGCGCGTACGTCACGGTCGGCTCCTCGCGCAGCGTCCACAGCGCGGTGTCGCCCAGCGGCAGGTCGAACAGGGAGCGCCGTCCCCCGGCCCGGGCCGCCTTGTGCCGGCGTTTCCCGCGCGGTTCCTCCCCGTCCGGCGCCTGGACGGCGGCCGTGGCCAACTCGTACGCCGTGGCGAGGACGTCGACGGGGGCGACGTCGGGGGCGGCGGCGACCGAGACGACGACCAGCCCGGCCTGGCCGTCGGCGGTGGCCACCTGACCGGAGGACGCGCTGTGTACCGCCACGTCGCCGGCTCTGCGGCTGCCCGCGATCCAGCACTGGTGGCCGTGTTCGGGGCTGCGCAGGGTCCGGCGCAGCCGGCCCGCCCACGGGCTGGCCGGGCCCAGGTCGCCGGCCGTCGTCACGTCGAACGGATTCTCCCAGGAGATCCGGGTGGCCAGCGCGCTGGCCAGGAGCAGCAGCGTCTCCGACGTCACGGACACCGGGAACTGGTCGATCAGGCCCAGCGTGTGCTCCCGGGCCCAGTCGTCCAATGCCGCCTGGTCCGGTAGCGGGCCGGTCCCGGTCGTTCCGGGCAGGGTCGCCCGCCAGCGGTCCAGGGCGCCGACATCGAGCCCCGGGCGGTGCCACACGGCGGTCGCCGCCGCCACCAGCGGGTGCGGCGCCTCCAGCAGTGCGCGGGCCGCCTCCCCGGCGTTGACCACGTCCGTACCGAGCACGTCCTCCAGTTCCGCGCGGTCCGCACCGGCGGTGGCGGGGCCAGCGAGGGCCAGCAGCAGCCACGCGCCGAGGGGAGAGGCGACGTGGTGCCGGTCGCCGATCACCGTGTGCATCCGTTCGGCGTAGCGGGCCAGTGGACCGTGAATGTCAGTCATCGCACCACTGTGCCCGGCCGGTGCCACGCCGTCACGACCACAGCTCGAACGGTTCGTCGATCTCGTCGCCGGCCAGGAAGCCGGTCAGCAGGGCGGGCAACTGGCCGGGATAGAAGCGCTCGCCGCTGGCGACCACCTCGGCGATCGGCCACCACCGGAACCCGAAGTAGTCCTCCAGCTCGTAGTCGAGCCGGTCTGTCTCGTCCACGTCCGGCCCGGGGCCGGCCAGCCGCACCGGGACGATCACCTCGTCCTGGAGGTGCCGCCGCTGCCGGTGCACGAAGCTGGCCCGCCGCCGCCAGGTGGGCGGGCCGATCTGCGCGGGATCGGCCACGATGCCGGTCTCCTCGCGCAGCTCGCGCACCGCCGTGTCCAGGTACGTCTCGCCGGGGTCCATCCCGCCGCCGGGCAGCTCCCACCAGGTGCCCAGCCGGGGGTGGTCCGGGTCGCGGGTGTGAAACAGCAGCACCCGGTCGTCGCCGTCGAGCACCACCAGCCGTACCGCGCTGCGCTCGAAGACCGGCAGGTCATTGGGCAGTTCGACCATGTTCCCCCCTGGGGTGGGCGCAGCATCGCCAGCTTGGCGGTTCGACCGTAGCCTGCCCCGTCCGCCAGCGTTCCGGACGGGGCCGGTAGGTTCCGCTCAAGGTCGACCGGATGCGCCGCAAGTGCATTCAGGACGTTGAGCAGGTCCGCGCCGGGCGGGCCGGAGAACTCGACGCACACCCGGCCCGCACTCCGTTCCGCCACGCGTTGAGCGATCCGGCCCAGAGGCGGGCGCCCGCCGAGATCGCTGACTCCTCGACCAGGACCGGCTCGACGTGCTCGGCCGGGCACGGACTCAGGATCCCCAACGCCGTTCCGCCCATGACCGAAAAGTAAACCGCCGTCGCCGTCGCCGTTGATTCGGCGATCCAAGGCCATGGACGTATCGATGTCGGCAGGTTACGGTCCTTGGCGTAATCCTCGGGAAGATGACTTGCGCCGGAGGTAGGATGCGCTATCGCAGCACTTTGATCGCTTTGGCCGCGGCCACCACGATGGTCTCGACACTCCTGACGCCCGCCACGGCCTCGGCCGCCCCGACGCCACCCGTCACGGTGGAGGACCACGGTGTCATTCCGCTGACCGCCGTGACCGCCGCCGGGGCCGCCTCCGGGAACATGCCGGATGGCAGTGCTCGCACGTGGACGGTGGTCTCCGGTGAGCCGGCCTACCTGGCCGAGATCGACCCACTCACGGGCAACGTGATCGCCACCTACCCGCTCGACGGCGCGGGCGGTGCCTGGGGTGTCGAGATCGCCGCAGACGGCACGGTCTGGGTCGCGAGCTACGGAAACGGGAACCTCTACTACCTGCCTTACCAGGCAGCTGCCGCGGTGAAGGCCGGCCAGGCCACTCCCGACACGAGTTTCCTCTGGCAGGTGGACACCGACGCCAACGGCGTGGCGTACACGGGCACTTTCGAGGGCTTCGCCGGGGGATCGACGCTGCCGGGCGCCCACGTCGTGGCCTACGACAAGTCAACCGGCCGGTGGCGCGACTACGGCATCTTGGGGGACCAGTACACCTACGTGCGGTCGACCGCGGTCGTCGGCGACAAGGTCTACGCCGGCACCGGGACGCAGGCCGCGCTCTTCGAGATCGACATCGCCAGCGGGGACAAGCGACAGATCCCGCTGCCGGACGGCCGCGCCGATTGCCAGTTCACCTACGAGCTGGCCACCTCCGGAACTGACTTGTTCGTCCGGTTCGAATGCACGAAGAAGAACATCGGTTACGTCTACGACACCGTCACCGGTAGCTGGAAGGCCGGGCCGTGGAACGACTACCTGATGCAGCGCGTCGGACGTGACAGTGCCGGCAACACCTACATCGCGCTCCTCGACGGCGGTGTTCCGGTCCTGCACCGATACGCCCCCGACGGCACGCTGACCAACCTCGGCGTGAAGATGGGCACCAAGGTGGGTGTCGTGACCTCTGGCGGTGCCGAGTACGTCGTCGGCGCGTACGGCAAGGTCCTGCAGTACTACAACCTGACGACGGGCGACCACGCTGAACTGGCACCGGCGCTGCAAGGGACGCCGGTGGCCCCGCGATCGGCAACCTTGGGGCCCACCGGCCAGGTCCACGTCGGCGGCTACTTCTCCGGTGGGTTCGCGAGCTACTCGCCGGGTCAGGACACGTGGACGTTCGACCCGAGGCTGGGCCAGGCGGAGAACCTGGTGACGGTCGGCGACCGCCTGTACGCCGGCGTCTACCCAGGCGCCAAGATCTTCGAGGTCGACCCGACGCGGCCACTCACCAACGGGAATCCGGCCCAGGTCTTCGATCTCACGGCGTCCGGTCAGGACCGTCCGTTCGCCATGGCTGATGCCGGCGGCCTCCTTGCTGTCGGGACGGTCCCGGGCTACGGCCAACTGCAGTCCAGCCTGACGATCTACGACCCCGCGACCGGCAAGGTGGACACGTACTTCGACCTGATCAAGGATCAGAGCATCCTGACGCTGACCTACGCCGACGGAATCCTCTACGGCGGCACGTCCATCTACGGCGGCAACGGCATCGCCCCGACCCAGCAGAACGCACGGGTCTTCGCCTTCTCCATGGCCACCCGCGAGCTGCTGTGGAGCCAGGAGGTCGTCGGGCACGCCCAGGTGACCGCCGCGGCGGTGACATCCGGTAGTCAGGTCTGGGCGGCTACCAACGGCACCCTGTTCGCGTTCGAGCGCAACACCGGGCGCCAGACCTACAGCAAGACGGTCAGGGCCTTCGACTGGGACAACTTCTCGGGCGGCACCTGGCAGGCCGACACGCTCAGCTACAACGCCGCGGACGGCTATCTGTACGGATCCGTTGGCGACACCGTGGTTCGGATCAAGCCGGTCGGCCAGCGCGAGCTCTTCGTGGTCCCCAACGCCAAGGGCAACTGGTTGGTTCTCGACGGGCAGCGCACGTACTGGGTCGACGGGCAGCGCCTCAAGAGCGTTCGCTGGCCAGTCAGCAACTGAACGCCTCGCAAGCGGCACGGTGGTGAGGGCGTCCGGCTCGACCCGTCCGGGGTGGACGCGCTCCTGCTGGTGGTACCAGGGGCGGGCATGACCGGTTCAGATGACCCTCGAGGCTCGCTACGCCTCGTCGGTCGTTCGGACCGAGTGATGCCCGCCCCGCCGGATCGACGTGCCGGCCTACGCCGGTTCGCCCGGTCGTCGGGTCAACGCATACGGTTAGCGCTGCCTGCCTGATGGCTCTCCGTCCCTTGTCTCCGTGACCAGCACGACGTCGGCGCCGGCCATCGGTGCCCAGAAGCTCTCGACCTGACTGAGCGATTCTGACCAGATCACCTCTCGTGCTCCAGGTAGCCCCCGGACCATGAGGATCTCTCCGCCTGGCAGGGCCAGGATCCAGCCGAGGACGTCGTGCATCGAGTTGCTGATGCTGTCGCAGCGGTAGAGGGCGAACACCTGTGGCGTTCGTGGCAGCAGCACTGTCTCCCGGCCGTCATCGCTCACCGGTCACTCCGATCCCGCTCGGCTTCGACCTCGCGCTCAGAGTACACGACTAGAGCATCCGTCTAGTAGGCGTGCGTAAAGTTGACTCACGACTAGTAGGCAGGCACCTAGTGTCCCCGCCATGAAGCGGCTCAGGCTGGTCGGCTCGGCAGAGATCCGCGTCATGCTGGGTGGGATCTCCCGCCAGCGGGTCTACCAGATCACCAACCGCCGCGACTTTCCCGAACCGGTGGCGCAGCTGGCCATGGGGAACGTCTGGCTCGCCGAGGACGTCGAGAAGTGGGTCGCCGAGAAGCGGTCCGATCTGGACTAGGAGAGCCACGGCGCTGACTGCCCGGCCGGGTCGCTTGACGACGTTGAAATCCGGGCGGTTCAGTCGAGGAAGCGGAACAGGTGCAGGCGGTGGCCGTCCACGTGGGCTTCCTCCGAGGTCAGGCGGTGGGCAGGGCGCCGAGGCGGTGCAGCAGCCGCCGGCCCAGCGGCAGCCGCTGCTCGGCGGCGGCGTCGGTGGTGACGTCGACGTTCAGCGCGAACGTGTAGAGCCGGTCGCCGCGCTCGACCCAGCCGACCCACCAGCCGGTGCCGGGTTCGGTGGCGTCGGTCAGGCCGGTCTTGCCGTACAGGCTGTGCTCGGCGGTGCGCTCCAGACGCAGGATGTCCCGGACGGTCGCCTGGTGGGCCGGGTTGGCCGGCAGCTCGCCGCGGGCCAGCCGGGCCAGCCACCGGGCCTGCTCGTCGGCCGAGATCTCCAGCGGTCCGTTGAGCCAGAACCGGTCCACCGCCGGGCCGACCTCGCCGTTGCCGTAGCCGAGCCGGTTCAGCCACTCCCGCTCGCGCTCCGGGCCGATCCGCCGGGCCAGTTCCTGAAACACCGGGACGTTGGAGACCCGGATCGCGTCCCGCAGCCCCATGTCCCGCTCCCAGGCGGCGACGCGCTGCGGCCGGCCGCCGTACGGGATCTTCTCGTGCTCGTCGCGGACCACGCCGGTCTCCAGCGCGATCAGGCTGTGTGGAATCTTGAAGGTCGACGCGGGGATCAACCGGCGTTCGGCCCGCTCCCGATCCACCATGACGACGCGGCCGGCCGACACGTCGTACAGCACGAAGGTGCCGCGCAGCCCGGCCTGCTGGAACAGGCCGGCGAGGTCGTCGCGGGTCTCGACCACCGGCGCGGCGACCGACGGGCCCGGCGTCGCGGTGGTGGCGACCGCCGACGGTCCGGCGGCGGGCGTTCCGCCCGGCGACCCGCCGTCGGTGCAGCCGGCCAGCAGGGTCAGCGCGAGAACGGCGCCAGCGGCGGTCCGGCGGGATGGGCCGGCACCGCCAGTCCCACTGCGGAGCGCCGGATCAGGCACCGACGCCGCCGCCGATTCCGCCCACCACGTCAGCCCGGCCCAGCCGCACCGGCGTGCCCGCGCGCAGCGAGTTGGGGATCTCCGCGATCGCGTCCACCCGGCCGACCAGCTCGCCGAGCCGTTCCGCGGGGGCGTTCCCCTCGACCCGTACGTCGTAGGTGATCTCCGTCGAGACCGCCGGCTCGCCGGTGAAGTCGCCGCGCACGGTCACCTCCACCCGCCACAGCTCGATGCCGGCCGCCCGTGCCTCGCGGAACAGGTCGTTGGAGACGCAGCCGGCCACCGCCAGGTAGAGCAGCTGGCCCCCGTTGAACCCCAGGCCGTCGCCGCCGCCGTCGACCGGGCGGTCCACCACCAGGGTGTACGCCCCGGCGGAGCCGATCGCCGCCGGCCTGCCGGGCAGGCTCCGCGTCCGTACCTCGAAGGTCATCTGCCACCGTCCTCGCCCGTTCCGGCACCGACCGCCCCAGTCAAGCACGCGCCGGCCGCGCACAGGCGCCGCGAGCGGATCGACACCCGCGCAGTGTCATCACCGGTCGGAGTCCGTCACGGCGTCGTCGCGCCGACCACGGCGGCGACCTCGGGCGGCAACGGGTACGGGCGCTCGGGCGGCAGCAGCGCCTCGGCGGCCGGGTCGTCGCCGGCATCGAGCAGCTCGCGGATGGCGCGGGCGGTCGGGGTCACGTCGGTCAGGCTGACCAGCCACTCGTCGACGTACCGCCGCACCGCCTCGCCGGAGAGTCCGACCTGCACCGACCGGTGGGGCAGCGGGGCCAGCCGCAGTGAGCGCTCCGGGTCCCACTGCACCCGGACCGGGCTGGCCCGCAACTGACGCGACCAGGCGGCCCGGTCGGCGTACCGGTGCGGGTCGTAGCTGCTCAGGCAGGCGTGCGCCAGTGCCCACTCGAACCCGGCGCGGGTGATCTCGACGGCCAGCACGCGTTCCTGTCCCGGCTTGGTGGCCCAGCCGCAGCGGTACAGCATCCAGCGGAATGACGGCTTGATCCAGGTCATCCGCTCCCGCTTGAACGGTGGTACGAAGCGTCCGGCGGCCAGCGCGGCGCGGGCGATCTCCGGCGGGTAGGCCTGGTAGACGGTGATGGTCTCCGCCGAGTAGCGGGCGCGGACCTGGTGAGCGGGCACGGACATGCCGACGATCATCGACGGGACCGCGGGCGAGTGCCACCGGATTGCCGACGGCCTCCGCCGAGCCGCCGGGGGCGGAGGATAGGCTGCCCGCCGTGGCAGGTCTGTTGAGGAACGTGGCGGCGCGCATCAGCCGGGTGGGCGGCGCGGTCGTCCCGCGTCCCCGGCGTTCCGGGCCCGCGCCGGCCCAGGTCGCCCGCCGGCGTCAGGTCGCCGCGCTCCAGCGCCGCGAGTTGACGTACGCGCCGGAGCTGGACGGGCACGCCGACCCGGGGGAGGTCGTCTGGACCTGGGTGCCGTACGAGGACGACCCGCGCCAGGGCAAGGATCGCCCGGTGCTGGTGGTGGGCCGGCACAGCCGGACGCTGTTCGGGCTGATGCTGTCCAGCCAGAGCGAGCGGGACGGGCAGCGGCACTGGCTGGCCCTCGGCCCGGGTGCCTGGGACCGGGACAGCCGGCCCAGTTGGGTGCGGCTGGACCGGGTGCTGACCATGCGCGAGGACAGCATCCGGCGCGAGGGCGCGGTGCTGGATCGGGCCCGCTTCGATCGGGTGGGGCGGGCGCTGCGCGCCGGCTACGGGTGGCGCTGACCGGCGCCGTGGTCAGGCGGGCTCCCGGCTGGGGCCGACCCCGGCGTTATTCGTCTCCGGTGGCGGGTACGGCTGCTCGGCCAGCAGCCGGGCCAGGTGCGCGGCGTTGAGCGCGAGCGCCTTGGTGGTGCGGCCGGTGGTGTCCGGCTTCGGGCCGGCGTCGCGGTAGTCGAGCTTGTGCAGCGCCTCGCCGACCCAGTAGGTGGCGCCCGCGGCGGGGCAGGTGAACCCGACCTCGTTGAGCGCCTGCTGCACCTGGCCGATGGTGTGGTGCGCGCCGTCCTCATTGCCGACCACCGCCACGCCGGCGACCTTCCCGTACGTGCACAGGCGGCCCTCGGCGTCGGTTTCGGACAGTTCCGCGTCGAGCCGTTCGAGCACCATCTTGCACACGCTGGACGGCTGGCCGAGCCAGATCGGCGTGGCGATGATGAGGATCTGCGCCGCCAGCAGCTTGGCCCGTAGCGCCGGCCACCCGTCGCCGTCGCCCTCGTCGGTGGAGACCCCGAACCGCACGTCGTGGTCGACGACGCGGACCACTTCGCCCTCGACGCCCTGCTCGGCGAGGGCGGCGAGCACCTCGCGCCCGAGCAGGTCGGAACTCGACGGCGCGGGTGACCGCTTCAGCGTGCAGTTGAGCAGCAGGGCCCGGATCGCCACGTGGGGTCCTTCAGTCGGGGGCGGGTTGAGAGCGACATACCCGACGGCCGGCGTGGAACACTTCGAATCTCCCCGGCGAGTTTTCCCGAACCGCCTTGACACCGGCGTGTCGGCGAGTATGCTCAACCTATCGGTTTATAAACCAGTTGGTTGAGAGTGATGATGTCAGCAGATCCGGTCAGCACCGTCTTCGCCGCCCTCGCGGACCCGACCCGGCGGGCCATCCTGGCCCGGCTGGCGGCCGGCGAGGCGACCGTCAACGAGTTGGCGGAGCCGTTCCCGGTGAGCGTCCAGGCCATCTCCAAGCACCTCAACGTGCTGGAGCGGGCCGGGTTGATCGTTCGCACCCGGGAGGCGCAGTGGCGCCGCTGCCGCCTGGACCCGGCGCCGCTGCGCACGCTCGCCGAGTGGGTCGACCAGTACCGCCGGCTCTGGGACGACCGTTACGACACGTTGGACAGCTACCTGCGAGAACTGAAGGAGAACAGCGATGAGTCAGCTCAGTGACCTGGTCGTGGAGCTTCCCACCGACCACGAGATCACCCTCACCCGCGCCTTCGACGCCCCGCGCGACCTGGTCTTCGCCGCGCACACCCAGGCGGAGCACCTGAAGCGCTGGTGGGGACGGGGCAACCCGCTCGACGTCGAGATCGACTTCCGGGTGGGCGGCCGCTACCGCTTCGTGGAGCACGCCCAGGACGGCAACTCCTACGGCTTCCGCGGCGAGTTCCGCGAGATCGAGGCGCCGGAGCGGATCGTGCAGACCTTCGAGTACGAGGGCATGCCGGGGCACGTCGCGGTGGAGACGCTGGTCTTCACCGAGCAGGACGGCCGGACCGTGGTCACCGGGACCACCCGCTTCGACACCAAGGAGGAGCGCGACGGCATGGTCAGCTCCGGCATGGAGCAGGGCGCCGCCGAGTCCTACAACGCGCTCGCGGAGTACCTGAAGACCCTGGCCTGAACCGGAGTGGCGCCGCGGCCGGCACCGGCCGCGGCGCCGCACGGCACGGAAATTCGGTACGCCCGTCCGCGCCACCGCTGGCAGGGTGTGCCGATGGCCGACGACCCGCTGCCGCTGACCGACTGGGTGCACCACGATTTCGGGGTGCGCCTCACCGTCACCGAGCCGGTCGACCTCGGCGCCGACCGGCGCGCCCTGCTCTGGCGGGCCGAGTCCGCCGACGGCGGCCGGTACGCGGTCAAGCTGAGCGGCGGCGGCACGCCGGCCGGGCTGATCGTGTCGGCGCACCTCGCCGGCCAGGGCGTGCCGGGAATCCCCGCACCGCTGCCCGGCCCCGACGGTCGAGCGTGGACCGTCCGGGACGGCCGCCGCCTCTCCGTCCTGCCCTGGGTCTCCGACGACCGGGCGCTCGGCGGTGCGATGACCGACGCCCACTGGCGGTCGTACGGCCAGGTGCTGGCCCGGGTGCACGCGGCGGAGGTGACCGACGAGCTGGCCGGCCTGCTGCCGCCCGGCGGCGGCACCCACCCGGCGGTGCTCGCCACCCTGCGCGCGGTCGACGAACGGTTGTGCCGGCACCGGCCGGGTGACCGGCTCGCCGACGAGCTGGCCCGGATCTGGTCGACCGCCGCCGGCCCGGTGGCCGAGCTGACCGCCGCGGTGGAGCCGCTCGGCGCCGAGCTGCGCGACCGGCCGGGGCGGGCCGTGGTCTGCCACGGTGACCCGCACCTGGGCAACCTGCTGCTCGGTCCGGCCGGGCGGATCTGGCTGATCGACTGGGACGACGCCGTGCTCGCCCCGCCCGAGTGCGACCTGATGTTCGTCTTCGGCGGGGTGCTGGCCTTCGCCCCGGTCACCGCGGCGCAGCAGGCCGCGTTCCGCGTCGGCTACGGCCCCACCGAGCCCGATCCGGCCCGGCTGGCCTGGTTCCTCACCGTCCGTGCGCTGGACGACCTGGGCGACTGGGCCGGGCAGGTGCTCGACGTGGCGCGGGCCGAGGGGGAGCGGCAGCAGGCGCTGGACATCGTGCGGGGGTTGATCTCACCGGACGGCCTGGTCACCCTGGCCCGCGCCGCCCTGCGCAAGCTGGGCCGGCCGCCGGAGGCCAGGTGAGCCCGGTGCCGCAGACGCAGCCGCAGGTGTGCGACCAGGACGGGCAGGTCAGGCCGCTCGCCATGCGTCGGTCACGCACGCGGCCTCGAAATGCCACCAGCCCTCCGCCTGGCCACGGAGCAGGGTCGCCTTGATCGCCGGAAGGTCCGCGTCGGCGGGCACCGTGAGCGCGACGAGCGGCAGCTCCGGGCTGAACGTCTCGCCGCCCAGGCCGAAAGGCGCCAGCCGATCGTGCACGGCCTGCGCGCTTCGCCCGAGTGGGCCGGTGGGGACCGGGAGGACCCTGACCGTGCAATTGCCCGAGGGCTCGACTCGCTCCGCCGCCCAATGAGCTCCATGGGCGTCTGTCAGGAAGCGCACGACGTCGCCTTCGGCCACGCCGTCCTGCAGGAACGGGACATTGCAGATGCGGGCGGTGTCGGGGCCGACGGTCACGCCCCACAGTCCCTCCCGGTCATAGGGAAGCCACCCTTCGCGGGGGGTGAACCGGAACCAGACCTTGACATGCCGCTCACCGATCGGCCGGTTCCTGTCGGGTGCTGGTGAGGTCATGGCCGCCATGATCCCCGAGGACCGGCCGGAGTGGGGGTCAGGGTCGTCCTCGAGCAAGTGTCGGGCGAGCCTGACCGGCTCGGTCCATGCTTCGAGGGACTCGAATCGCGAGAGCCTGCGCGACGACGCGGATCTCAGGATCGCGGGGCTCGGCGTCACGCGGATCAGCCGGCAAGACGTCTCCACGTCGGTGTCGGACGCCCAGCCGGACGTGTGGACCTTCCTCCACTTCGAGGCGACGGACGACCTGGCTGACGAACTTGCCCGTTCGTTGGCCCGTTCGTTGGACTGATCCGCCCCGACGGCCGCCGCCTGCCGTCGGTCGTCGTCAGCACTCGGCGAGGCGGGGGCTGTCCACCAGCTGCCGGGGTGGCCGGCCGGTGCCGAGGCTCTTCGCCCGGTACATGGCGGCGTCGGCCCGACCGAGCGCCTCGGTGAGCTGCGCCGGGCCGGCGACCGGGGCAAGCCCGACCGACGCGGTGACCCGTACGCTGCGCCCGCCGAGCGGGATGGGCGCGCCGAGCGTCTCGCCGAGCCGCCGGGTGGCGTGGTCGATCCACCGCCGGTCGACGGTCGGACTGGCCAGCAGGCCGGCGAACTCGTCGCCGCCGAGCCGGGCCACCAGGTTGTCGCCGGCGAACGCGGTCAACCGCTCGGCGACGATGATCAGCACCTGGTCGCCGGCGGCGTGCCCGAAGCGGTCGTTGACCTGCTTGAAGTCGTCCAGGTCGACGACGACCGCGATCAGCGTCCGGCCGTCCGCCCGGGTGAGCAGGGTGGCGGCCAGCCGGTAGAAGGCGCGGCGGTTGGGCAGGCCGGTGAGCGGGTCGTGGCTGGCCGCGTGCCGTTCAGCCGCCAACTCGGCCTGGAGGTGCTCGATCTCGGCCTCTGCGCGCAGCGCCCGCTGCCGCAGCTGCCAGGAGGTGAGGAGCGCGCCAGCGGCGCAGATGCCGGACGCCACGGACATCGGATCCGGCACGAACCCTCCCATCGCCGCACCGCCTCCGGCGAGCGGCCGGACGGCTGCATCCGGCCGGGCCAGCACCCGGCTCGGAGTAACTCAGCGTGAACAGCTGAGCACCATTCACGTGCGTTATCATGCTCGCCGTCCGATGCAGATGCAAGAGCAGATGCACGTGCAGGAAGCCCTTCGTCGACCGCCATGGCAACCCCCGGCCGGCCTCGTGGGCTCCCAGAGAGAAAGACACCGCTTGATGCAGCAGCCACCCAACGGCGTTCCGATCAACCAGCTGCCCCCGCTCACCTGGCAGAAGAGCCGGCGGAGCAACCCCAGCGGCAACTGCGTCGAGTTGGCCCAGCTGCCCGAAGGGGCCGGCATCGCGGTGCGCAACTCCCGGCACCCCGAGGGGCCGGCACTGATCTACACAGTGGACGAAATCGCCGCCTTCGTGCTCGGCGCCCGGGACGGCGACTTCGACCACCTCATCGGCTGACCGGCCGTCCCGTCGACCGGACCGGATCCACCGCTTCGGAGGAGTTCACCTCACTCAGGGTTCATGGCATGCTTACACGTCGGCCGGGCGGGGGCGTCCGGTCGGGGTGCGGAGGGCGGCACATGACCATGGTTTCCGCAGAGGGCGGTCCGGCGACCGGCCCGACCGTGCTGCGGATGCTGCTCGGCGCCCAGTTGCGGCGGCTGCGGGAGGCCAGCGGGGTGACCCGGGAGGGCGCCGGCTGGGAGATCCGGGCCTCCGAATCCAAGATCAGCCGGATGGAGCTGGGCCGGGTCGGGTTCAAGGAGCGCGACGTCGCCGACCTGCTCACCCTCTACGGGGTCACCGCGGCCGAGGAGCGGGAGCCGCTGCTCAAGCTCGCCCGGGACGCCAACAGCCCGGGCTGGTGGCACCGGTACGGCGACGTGCTGCCCAGCTGGTTCCAGTCCTACCTCGGGCTGGAGGCGGCCGCCGCGCTGATCCGTACCTACGAGGTGCAGTTCGTACCCGGCCTGTTGCAGACTCCGGCGTACGCCCGGGCCGTGGTGCTGCTCGGCCACCCCCGCGCCGACGCCGCGGAGGTCGACCGCCGGGTCGACCTGCGGATGCGCCGCCAGCAGCTGCTGCGCCGCCCGCGGCCGCCCCAGCTCTGGGCGGTGGTCGACGAGGCCGCGCTGCGCCGGCCGATCGGCGGGCCGGCGGTGATGCGCGAGCAGCTGACCGCGCTGATCGAGGCGACGTCGGCGCCGAACATCCGGTTGCAGGTCGTCCCGTTCACCGCCGGTGGCCACGCCGCGGCCGGGGGCGCCTTCAGCATCCTGCGCTTCGGCGACCAGGACCTGCCCGACATCGTCTACATCGAGCAGCTCACCAGCGCGCTCTACCTCGACAAGCGCGACGACCTCGACTACTACGCGGTGGCGATGGAACGGCTCTGCGTCGAGGCCGAGCCGCCGGAGCGGACGCCGGAGCTGCTCGCCCGGATCCGCGACGAGCTGTATCCGCAGTGAACAAACCCGGCGACCGCATCGACATCTCGGTGGCCCACCCGGCCCGCCGCTACAACTACTGGCTCGGCGGCAAGGACAACTTCCAGGCCGACCGGGACTCCGGTGACGCCATCGCGGCGGCCTTCCCGACCATCCGCACCACCGCGCTGGAGAACCGCCGCTTCCTCCAGCGCGCCGTCGGCCACCTCGCGCGCGAGGCGGGCATCCGCCAGTTCCTCGACATCGGCACCGGCATCCCGACCGCCGACAACACCCACGAGGTCGCCCAGGCCATCGCGCCCGAGTCCCGGGTGGTCTACGTCGACAACGACCCGATCGTGCTCGCCCACGCCCGGGCGCTGCTCACCAGCTCGGCCGAGGGAGCCACCGCGTACCTCGACGCGGACCTCCGAGACCCGGAGCGGATCCTGGCCCACCCCGACCTGCGGCGCACCATCGACCTGTCCCGACCGGTCGGGCTGATGCTGGTGGCGATCCTGCACTTCGTCCCGGACTCCGACGACCCGGGGGGCCTGGTCGGCCGGCTGCTCGACGCCCTGCCCGCGGGCAGTTACCTGGCCGCGTCGCACGCCACCGCCGACCACCTGCCGCCCGAGGTGGCCGCGGAGGCGAAGGCGGCCGGGCGGGGCGGCGGCCCGCACGGCCTGATCGCCCTGCGCAGCCGGGCCGAGGTGGCCCGCTTCTTCGCCGGCCTCGAACTGGCCGAGCCCGGCCTCACCTCGGTCGCCGAGTGGCGGGCCGAGGCCGAGCCGCGGCCCCGCCCGTCGGCCGCCGAGGTCAGCATGTACGGAGCGGTCGCCCGCAAGCCCTGACCGCCGCCCCGCCAGCCCGGCCGGCGCTTTCTCGCTTTCGCATTGACCGATGTGCGTCGTCCGGCTAGTCTCTGAATCGATCCAGACTGAATCGATCCAGAAGGGGGTGCCGGTGAAGCCGACCCTGCAGGCCGTGGCGGACGCCGTCGGCGTCTCCCGCAGCACCGTCTCCAACGCCTACAGCCGTCCCGACCAGCTCTCCGCGGAGCTGCGCCGGCGGATCCTGGAAACCGCCCAGCGGATCGGCTACCCCGGCCCCAACCCCACCGCGCGGTCGCTGCGGCGCGGCTACGTCGGCGCGATCGGCGTGCTCTTCGAGCCGGAGCTGTCGTACGCCTTCACCGACCCGTTCGCGGTCCGCTTCCTGGCCGGCGTCGCCGCCGCGGCCGAGCGGCACGGCACCAGCCTGCTGCTCGTGCCGGTGCCGCCGGACGAGGCGGCCGCCCGGCGGGCGGTGGAGAACGCCGCGGTCGACGGGTTCTGCGTCTACTGCGTGGGCGACGAGGGCTGGGTGGTCGACGTGCTCCGCGAGCGGGGCCTGCCGATTGTCACCACCGTGCCCCGCCCGGACGCCGGCCCCACCGACCGGTACGTCGGCATCGACGAGCGCGCCGCGGCCCGGTCGATCGCCGCCCACGTGGCCGGGCTCGGCCACCGGCGGGTGGCGCTGCTCGGCGACGGCGTGCTGCCGGGTGCGACGCCCGGCCCGCTGCGGCTCGCCGGGCCGGACGACGCACCGCAACCCACCACCCGCGGCCGGCTCGCCGGGTTCGCCGACGCCTTCGCCGAGGTCGGCGTCGACTGGTCCGCGCTGACCGTGCTCAGCGCCGCCGACAACAGCCGGGCGGCCGCCGCCGCGGCGGTGACCGACACGCTCGCCGCGGCCGACCCCCCGACCGCCGTGCTGGCCTGCTCCGACGTGCTGGCGCTGGGCGTGCTCGACGCGCTCGCCGCCCACCGCGACGCCGACCGACCACCGGTCTCGGTGACCGGCTTCGACGACATCGCCGAGGCCGCCGAGGTCGGCCTCACCACCGTCCGCCAGCCGGCCGAGGAGAAGGGGCGCATCGCCGCCGAACTGCTGCTCGACCCGCCCGCTGAGCCCACCGCGGGGCACGTCCTGCTGCCCACCGCACTCGTCGTCCGGTCGACCACCGGACCTGTCCCGAGGAGTTGACCATGGAACAGCCCACCGGCTACATCTTCGCCATCGACGCGGTGACCCGACACGTCAACTCGGCCCGGCCGGACGCGCCGGTCCAACCCGAGCGGCCCCGGGCCGTCCGGCTCGCACCCACCCGGCGGGCCACCGCCGCCGCCCTGCGCCGGCTCGCCGACCGGATCCAGCCGGCTCCGCTGCCGGCACCTCCGCGCTGCTCGTAGCCCGGCTGCGGGTGGCGGCCGCCACCCGCGACACCGGACGTACCGGCACGATCCGGCACGCCCGAGGCCGGACCGGGCACCGCGGCTGGTGGCCGGTCCGGCGGGCCAGGCAGACTGGACGCCTATGTCGCCGTTCACTCCCAGCCTCCGGCTGCACGACCGGTACGTCCTGCGCG
This sequence comes from Micromonospora echinaurantiaca, assembly GCF_900090235.1. Lineage (NCBI taxonomy): Bacteria > Bacillati > Actinomycetota > Actinomycetes > Micromonosporales > Micromonosporaceae > Micromonospora > Micromonospora echinaurantiaca. The sequence goes on along the minus strand of NZ_LT607750.1, from coordinate 3,410,886 downwards.
AGCGCATCGGGCTCGGCGGGATGTCCGAGGTGTGGCGCGCCGACGACGACGTGCTCGGGCGCCCCGTCGCGGTGAAGGCGCTCGCCGGCGAACTGGCGGCCGACCCGCAGCTGCGGGCCACCATCCAGCGCGAGGCCCGCGCCGCCGCCCGGCTCACCCACCCGCACGTCACCCAGGTGTACGACTACGGCGAGGCGACCCTGGCCGGCGGCACGGTGGTGCCGTACCTCGTGATGGAGCTGGTCGAGGGGCGCAACCTCGCCGACCGCCTCACCGCCGGCCCGCTCGCCTGGCCCGACGCGGTGCGGATGGCCGGCCAGGTCGCCGCCGCGCTCACCGCCGCCCACCGCATCGGCGTGGTGCACCGTGACATCAAGCCGGGCAACGTGATGCTCACCGACACCGGCGCCAAGGTGCTCGACTTCGGCATCGCCGCCCTCGCCGGCCCGCGCGCCGGGCAGACCGGCGAGCTGCTGATGGGCACGCCGGCGTACTTCGCGCCGGAGCGGATGACCTCCGGCGCGCCGGACCCGGCCAGCGACGTCTACGCCCTCGGCGCGCTGCTCTACCGCACCCTCACCGGTCGGGCCCCGCTGCCCGTGCAGACCTGGGAGGACGCGATGGAGGTGCACGCCCGGCACACGCCGGTGCCACCGCTGCGGATCCCCGGCCTGCCCGCCGACATCGCCGAGCTGACCCTGGCCTGCCTCGCCGCCGACCCGGCCCGCCGCCCCACCGCGGTGCAACTGGCCAACCGGTTCGCCACCGGCCAGCCGGCCGACCCGCCCACCGCCATCCTGCCGACCGTTCCCGCCGGCGCCGCCCGCCCGCCGGCCGGGCACCCGCCCACCCTGGTCGAGCGGTCCCTGGCGTACCCCCGGCCCGCCGCGGGCGCGACGCCGGGCCCGACGGGGCCGCAGCGGGCTCCCGACCGGTCGAACCGGGCGCTGACCGGGCTGGTCGCGGCCGGCCTGGCGCTGCTGCTCGGCCTGGTCGGGGTGCTCGTGCTCGCCGACGGCGACGGCACCGCGCCCAGCACGGCCGGTCCGTCCGCCACCGCCCCGGCCGCACCGCCCACCAGCAGCGAGCCCGCGCCGGAGCCGAGCAGCGCCCCACCGTCGACCAGCAACGGAGCGCAGCCGGTCGGGTTCCGGCAACTGGCCGCCGAGTTCGCCGCGCTGCTCGCCCAGCTCCAGGCCCGGGGCGAGATCGACCGGCGGACCGTCGAGGAACTGCGGGACAAGCTCGTCGACCTGGCCCGGGGCAAGCCGAAGGACCGCGCCAAGCGGATCGAGGACCTGCGCGAGCGCATCGCCGAGGCGGAGGAGCGGGAGCGGATCTCGCCGGACGCCGCGGACCGCCTGAACGACCTGCTCGACCGGGTCACCGGGGTGCCCGGCGACGACGAGGACAACGACTGAACCCGCTCAGCCGACCTCGACCAGCGCCCCCTGCGCAACCCGCCCGGCCCGCACCACCAGCGCGTACGCACCGACGCAGGGCTGCGGGTCGAGCTGGGGCAGGGGCGCGACCCGGTTGAGCCGCGCCGGAGCCCGCAGCGCCGTCACCTGACGGGGCAACTCGCCGTGCGCCAGGGTCGGCACCGCGCAGCGCGGCGTGGCCGCCAGCACCCGCAGCACCAGCGCGTCACCGATCCGCAGCTCCCGACCCACCCACTCGTTCTCCACAAACCCGTCCGCCGGGACGTCGATCACCAGGTTCGGCCGGTAGCGCACCGGCTCGAAGCCGTCGCCCGACCCTTCGCCGCCGTCCCGGCCGGTGGCGCCGCCTCGGGGTTCGGCGGTCTCGGCGGCCAGCCGGCGCAGGGTCGCGGTGGTGACCAGGTGGATCGGGGCGAAGTCGAAGAACGTCCCCGGCGCGGCGGTGCCGAGCGGGCTCAGGTCCACCGGCACGTCCGCGGTGACGCCGGCGTCCAGCACCGCCTCCGGCCGGGCCCGGTCCAGCACCGCCCCGTCGGGTGGCGTGCCGGTCAGCGTCACCGGCGCGCCGAGCACCCGGGACAGCACCTCGTCCACCTCGGCGTCCACGCTCGACACCGTCCGCCCGTCGGGGAGGATGATCCGGACCGGCCCGGGCGCGGCGCCGGACGCCCGGAGGGTGAGCAGGCCCCGCCAGTGTCGCGGGTGCTTCGCGCTGGCCACCCGGCCGGTCTCCCGGTGCACCGGGGCGAGCCCCCGGTCGCCGGCCACACCCGTCGCGGTCACCTCGGCCGCGGTCAGCCGCTCGCCCAGCATCGACTTGACCGGGTACCGCCAGAGCTGGGCCAGCCGCCCGGTCATCCGGTCGCCCCGGCCCGGACCAGGGCAGCCGCCTCGGCCACCCGGTCGGCGCCGTACGGGCCGAGCCGCGCCCGGACGGCGACCGCCTCCGCCAGCAGATCCAGCGGCCCGACCTCGGCCAGGTACGCGCCGAGCAGGCCCCGGGCCGGCCCGGTCAGGTCGTGGGCCGGGTCGGTGGCGACCTCACCGACGATCAACGCGGTGACGGCCAGGTCCAACCCGGGCGGCCCCTCGGCGGTGTTCCGCCAGTCGACGACCACCGGGCCGTCCGGGGTCAGCATGACGTTCTCCGGGTGCAGGTCGAGGTGCAGGACCCGGTCCGCCGGGTCGATGGACCGCCGCGCGGGCAGCGCGTGCAACCGGTGCAGCAGGTCGGCCAGGATCCGGCCGGCGGACCGGACGTCGGTGCTGCCCGTGGCGGCCGCCGCGGCGAGGGTCGGACCCGTCAGTCGGCGCATGACCAGGTCCGGCCCGTCCGCCTGGTACACCTCGGGCACCGGATAGCCGAGCCGGTGCAGGTACGTCATCACCGCCGCCTCGTCCCGGACGTCACCACCGCGCCGGTAGCGGCGCAGCACCCGCCCGTCGCCGAGCGGATAGACATCGGCGTCACGGCCGGAGGCGAGGGGAGGTGACGCGCTCACGCCGCCACCGTAACCGGGCGGCGTCGCCGCTGCCGCCCCGCGGGCCGGCTCGCCGCGACACCCGCCCCGCGCCGGCGCCGGTTCCCCGCGACACCCGCCCCGCGCCGGGCCGCCTCGCGGCGACACCCGCCCCGCGCCGGGCCGGCTCGCCGCGACACCCGCCCCCCGCGCCGGCTACCGGGCCAGCAGGGCCCGCAGCGCGGCGACGACCTCGGCGGGGGCCTCCTCGGCCATGAAGTGCCCGCAGGAGACGGTGCGGTGCTCCAGGTCCGCCGCCCACGCCCGCCACAGCCCGGCGGCGTCGAAGCCCAGCGCCGCGCCCCAGTCCTGCTGGAGCACGGTCACCGGCATCCGCAGCCGGTTGCCGGCCGCCCGGTCGACCTTGTCGTGTGCCACGTCGATGCCGGCCGACGCCCGGTAGTCGGCGACGATCGAGGGAACCGCCGCGCGGGACGCCGCCAGGTACGCGTCCCGCACCTCCGACGGGATGGCCTCCGGATCCCGTGTCCAGATGTCGAGGAAGTGGCCGAAGAAGGCGTCCGGGCTGGCGCCGATCAGCTGCTCGGGCAGGCCGGGCGGCTGGGCCATCAGGTAGAGGTGGAAGCCGACGGCGGCGCTGGTGCCCCGCATCACCTCCCACATGTCCAGGGTGGGCAGCACGTCGAGCGAGGCGAGGTGGGTGACCGTGGCCGGGTGGTCGAGACCGGCGCGGATGGCGACCAGGGCACCCCGGTCGTGCCCGGCCAGGGCGAAGCGCTCGTGGCCCAGGGCCCGGGCCAGCGCGACGACGTCGGCGGCCATCGTCCGCTTGGAGTACCCGGTCCCGTCGGGGTCGGTGGGCTTGTCGCTGTCGCCGTAGCCCCGCAGGTCGGGGCAGATCACGGTGTGGTCGGCGGCGAGGTCGGCGGCGACGTGCCGCCACATGAGGTGGGTCTGCGGGAAGCCGTGCAGCAGCACGATCGGGCTGCCGGAGCCACCGACGGCCACGTTGAGCGCCACGCCGTCGGCGACGGTTACCCGGCGGTAGTCGAATCCGCGGATCCTCTGGTTCACGATGGGCCTGCCTAGATGTCAGGTGTGGTGTCGCCGGCGGGCCGCCGGCGGTCGGACCCGTCGAGCGTGACCGGTGGGAATCAGCGGTGGATGAGCAGCGGATGAGTGCCGCGTCCGCCGACCAGGGCGGTCACCTCGCCACGGGCGCCCGCCTAGATTGGGTGCCATGACGGGGGCGGCGACGGACGGGGTGGCCTTCGGCGTGCTCGGGCCGGTGCGCGCCGTCGACGCCGGTGGCCCCGTCCCGCTGAAGGGGCCCCGCCAGCGTGCGGTGCTGGCCCGGCTGCTGATCGCCCGGGGCCGGGTGGTGCCGGTCGAGCGGCTCGTCGGTGATCTCTGGGCGGAGCCCTCCGACGGTGCGGTGGCGGCGATCCGCACGTTCGTCGCCGATCTGCGCCGGGCCCTGGAGCCCGACCGGCGGCCCCGCCAACCCGCCCGGATGCTGGTCACCGCCCCGCCCGGCTACGCGCTGCGGGCCGCGCCGGACGCGGTCGACGCCTGGCGGTTCGAGGACGCGGTCGCCGAGTCCGGCCGGCTGCTCGCCGCCGGCCAGGCCGGTACGGCGCTGGACCGCCTGACGGACGCGCTCGCCCTGTGGCGCGGCCCCGCGTACGCCGAGTTCGCCGGCGAGGGCTGGGCCCGCGCGGAGATCAATCGCCTGGACGAGCTGCGGACACTGGCGGTGGAGCGCCGGGCCGAGGCGCTGCTGGCACTGGGCCGGGCCGCCGAGGCCGCCACCGAGCTGCGGACCCACGCCGAGGCGCACCCGCTTCGCGAGGACGCCTGGATGCTGCTGGCGCTGGCCCGCTACCGGTCCGGCCGCCAGGGCGAGGCGCTGGCCGCGCTGCGCCAGGCCCGCGACACCCTGGTCACCGAGCTCGGGGTGGACCCGGGCCCGCGGCTGCGGCAGCTTGAGGCGGACATCCTCGCCCAGGCTCCGCACCTGAACCCGCCGGAACCGCCCACCGCCCCGCCCACCCACCAGCCGGCCCCGGCCGGTGGTCCAGGGCCGGTCGGTGGGCCGGGGCCGGTCGGTGGGCCGGGGCCGGTCGGTGGGCCGGGGCCGGTCGGTGGGCCGGGGCCGGTCGGCGGGCCGGGACCGGTCGGCGGGCCGGGGCCGGCTGAGGGGCGGACGCCGGTCGGCGGCCCGGAGCAGGTCGCGGGGCGGGCGCCGGCGGTCACGGAGCCGGCGGACCGGCGGCCGTTCGTCGGTCGGGGTGCTGAACTTGGCCGGCTGCGGCAGGCAGCCGAGCGGGTCGTCCAGCGGGGCCGGCCCGCGCTGGCGCTGGTCTCCGGCGACGCCGGCGCCGGCAAGACAGCGCTCGCCGACGCGCTCGCCCGCCACCTGTCGGCCGCCGGCTGGACGACCGCGTGGGGCCGCAGCCCCGAGTACGAGGGCGCCCCCGTCGCCGGACCGTGGACCCAGCTCACCGACGCCCTCACGGCAGCCGCCGGATCTCCCGAGCCGGCGCGGACCCTGCCCGGCGGACCGGCGACCACCATGTCGGGTCCGCCGCCGACCGGGCCCGGCGCACGGGGGACGACCGTGCCCGGACCGGCGCCGACCGGGCCCGGCGGACCGGCGACCCCACCGGCCGGCGGTCCACCTTCGGCGGGTGGCGTCCCGGAGCCCGGTCCGGACCGGGTCGAGGACCCGGCGGCGCGCCGGTTCCGGCTGCACCGGGCCGTCGCCGCGCTGGTGACCGCGGCCGCCGCCCGGGCGCCGGTGCTGCTGGTCGTCGACGACCTGCACCGGGCCGATCCGGACACCCTGGACCTGCTGACCGCCCTGGTCGGTGAGCCCGAACCGGTCACCGGGCCGGTGCTGGTCGTCGGCACCTACCGGGCGGCCGAGATCGGTCCCGAGCTGACCGCGGCGCTGGCCCGGGTCGCCCGTACCGAGCCGGTCCGGGTCTACCTGGGCGGGCTCGCCGAGCCGGCGACCGGCGAGCTGACCCGCGCGGTGGCCGGGCCGGACCTCGACCCGGCCGTGGTGCACCTGATCCACCAGCGCAGCGGCGGGAACCCGTTCTTCGTCCGGGAACTGGCGCGGCTGCTCGCCGCCGAGGGTGACGCGGCGCTGCGTGAGGTGCCCGCCGGGGTGCGGGACGTCATCCGGCACCGGCTGGGCCGGCTGCCGGACGCCGCGCAGACAGTGCTGCGCCAGGCCGCCGTCCTCGGCCGCGACGTCGACCCGGAGGTGCTGACCGCGCTGAACGGTGACCCGGCGACCGTGCTCGACGCGCTGGAACACGCCCTGAACGCCGGTTTCCTCACCGAACACGGCGCCGACGGGCAGCTGCGGTTCACCCACATCCTGGTGCGGGACACGCTCTACCGCGACCTGTCAGCGCCGCGCCGCGCCGGATGGCACGCCGCCGCCGGTGAGGCCGTCGAACGGCTGCACCCGGAGGACGTCGCCACCCTGGCGCACCACTTCACCCACGCCGCCGGCCGAGCCACCGCGCCGCGCGCCGCGCGCTACGCCCGGGCCGCCGCCGAGCAGGCCGAACGCCGGTTCAGCCCGCACGAGGCGGCCCGGCTGTGGCGGCAGGCGGTCGCCGCCCACGACCGGGCGGGCGGCGCCGACGTACGCGGGCGGCTGGCGGCCGTGATGGGGCTGGGCCGGGCGCTCGCCGTCACCGGTCACCTCGCCGAGGCCCGCCGGCTCCGGTCCGGTGCGCTCGCCACCGCCGCCGGGCTCGACGACCCCGACCTGACCACCGGCCTGCTGACCGCGTACGACGTGCCGGCCAGCTGGACCCGCAACGACGACGAGCAGCTCTCCCGGCAACTGGTCCGGGCCGCCGAGGGGGCGCTGGCCGCACCCGGCGGAATCGGGCCGGAACGGCGCAGCCGGCTGCTGAGCACCCTCGCCCTGGAGTTGCGCGGCACCACCACGGACCGGGGCCTGCAGGCGGCCGGCGAGGCGGAGGCCATCGCCCGGCGGCTGGCGGACCCGGGGCTGCTGGCGGTCGCGCTGAACGCCCGCTACCTGCACACCTTCGCCCGCACCGGCCTCGCGGCCGAACGCGCCCGGATCGGCGCCGAACTGGTCGACCTGGCCGCCCGGCACGAGCTGGTGAGCTTCGAGGTCCTCGGTCACCTCGTCCTGCTCCAGGCCCACTGCGCGCTCGCCGACCTGGCCGCCGCGGACGCCCACGCCGACGCCGCCGACCGCCTCGCCGAGCGGTACGACCTGCCGCTGGTGGGTGTCTTCACCGACTGGTACGCGGCCCTGCGGCTGGCCGTCGACGGGCAACCGGCCGCCGCGGAGGCCCGGTACCGCGCCGCCCAGGCCCGCCTCGCCGGCAGCGGGATGCCCGGCATGGAGCAGGGGCTGCTCGCCCTGGCGCTGCTCTGCCTGCGGCTGACCGGGCCGGACGACGAGGCGGGTCGGCCGGCCGCCGGAGCGGGCGGACCAGGGGACCCGGACGACTGGGCGGGCTGGGACTTCGGGCCGTACCAGCCGTGGGCCCGGCCGCTGGTGCTGCTCCGGGCCGGCCGCCGCGACGAGGCCGCCGAGGCGCTGCGTGCCCTGCCCGAGTCGCCGCACGACCTGCTCCGCGAGGCCCGGCTCTGCCTCGCCGCCCGCGCCGCGCTCGCCCTCGACGACCAGGCCACCATGCGGTACGCCTACGCCGAACTGCTCCCCGCCGCCGGCGAGCTGGCCGGGGCGGGCAGCGGCGTGCTCAGCCTCGGCCCGGTGGCCCGACACCTCGGCGATCTCGCCGCCGCCCTGGGCCACCCTGAGCGGGCCGCCGCGCACCACGAGACGGCCCGGACGGTCGCGGCCCGGGCGGCCCGGCACGGGTGACCGGCATCCCTCCAGGTGCGGACTCAGCCGAGGGTCGCGCCGGCCGTCTCGCCCGGCGCGTCGCCGGCCCACGCGAGCACCGTGCCGTCCGGCGCCCAGATCGCCGACCCGCCGGCCGCCTCGGCGTACCCGCCACCCGTCGACCCCGCGAAGCTGGCCACCGCCACGTGCACCCGGTGCGTGGCGGCGATCCGGACTGCCCGCTCGGGCGTGACGGCCGCGTCCCGGGCGTGCTCCAGGACACCCGCGACGTAGACGTCGACGCCGAGCGCCACGGTCCGCGCCGCGTGCTCAGCGATCCCGGTGTCCCGGCAGATCGCCAGCCCCAGCCGCCAGCCGTCCACCGCCAGCACCGCCGGCGCCGGGCCGGGGGAGAAGCGCTCGCCCTCCGCCCCACCGGGCCACATCTTCCGGTACGCCACCCGCGACCCGGTGCCGTCCACGGCCAGCATGGCGATGTGCTCACCGCGTACCGGGGCGCCCGCCAGAGCCAGCGTGCCGGTGTCGGCGCACGCCTCGACCAGCGGCCCGAGCCGGGGGTCGTCGACGTCCACCGGCGGGGCGTCCAGCAGGTAGCCGGTCAGCGAGAGCTCGGGGAAGACCACCACCCGGGCGTCCGCCGCGCGCACCGTCGCGGCGTGCGTCGCCGCGTTCACCCCGACGTCGTACGCCACACAGGGCGGCTGCGCGACGACGATGCGCAACGGCGTACGCATGGCGGCTCCTCTCCACGGCGGACCCGCAGGATAGGCGCCGACCCTGTGGTTTTCCGCACCCCGGCCGGTGCGGACCGCCCCGCCGGGATCGACGGCCGGCCCCATGGCCGGCTCCCAGGAACAGTTCGTAGCGTGTGGGCCATGATTCGTAGCGCGCCGCACGCCCTGCTCGCCGCCACCGGTCAGGCCGAACCACCCCAGGACGGCCTGGTCGGCTACGTCACCGGTCTGGTGGAACGGCTCGGCGGCCCGGGCGCCGGCCTGGCCGTCGCCCTGGAGAACCTGTTCCCGCCGATCCCGAGCGAGGTGATCCTGCCGCTGGCGGGCTTCGTCGCCGGTCAGGGCCGGATGAGCGTGGTCAGCGCGATCTTCTGGACCACCCTCGGTTCGGTGCTCGGCGCGCTCGCGCTCTACTGGATCGGCGCCGCGCTGGGCCGGGAGCGGGTCCGGGCCATCGCGGAACGGCTACCGCTGGTCAAGCTCAGCGACGTCGACCGGACCGAGGAGTGGTTCCTGAAGCACGGCGTCAAGGCGGTCTTCTTCGGGCGGATGATCCCGATCTTCCGCAGCCTGATCTCCATCCCCGCCGGCGTGGAGCGGATGCCGGTCTGGACGTTCGTCGTCTACACCACGCTGGGCAGCCTGATCTGGAACAGCACCTTCGTGCTCGCCGGTTACCTGCTTGGCGACAACTGGCACCTCGTCGAGGGGTACGTCGGCGCCCTGCAGAACGTCGTCATCGTCGCCTGCGTGGCCGCTTTCGGCTGGTTCGTCGTCTCCCGGCTGCGCCGGCGGGCCCGGGCGGGCGCGGAGCCCGTCGCGCCGCCGGCGCCGCCCGCGCCGCCGGCCGCCGGCGTGCCCGACCCGAGCGGGCGGGGCACCATCTACCGCAGCTCCTACACCGACAGCCAGCACAGCGGCTGGGATTACGACGGGGTTCGGTGAATCCCGCGGAGCGGCCCCGATCCGCGCTGCCACGCGTGGCCAGGGTGCCGATCGGTGTCGCCGCCGGGATCCTGACCGCCGTCGGCGAACTGCTGTTCCTGGTCGTCGCGGCCGTCGCGGTCGCCGTCGCGGCGGTCGTCCCGCCGGCCCGCCGCCGGGCGCACGCCGCGATCCTGCGGTACGCCGCCGGGCTGGTCCGGCTGGAACGCCGCCGGTTGGCCGGCTTCCTCACCGCCGGGGTGGCCCCGGGCGGGCCGGCGACCCGGGGCTGGCGCGACGTCGGCTACCTGGCCGCCCGGCTGCTGCCCGGTGCGCTCGGCGCGCTGGCGTACGGGCTGTTCGCCGTCGGCGTGGTGCTGGCGGTGATCGTGCTGTGGGCCGTGCTGCGCGGCACGCTCGAACCCGCCGACGCCCTGGTGCAGGTCGTCATCGGCGCCGCGCTGCTGCTGGTCAACGTCCAGGCCGTCGCCAGCATCGCGGCGCTGGACGTCCGGCTCGCCCACCGACTGCTCGGCGCCGGCTCCCGGGCCGAACTGGAACGGCGGGTCCGCGAGCTGACCACCAGCCGCGCCGAGGTCGTCGCCGCCGTGGACGCCGAACGGCAGCGCATCGAACGGGATCTGCACGACGGTCTCCAGCAGCGCCTCGTCGCCCTCGGCATGCTGCTCGGCCGGGCCCGGCGCAGCCGCGACCCCGAACGCGCCGCCGCGCTGATCGCCCAGGCGCACCAGGATGCCCAGCGGGCCATCGGCGAGTTGCGCGAGGTGGCCTGGCGGGTCTACCCGTCGGCGCTCGACGACGGTGACCTGGGGGAGGTGCTCCGCGTCGTCGCGGACCGCTCCGACATTCCGGTGCGCATCCGCTACGACCTGGCGACCCGCCCCGACCGTCCGGTCGAGACGGTGCTCTACTTCGTGGCCTGCGAGGCGCTCACCAACGCCGCGAAACACGCCGCGGCTAAGCTGATCACCGTGGAGGTCGAGAGCCGGGCGGGGACCATCCGGCTGCGGGTGCACGACGACGGCGTTGGCGGCGCCGACCCCACCGGGGCCGGCCTGACCGGCCTGGCCCGCCGGGTGGCCGCCCTGGACGGCCGGCTGCGGGTGGACAGCCCGCCCGGCGGGCCGACCATGGTGCTCGCGGAGTTGCCGTGCGGATAGTGCTGGCGGAAGACTCGGCGTTGCTGCGAGAAGGGCTGGCCCGGCTGCTCGCCGAGGAGGGGCACGAGGTCGTGGCCGCGGTGGCCTCGGCCGACGAACTGGTCACCGCCGTCGAACGGCACCGACCCGACGTCGTCGTCACCGACGTCCGGATGCCTCCCACCAACACCGACGACGGCCTCCGGTCGGCGCTGGAGATCCGGCGCCGCTGGCCGGCGACCGCGGTCCTGGTGCTCTCCCAGTACGTCGAACGGCGGTACGCGACGCGGCTGCTGGCCGACCGCCCGGAGGGCGTCGGCTACCTGCTCAAGGACCGGGTCGCCCAGGTCGACGATTTCCTCGACGCCCTCGACCGGGTGGCCGCCGGCGCCACGGCGCTGGACCCCGAGGTGGTCCGCCGGGTCCTCGCCGGCGCGGAACCGGCGGATCCGCTGAGCCGGCTGACGGCCCGCGAACGGGACGTGCTGCACCACATGGCCCAGGGGCACACGAACGCCACCATCGCCGAGCGGTTGCACGTGTCGCAGAGCGCCGTCGAGAAGCACATCAACACGATCTTCGACAAGCTCGACCTGTCGCAGACGTCCGGGTACAGCCGGCGGGTGCTCGCGGTGCTGCGATACCTGGGCGTCTGAACGGCCCTTTGATGCTGTCGGGCTGCACCGGCAATCGCGGCCGGGCTGAGTCGTGCCTTCGTGGCTGTCGGTTCGTGCGTTGGCGGGGTCGGGGCGCGGCCGTCCGCTTGCGGTGGGTGGGTGGTTGCGGTTGGGGTGTGGCCCGCCGTGACCGGCTCCGGGCGGTCAGGCTTGATCCCTTCGCCGGTCACGGCGGGCCACACCCTCGCCGTGGTCCAGCTCCGCTCGTACGTTCATGGTGGCCCCACCTTCGTCGTGGTCGGGGTCCGTCGGTGTGGTCACGGCGAGTCCAGTGTTGTCGTGGTCCGGTCCCGTTCGTGCGGTCGCGACGGGCACTGCCGTCGTCGCGGTCCACCGCTCGCGTGGTCGCGTGGCCGGGCGCACTCTCTGTCTGGTCCCAGGTCCGTGCGTAGCTGCCCTCGTCAACGCCCGTGCGCTCGTCCCGTCCGGCGCGGTTCGGCGGCTGGTTGGTGGCGGCTGGGCGGTTCGGGCGTGTCGTCGGAGGCTGGGCATGTTGTCCGAGAGGTTGATACCTCCCAGTCATCAATATGCCCCTGAGGTATCACGCTCGTTCCTTGATGACCCCACCCACCGTCGGGATCCCATCGGGCCCTCCGTGACGCTGGATGAAACCTCAGCCCGGGTTTCGGGCATCCGGACTTTCCGCGCATCCGGGGCCTTGAGCGTGCGGGCCCGCCGTGAGCGTGCGGGCCCTGTCGTCGTTTCGCCGATGTGGCGGTGTCGACCCGTCCGGGATGGCCCCATATCGGCGACATGGTGTCGTCACGCCGGCGAGCCCTCCGGCCGAGCGGTGGTCAGACCTGTTGGTGGGGTGTTTGTCGGGTTTGTGGGTGTGACCGGGGGCATCTCGGTGGCGGAATCGGGGCCGGGTCGGGGGCGTTACATCATGCGGACGATCGAGCAAGGGCACGCCGCCGGCCCGGCCGGCCGCGAGGCCCGTGGGCCCGGTGGAATGGTGGCGGGCGGCCGGTCGTTGCATCCCCCGGCGATCGCAGCAACACCCCGCCCGGCAGAGCCGGGTGAGGGTTCTGGCCCCGGAATGATGGTGGGCTGGCGGTCGTTACACACAGTCCGGCACCGCGCAGGGCACCCCCGCCCAGCTGGTCTTGCCGGGCATCTGGCACCGGCCAGGGCATCCCCCGCCCCGGCGAGAGTGCCGAGTAGTTCTTCCCCCCGAGTCTTTTGAGCGCCTGATGGTGCTTGCGCTGCTGTGGCCCGTCCCCCTTGGGTTTGGTGGCGTCATCCCCCGAAGGAGCTTTGTGATGAACACGATCATGCGTAAGAGCGTTCTGGGTATTGCTGGTCTGGCCTTCGCCGGTGGCATCTTCGCCGGCCCCGCCACGAACGCCGAGGCCGCGTCGGTCGAGTCGGTGAAGCCGGTTGCCGTGGTGCAGGCTGACAAGCCGGGTGTCGATAAGGCGAAGCTGGTTCCGCATGGTGTGCAGGGTGAGCAGTCGCGCATCGAGCTCGACGGTGAGCAGGTGGAGAACGTGAAGGCGATCATCGCGGCGACGAAGAAGTCCGACATGGACGAGCGGGCCGCCGTGGTGGCGATCGCTACCGCGCTGCAGGAGTCGAAGCTGGAGAACCTGGGTCACCTGGGTGAGCGCAACGACCACGACTCGCAGGGTCTGTTCCAGCAGCGCCCGTCCAGCGGTTGGGGCACGGTCGAGCAGATCACCGACCCCGAGTACTCGACCAAGGCGTTCCTGAAGGGCCTCAAGCAGGTCGACGGCTGGCAGGACATGCCGCTGACCAAGGCCGCCCAGACGGTGCAGGTGTCGGCCTACCCGTTCCACTACGCCCAGTGGGAGCAGCAGGCCGCCGACCTCGTCGCCGAGCACTGGAACAGCTGACCCAACCCAACACACGCAGGACTGCTGGCCGACACCCACACCGGGTGTCGGCCAGCAGCACATCCACCGCCACTGGCCGGCACTCCACCAACGGGTGCCGGCCAGTGGCGACCGGCGGCCTGGCGGAGATCTTGGACAGTTACCGTCCGCAGCTAACCGAAACTGTCCAAGATCTCGACCAGCGACCCGCACACCCACGCAGACAGCGCGAGCCACCGACTCACGACCGCGACCGGCGGTCGAGGCTCGACCGGGACAGGGGTGTGGCCCGCCGTGCCCGGCGCAGGGATCAAGCCTGACCGCCCGGAGCCGGGCACGGCGGGGCCACACTCCCAACCGCGCCCCCGACGCAGCAGGCTGCCCGCCACCCCCAACCGCGCCCCCGACGCAGCAGGCTGCCCGCCACCCCCAACCGCGCCCCCGACGCAGCAGGCTGCCCGCCACCCCCGACCGAAGGCGCCGGCCAGCAGCGCAACCCGCAGCAGACTGGCCGGCATTCGAGCCGGAGTCGTTTCAGCCGGTCGTGCGTGCGGGCTCGGTGGTTGCGGCATCGCCCCGGCGTTCGTCGTCCTCGACGTGGAGGTAGTCGGCGAGGCGGGCGGCGGCGAGGAGCATGGCGCGCCCGCGGGCGGCCAGCCGGGCGCGCCAGCCCTCCAACGAGCCGGCCAGCGCCTCCGGCCCGTCGGCGTCGCGGACCCGCCGCATGACGGTGGCAATCTGCTCCAGCAGATAGCCGCCGCGCCGGAGCAGGTGGGCCAGGTCGGCGTCGCGCACGTCCTCCGGGCCGTACAGGCGGTGGTGGGTGGCGCGGTCGCGGATCGGCTCGAGGATGCCGGCTCGTTCCCATTTCCGCAGCGTCGCGGGTGTCACCCCGAGCCGGTGGGCGAGGGCACCCACCGTCAGCGGGCGGTCGGGCCGGTCCGTGGCCGGCGGGTTCGCGAGGATGCCGACGGCCGACTCGACGGCGTCGAGCGTCTCCCGGTCCCGTAGCAGCTGGGCATGGCTGCGGTCGATCGCCCGTAGGGCGGTGTCCAGGTCATCTGCGTTGACGGCGCGCATGATCTCGCCGCTGGTCGCGTAGCCGTGCGCCGGGATCAGCGCGAGGTACGCCCGCAGCGCTATTGCGTGCCGGGCCGAGTAACGGCGGTACCCGCTCGGCGTGCGGCGGGCCGCCGGGATGACGCCGGCGTCTTCGTAGTTGCGGACCGCCTGGGTGGAGATGCCGTGCTCGCGGGCGAGGTCCACCGGCCGGTGACCACCCGCCCCGGCATGTACTCCGGTTTGAGACTTCAGCTGGACCCTCCTGTGCCACCCGCCATCGAACTTTCACAAGGTAGTTCAAGGATACGGTTGAGGCCATGACTTCTGGACGCGAATCATCGGCGGGTTGGTCGTACGGCGACGAGGGACGGGAGCCGGTGTCCGCCGAGGCGCTCGTCGAGCGGATCCTCGCGCTGCCCGACGTCGCCCAGGTGGTGGCCGACGAGACGTCGGGCGTGCCCGAGACGCACTGGGGCGACCGGTTCTTCTTCGTCGGGCCGGACCGGCGGCGGCCGTTCGCCACGATCGTCTACCACGACACGCCCGGCTTCGACGAGGACTCCCGGCTCGACCGACCGGGCGTCTTCCGGCTGAACGTCGAGCTCGGCCGGGCCGAGTTCCAGCGCCGGTTCGGCTACCCACCGGCGGAGTTGCCCGACCGCCGGTCGGAAGTCGACTTCAGCCGGGTGGACGAGATCCAGCCCCATCCCGCGTACGGGCTGCACGGCTGGGCGTGCGTCCTCAATCCCGGCGTCGGGCGGCTGCCGGAGGTCGATCGGCTGCTCGACCACGCGTACCGCCGGGCGCTCGCCCGCCACCAGCGGGCCCTCGACCGCGAGTCCCGTTGACCGGTCCCGGCTGGCCGGCAGGACCGAGAATTCCGTCTCACCTGGCCGGGAACAAGAACCGGGGTCGGTAGGTTGAGGGAGGTGTCGGTGTGATCAGTGTCCCCGGGCCTCACCATATTGCCTTCGCGGAATACCGTCCGGCTGGAGCCGCGTCGTGCCACTCGCCGAGAGGCGACCTGCACACCGACACCCCAGCGCCGCCCCCGAGCCCACCGGGCCCGGGGGCGGCGCTGTCTCGTCTGCCCGTGCCGACCCCGAGAGCCAGCCAGCGCGCCAGCCCGCGTGCCGGGCCAAGCCCGAGAGCCGGGCGCGGCGCAGCGGCCGAAGCCGGAGGTCGCGCTCAGCCGAGGGCGAACGGGGCCTCGGCAGGGGCGCGGGGGAGCGGACAATGCCCGGATGAGTGTCGAGCAGGTATGGACCGAGCAGACCGGAGTGGTCGCGCTGCCCAGCGGCGTGACGGTGCGCGGCCGACGGATCGGTGATCCGGCCTCGCCGGCCGACTTCGCCCTGCTGCTGGCGGCCGGTCCGGCACCGCAATGGCCGCACCGGTGGATCCGGTGGCCGGACTTCTGGATCCCGGTCGACCGGGCCGACGCGCTCGACGCGCTACGGGAGGCGCTGCGCCGGGCGCACGACGGTGAGCGGGTCGAGGTGGCCTGCCGTGGCGGTACCGGCCGGACGGGCACCGCCATCGCGGCGCTCGCGATCCTCGATGGGCTGCCGGCCGAGCGGGCGGTGCAGTGGGTACGCGCGAACTACCGTCCGCGTGCGGTGGAGACACCCTGGCAGCGGCGTTGGCTACGCCGCCTGCCCCGCTGAACCCGCTGGTCACCAGCCGGCCGCGCCTGTGGTGCTGGTCATGAACGGGGTTCGTCCGGCTCCGCCGGGGTACGAGGGGCACCTCGTCGGACAACCTAGGCAGGAACACCATGGCACCACCCCGCTACCAGGGCGTTCACCGTCGGCCGGCCCCGCGGATGGCGCCCGTCGCCCGGGCCGCCGCGTCGCTGGCCGTGCTCAGCGTGCTCGCCGTCCTCTTCCTCGACGCGCTGCTGATCACCGTCGGCCTGCTCACGCCGGTCGCGGCGGCGCTGCGCCCCCTGCGCGCCTGGCTACGCGACCTCGACGCCCCGACCGTGTCGACGGCGAGCGCCGCGTCGGGCCGCTGACCGCCGTGCCGACCGCCGGCGCCGCGTCCGGTCGCTGACCGCCGTGCCCCGCCGTGCCGACCGCCGGCGCCGCGTCCGGTCGCTGACCGCCGTGGTCCCGGTGCAGGGGCACCGGGACCACGGGCTCACGCCGCTACGTACTCCCGCAGGTGCTGGGCGGTCAGGGTGTCGCCGTGGGCGACCAGGTCGGCCGGCGTGCCGGTGAAGACGATCCGGCCGCCGTCGTGCCCCGCACCCGGCCCCA
Organism: Micromonospora echinaurantiaca; assembly: GCF_900090235.1. NCBI lineage: Bacteria > Bacillati > Actinomycetota > Actinomycetes > Micromonosporales > Micromonosporaceae > Micromonospora > Micromonospora echinaurantiaca. The sequence goes on along the minus strand of NZ_LT607750.1, from coordinate 3,394,437 downwards.
GGTCGATCAGCCAGTCGGCGTGGGCCATCACGGCCTGGTGGTGCTCGATGACGATCACCGTGTTGCCGGCGTCCACGAGCCGGTCCAGCAGGGCGAGCAACTGGTCGACGTCGGCCAGGTGCAGGCCGGTGGTGGGTTCGTCGAGCACGTAGGTGCTCGCCTTGTCGGCCATGTGGATGGCCAGCTTGAGCCGCTGCCGCTCGCCCCCGGAGAGCGTGTTGAGCGGCTGGCCGAGGGTGAGGTAGCTGAGCCCGACGTCGACCAGCCGGTCGAGGATCACCCGGGCCTGACCGCTGGGGAAGAAGTCCCGGGCCTCGGTGGCCGACATCGCGAGCACCTCGCTGATGTTCTTACCGCGCAGCCGGTAGGTGAGTACCTCGTCGGTGAAGCGCCGACCCTCGCACCGCTCACAGACCGAGGCGACGCCGGCCATCATGGCCAGGTCGGTGTAGACCAGGCCGATGCCCTTGCAGGTCGGGCAGGCGCCCTCGGAGTTGGCGCTGAACAGCGCCGCCTTGACCCCGTTGGCCTTGGCGAACGCCGTCCGGATCGGGTCGAGCAGCCCGGTGTAGGTGGCCGGGTTGCTGCGCCGGGAGCCGCGGATCGGCGACTGGTCGACGACCACCACGCCGTCACGGCGGTGCAGCGACCCGTGGATCAGCGAGCTCTTGCCGGAGCCGGCCACCCCGGTCACCACGGTCAGCACGCCGAGCGGCACGTCGACGCTGACGTCCTGCAGGTTGTGCAGGTCGGCGTTGCGGATCGGCAGCTGCCCGGTGGGCCGGCGTACCTGCTCGCGCAGTCGGACCCGGTGGTCCAGGTGCCGGCCGGTGAGGGTGCCGGAGCGGCGCAGGCCGGGGACGTCGCCGGTGTAGCAGACCTGGCCGCCGGCGGTGCCCGCCCCGGGCCCGAGGTCGACCACGTGGTCGGCGATGGCGATGGTCTCCGGCTTGTGCTCGACCACCAGCACCGTGTTGCCCTTGTCGCGCAGACGCAGCAGCAGGTCGTTCATCCGGGCGATGTCGTGCGGGTGCAGGCCCACGGTCGGCTCGTCGAAGACGTACGTGACGTCGGAGAGGCTGGAGCCGAGGTGCCGGACCATCTTCACCCGCTGCGCCTCGCCGCCGGAGAGGGTGGCCGACTCGCGGTCCAGGCTGAGGTAGCCCAGGCCGATCTCGACCAGCGAGTCGAGAAGGTCGCGCAGGTTGCCGACCAGTGGCGCGACCGACGGGTCGTCGATGCCGCGGACGAACTCGGCCAGGTCGCTGATCTGCATCGCGGAGCACTCGGCGATGTTGCGGCCGGCGATCCGGGACGACAGTGCCGCCTCGTTGAGCCGGGTGCCACCGCAGGCGGAGCAGGTGGTGAAGGTGACCGCCCGGTCGACGAAGGCGCGGATGTGCGCCTGCATCGACTCGCGGTCCTTGGTCAGGTAGAGCCGGCGCACCTTCACCGCCAGGCCCTCGTACGTCCAGTTGTTGCTGCCCATCTTGATCTTCGTGGCCGGTTTGTGGAGGAAGTCCTCCCACTGCTGGGGCGTGTAGTCCTGGAGCTTGGCGTCCGGGTCGAACAGGCCCGAGCCGACGATGGTCTGCCAGTACCACGAGTCGACGGCGAAGTTGGGCACCTTGATCGCGCCGTCGTTGAGCGAGCGCTCGACGTCGACCAGTTCGTGCACGTCGAGGTCGGAGATCCGGCCCAGGCCCTCGCAGGTGGGGCACATCCCCTCGGCGAGGTTGAAGCTGAACGCGCCCGCCCCGCCCACCTGCGGGCTGCCCAGCCGGCTGAACACGATCCGCAGCATTGCGTACGCGTCCGTCGCGGTGCCGACGGTCGAGCGGGAGTTGGCGCCCATCCGCTCCTGGTCGACCACGATGGCCGGGGTGAGGTTGCGCAGCGAGTCGACGTCCGGGCGGCTCAGGCTCGGCATGAACGACTGGAGGAAGGCACTGTAGGTCTCGTTGATCATGCGCTGCGACTCGGCGGCGATGGTCCCGAAGACCAGCGAGGACTTCCCCGACCCGGACACTCCGGTGAAGACGGTCAGTCGGCGCTTGGGGATGTCGACCGAGACGGAGGCGAGGTTGTTCTCCCGCGCTCCGCGTACCTCGATCATGTCGTGGCTGTCGGCGGCGGACCGTGCTGGCTGCGGCATGCGAACCCTTCGCGAGATCGTGGGCAGGATGAATCCCGCCCGAGCTTCTACGGGTCTGGCAGCCTTCAATTGTCCCATTCACGCCTACGTAGAGGGTTTTCCGCGAAGCACAGCGGGAGGCCCGCCAGAAAGGCCGGCAAAGTCTCAAACAGCATGTAAGCGGTAGGGTGAGCCGGTGGGCGATCGGAGCGGGCGGCTGCGGGCGGTCGACCTCGCGGCGACCGCCGGCATCTCGGTGCAGCAGGTCCGCAACTACGTCGACCTCGGCGTGCTGCCACCGGTCGAGCGCACCCCGGCCGGCTACCGGATCTTCACCGCCGGGCACGCCCGAGCGCTGGCCGTGGCCCGGCGGCTGGCCGAGGGGCACGGCTGGACGCGTACCCGGGAGATCATGGCCGCGGTGCACCGCGGTGACCTGCCGGCGGCGCTGGCCACGCTGGACGCCGGGCATGCCGAGCTGGACCGGGAGCGGGCCGAGATCCGGCGGGTGCTCGGCGCTTTCGAGACCGTGGTCGCCGCCCCGCCCACCGCCGCCCCGCCCACCGCCGCCCCGCCCACCGCCGCGCCGGCCCCCCGGCGGGGTCTGCGGATCGGCGTGGTCGCCAGGCTGGTCGGGGTCCGCACCTCGCAGCTGCGGCTCTGGGAGGGGCGGGGACTGCTCCGGCCGGTACGCGAGCGCGGCACCCGCTACCGGGTGTACGACGAGGCGGAACTACGGGCGGCGCAGGTGGTCGCGCTGCTGCGCCGGGGCGCCTATCCGTTCGACATCATCGCCGCCGTCCTCGACGAACTGCGCAGCACCGGCAGCCCGCAGCGGGTCCGGGCCGAACTCGCCCGGCGCGAGCAGGACCTGCACCGGCGCAGCCTGCGGCGGCTGGGCGGCTCCGCCGCGCTGCACGACTACCTGCGCCACCGGGGCCTGATCGGCTGACCCAATCGGCGAGCGACCCGGCTGGCGAGCGGCGCAGCCGGCCAGCAGGCGACCGGGGTGCCGGGCGGCGGGGGTGGCCATCGGCCGCCGGAGCAGACCGCGTCGCGGCGCGAGCGGCCAGCGTGGCGACCCGGCTCAGCGCAGCACGAGCAGGTCGAGGTGGTCGACGACCGGTCCGCTGTCGTCCCGGGCGGCGGCGGCCAGCCGGGCCACCCCGGCCGCGTACTCGTCGTCGCTGATCAGCTGGAGTGGGGTGTGCGCCCGGCGGTCGAGCCGCTGCGCGTAGTGCGCCAGCGAGGCGGCGGTGGTCTGCGCGACCGGTTCGACGCTGCTCACCGGGAACCCGGCCGCCGCGAACGCCGAGCGCACCCGGGCCAGGTCGGGGTAGCGCTCCAGGACCCGGACCGCCTCGGGGAACCAGTGGAACAGGGCGATCCGGTGGTGCCGGCCGGGAAACGGCGAGCGGATCAGCACCGGCGCGCCCGGCCGGAGCACCCGGCGCAGCTCGCGGGCCGCCGCATCCAGGTCGGGGACGTGGTGGATCATCGTGGACAGCCAGGCGGCGTCCACTGTGGCGTCGCGCAGCGGCACCGCGACCGCGTCGCCGGCGAGCAGCGGGCGGTGGGTGGTGCGGGCGCGCATCGCCTCGGCCGGCTCCACCCCCACCACCCGGGCGCCGAACCAGTCGGTGAAGGCGGCAGCCCAGGCGCCGGTGCCGGCGCCGAGGTCGAGCACGGTCATCCCGGCCCGGGGGCGCAGGTGCTGGCCCACCGCGTGCCGCCAGCGGTCCAGCCCGTTGCGGGGCAGCTCGCGGGTCGCGGCGAAGGCGGCCGCGTCGGTGTCGTCGAAGGAGATCAGAGCCACGCCATCACCTCGCCACCGTCGCCGGCCGGTCCGGGCGATCGTCACCCGGTTCTAGTCGGTCGCGGCCACCGCGGGCAACGGCTTGTGAGCCAAACGACCACCGGCCGGTACGCGCGGACGGGCCGCCCGTACCGAACCGGTGATCGCGTCACCGCGCCGCGGGTCCCGGGCCGCCGGGCCCGGGCGTGCCGGTCAGGGGCGGGGAGTGACGGTCAACAGCACCACCGCGTCCTCCTCGGCGTGCAGGGCGTGCCGGCGCGGCGGGATGACCAGCAGGTCGCCCGGTCCGCCCGCGCACGACTGCTCCCCGGCGGTGAGCCGGACCCGCCCCCGCAGCACCTGCAGGGTGGCCTCGCCCGGGCTCTCGTGCTCGTCCAGGGACCGGCCGCCGACCAGGGCCACCAGGGTCTGCCGCAGCCGGTGGTGCGCACCGGGGTGCAGGGAACGTCCGCTGCGTCCGCTGCTCGCCTCGCGTGCCGATGTCAGGTGCTCCTCGGCGAGCTGGGACAGCGACAGGACCTCCATGGTCGACCTCCGTGGACTCGGGCGGACGGGCTCGGGCGGGTGCGCCCGCCGGCGGGCGGCTGCCGCACCCGGTCACCAGCGTCGTCCACGGGTGGCCCGGCGGGCAGGGCCGATGGTCCCGGACGGCGGGTGGCCTCCGGCACCAGCGCCGGCGGCTCGGTCCCCGCGGGTCGGCGCCGCCGGAAATCCCGCCCGTTAGGGTGACGGGCGTGAAGGTTCGGCTGCTGGCGGCCACCGCGGCCGCCGTACTCCTGCCCGCCGGCGCGGTCGCTCCGGCGGCGGCCGCCGCGCCCACCGCGACCACACCGCCCACCGCGCCCGCCACGGCGGCCGGCGCGCCGGCGCAGCCCTGCCCGCGGGCGCCGGCGCCGAAGGTGTCCCGACCGCCGCGGCCGTCGCCACCGCCGGCGGTGACCGAGGACCGGATGGTGGGCGGCCCGGCGCTGGCCACCGCCGGGCTGGTCGTCCCGGCCGGGGTCGCGGCCCCGCCCGCGCTCACCGCGACCTCGTGGCTGGTCGCCGACCTGGACACCGGGCAGGTGCTCGGTGGCTGCGGCCCGCACGAGTACGGCACCCCGGCGAGCGTGCAGAAGCTGCTGCTGGCGGCGACCATGCTGCCCCGGCTCGACCCGAAACAGGTCGTCACGGTCGTCGACGAGGACCTGGACATCGAGCCGGGATCGTCCGCCGTCGGCCTGGTGCCGGGCGGTCGCTATCCGATCGAGACGGTCTGGCTGGGGCTGCTGCTGCAGTCCGGCAACGAGGCGGCCAACCTGCTGGCCCGCCTCGGCGGCGGCGCGGAGGGACGGGCCGGCGGGGTACGCGCGATGAACGAGTACGCGCGCCGCCTCGGCGCCCGCCAGACGCACGCGGTCACCCCGTCCGGGCTGGACGGCGCGGGCCAGTTCACCAGCGCGTACGACCTGGCGCTGATCGCCCGGGTCTGCTTCGCCGACGCCACCTTCCGCCGGTACGCGCTGACCGAGCGGACCCGGATCCCGGCCCAGCCCGCGCGCAAGGCCAGGGGCTTCGAGATCCAGAACGAGAACCAGCTGATCTACCACTACCCGGGTGCGCTGGGCGGCAAGACCGGCTTCACCGACCTGGCCCGGCACACGTACGTCGGGGCCGCCGAGCGGAACGGGCGTCGGCTGGTGGTGACGCTGCTCGGCGCGGAGCCACGGCCGGCCCGGGGCTGGGAGCAGGGTGCGGCGCTGCTCGACTGGGGCTTCTCGCTGCCCCGCGACGCGGCGGTCGGTCGGCTGGTCGAGCCGGGGGAGCTGGACGACCTGGCGTCGCCCGCCCCGGCGGGCACCGGCGACCCGCGCCCGGCCGCGGTGAGCGGCCCGGTCGACGACGGGTCGGTGGGCCGGTGGTGGGGCGTCGCGCTCGGCGGGGCCGGGGTGCTGCTGCTCGGCGGACTGCTCTGGCAACGGGCGATCCGCCGCCGCGTCCGCTGACGGGGGTTCGGCGCCGCGTCCGCTGACGGGCGGTGTGTCGACGATCGACAACCGGCTATCAGCTTCATAGACTGCGGTCTTTCTGGCACCACGAGTCCCAGGAGGATGCCCGTGTCGAGCGAACCCCGCCCGCAGTCCGTCCCGTCCGGCACCGCGACGCCCGGCCGATCGTCCCGTACGCTGGCCCGCCTCGCCGGTGCGGCCCTGCTGGCCGGGGCGCTGGTCGGCGCCGGCGGCACCGCCGCGGTGGCCGCCCCCGCCGCGCCGGGCGGCGCGACGCCGACCGCCACCGCCGGGGGCGAGCGGCCGCGGACCACCCCCGGGCCGTGCGCGTACACCGAGACGCCGGAGGACCCGGCGGCCCGGCCCGTCCCGCTGCCGCCCGACCCGCGGCGTACCCCCGACCGTGGCACGGTCCGGGTCACCCTGCGCACCAACCAGGGGCCGATCGGCCTGACCCTGGACCGGGCCGCCGCGCCGTGCACCGTGCAGAGCTTCCTGCACCTGGTGCGGCACCGCTTCTACGACCGCACCTCGTGCCACCGGCTGACCGCGTACCCGACGCTGAAGGTGTTGCAGTGCGGCGACCCGTCCGGCACCGGTTCCGGCGGCCCCGGCTACCGGTACCGCGACGAACTGCCCACCGACCTGCCGCCGGCGCCGACCGACCCGACCGGGGAGCGCAAGGTCTACGCCCGCGGCGTGCTCGCCATGGCCAACGCCGGGCCGGACACCAACGGCAGCCAGTTCTTCCTGGTGCAGTCGAACTCGGCGCTGCGGCCGCACTACACAATCTTCGGCTCGGTGGACGCCGCGGGCCTGGCCACGCTGGACCGCATCGCAGCCGGTGGCATCGCCCCGACGGCCGAGGATCCGGCGCCGGTGGACGGTGCACCGGCACTGCCGGTGGAGATCTGCCGGGCGGTGCGGCACCACCACCGCTGACCGCCGACGGCCCGCTCTCCGTGCCGGCACCTGGGCCGGAGAGCGGTCCGCAACTATCGGGTCGATACCGGAAGCGGAGTCGCCGGCCGGCCGAGAAAGGTGTGGCCGGCCGGGCTACCGGGCCGGCGGGGCGGCGGAGCTGTCCCGCACCACCAGATCGGTGGCGAGTTCCACCCGGGGGGAGTCGATCGCCTCGCCCTGCGCCAGCCGCAGCACGGTACGGGCGGCCAGCCGGCCCATCTCCACCAGCGGCTGCCGGACGGTGGTCAGCGGCGGTGAGGCCCACCGGGCCTCCGGCAGGTCGTCGAAGCCGACCACGCTGACGTCGTCGGCGACCCGCAGACCGCGGCGGCGGATCGCCTCGTAGACGCCGAACGCCATCTGGTCGCTGGCCGCGAAGATGGCCGTCGGCGGTTCGTCCAGGTCGAGCAGCGCGGTTCCGCCGGCGAAGCCGGAGGCGTGGTAGAAGTCGCCCGGTTGCACCAGCCGGTCGTCCACCGGCACCCCGGCGGCCTCCAGCGCCGCCCGGTAGCCGTCCAGCCGGGCGCGGCTGCACAGCAGCTGGCTCGGCCCGGCCACGAACCCGATCCGCCGGTGCCCGAGCGAGAGCAGGTGCTCGGTCGCGGCCAGCCCGCCGGCCCAGTTGGTGGCCCCGATCGTCGGCACGTCGATGGCCGGCACGCCGGCCGGGTCGACCACCACCACGGGCACGTTGAGCCGGCGCAGCTGCGCGTGCAGCGGCGGGCTCAGGTGCGAGGTCACGAAGATGACGCCGTCGGTGGCCCGGGCGCGCAGGTTCTGCAGCCACAGCCGGGCCGCGGTCGACTGCCGGTGGATCGCGGAGACCACGGTGCCCACTCCGGCGCCGTGCGCGACGTCCTCCACCCCTCGGATGATCTCCACCGCCCAGGGGCTGTCGAGGTCGTTGAAGACCAGGTCGACCAGGCCCGCGCGGCGTACGGTGCGGCTGCCCCGGCGCCGGTAGCCGTGGTGGCGCAGCAGTTCCTCGACTCGCTCCCGGGTGTCCGGGGCCACGTCCGAGCGCCCGTTGAGCACCCGCGACACGGTGGGCACCGAGACACCCGCCTCCCGCGCGATCGCGGTGATGGTCACCCTGCGTCCCTCGTCCGCGTCCACCCGCGTCTCCTTCACCGGTCGGGCCGGGGCCGACCGTCGCCACCGAAAATCCCGGAACGGCGTGTCCGCCGCACGGTCATCTTGCCCCACCGACGGGGGTTGACGACATGGCAGGTCGGTCCTAGCGTTTCGACGAGTTGCGGGGATCTTCCGGAAGTTTATCGGACCATTTCGGCCGTTCGACCCATCGGGCGGTCGTTTCCCACACCGTCGAGAGGATGTCACGTGCCCCTGACCCGTACCGTCTCGGCCGGTGCGGCGGTCCTCGCCGCGCCCCGGTAGCCGATGGTCCTCACCGACCTGCCCGAGGCGCAACTGCGGGCGTACCGCAGCGAGGTGCGGGCGCCGGACGACTTCGACCGGTTCTGGGCCGACACCCTCGCCGAGGCCCGCGGCTGTGGGTGGCCGACGCGGACCGCGCCGGCGGAGACCCGCCTGGCCACCGTCGACGTCCTCGACGTCACCTTCGCCGGGTACGCGGGGCAGCCGGTGCGGGCCTGGCTGCGGCTGCCCCGCCACGCCCCACGGCCGCTGCCGGCAGTGGTGCAGTACGCCGGATACGGCGGCGGCCGGGGGCACCCGCTGGAGAACCTGTTGTGGGCGTCGGCCGGCTTCGCGCACCTGCAGATGGACACCCGAGGGCAGGGGTCGGGCTGGAGTCGAGGGGAGACCCCGGATCCGGCGGCCGCCGGACCGGAGGCGCCGGGCGTGACCACCCGGGGGATCGAGGACCCGCGCACCTACTACTACCGGCGGTTGATCGCCGACGGGGTCCGGGCGGTCGACGCCGTCCGGACCCTGCCGGCGGTGGACCCGGCGCGGATCGCGGTCCTCGGGCACAGCCAGGGCGGCGGGGTCGCGCTGGCCGTCGCCGCACTGGCGCCCGACCTGGCGGCCCTGGTGGCGGGGGTGCCGTTCCTGTGCGACATCCCGCGTGCCGTGCTGGTCACCGACGCCCACCCGTACCGGGAGATCCGCGACTACCTGGCCATCCACCGGCACGCCGAGGAGCGGGTGCTGACCACCCTCGGCTACGTCGACGGCGTCAACTTCGCCCGTCGCGCCGAGGTGCCGGCCCGATTCTCCGTCGCGCTGATGGACGAGATCGTGCCGCCGTCGACCGTCTTCGCGGCGGTCAACGCCTACCGGGGGCCGGCCGAGCTGTCGGTCTGGCGGTACAACGGCCACGAGGCCGGCGGAATCGACGACGACGAGGCCGCGCTGCGCTTCCTGCGCGACCACCTGTCGCCGGACCGGGTCCCGGCCGCCGTGCGGCCTGATACACAGGAGGGGTGACCAGGTCAGGCACGGTCCGCCCGGGGCCACCGGCCGGACGGCGGGCGGCCGTGGCGGCCGCGGTGGTCGCGGCGCTCGGGGTGCTCGCGGCGTCCGCCGGAGGCTGCGGACGCTCCTCGCCCGAACCGGCGCCGAGCACACCGCCGGCCCCGACCTCGGCGCCGGCCGCGGCGCCGCGCCTGCCGGGCTTCGTGGTGCTCGCCGACGTCGACCCGCGCATCCTGACCGACATCCGGTACGCCGGGGCGCACAACTTCGTCGGCCGGCCGATCGCCGGCTACCGGGAACCGCTCTGCCTGCTCACCCGCGAGGCGGCGGAAGCGCTGCGCCAGGTCCAGGACGCCGCGCTGGCCGGCGGGCACAGCCTCAAGGTGTACGACTGCTACCGCCCTCAGCCGGCCGCCGACGACTTCCTCGCCTGGGCGAAGCGGCCGGGCGAGCAGCAGATGAAGGGGGAGTTCTACCCCCGGGTGGCGAAGTCGGCGCTGTTCGACCAGGGCTACATCGGGACGCCCACCTCGCACAGCCGGGGCAGCACGCTCGACCTGACCCTGGTCGACGTCCCCGCCCCCAGCCAACCCCCGTACGCGCCGGGCCGGCCGCTGGTCCCCTGCACCGCGCCGGTGGGACAGCGGTTCGCCGACAACAGCATCGACATGGGCACCGGGTTCGACTGCTTCGACTCGCTCGCGCACACCGACGACCCCCGGGTCACCGACCCCGCCCGGGAGAACCGGCGGCTGCTCCGGCGGCTGATGACCGACGCGGGATTCGTCAACTACGACCGCGAGTGGTGGCACTACCGCTACCGGGACGAGCCGTATCCGGACACCTACTTCGACGCACCGGTGGCCCGCGCGTCGGTCGGCTGACCCGGTCGGCGGCGGCCCGACCACCACCGGGCATGATCAGCCTCGGACCGGCGGGTGCCCGCCGGACGAGGGAGACGACAGTGACCACCGAACGGATCGGCCCACCGGTCACCGGGGACGAGCGCACCATGCTCCGCGCCTTCCTCGACTACCACCGGGCGACCCTGGCCATGAAGTGCGACGGGCTCACCGACGAGCAGTTGCGACTGCGCTCCATGCCGCCGTCGACGCTCACCCTGCTCGGGTTGGTGCGACACATGGCCGAGGTGGAGCGCACCTGGTTCCGTCGGGTCATCAACGGCGAGGACATCCCGCTGGTCTGGTCGGACTCCGGCGACTACCAGCAGGCGTACGACCCCACCGGGTCCACCCGGGCGGAGGCGTTCGACGCCTGGCAGCGGGAGGTGGAGCACTCCCAGCGGATCGAGCGGGAGGCGGAGTCGCTGGACGTGACCGGCTACAACGCCCGCTGGGACCAGAGGGTCTCGCTGCGGCTGGTGATGCTGCACCTGATCCACGAGTACGCCCGGCACAACGGGCACGCCGACTTCCTCCGCGAGGGCATCGACGGCACCGTCGGCGCCTGACCACGCCGCCCGCCGGAGCCGGGACCTCGGGACCCGTCCGGCGGGCCGTCCGACCCTGCCCGCCGCGCCTCCCGCAGAGCAGCGTGGGAGGTGACGACGGCGTGAGGAGGACACCATGAAGGCGCTCGTCTACGGCGGACCGGGCAAGAAGTCCTGGAAGGACGTTCCCGATCCCACGATCGAGGCGCCGCGCGACGCGATCATCCGGGTCGACGCGGTGACCATCTGCGGCACCGACCTGCACATCCTGGGCGGCGACGTGCCCGCGGTACAGCCCGGCCGGGTGCTGGGCCACGAGGCGGTCGGCACCGTGGTGTCGGTCGGCGACGGCGTGACCAACCTGGCCGTGGGCGACCGGGTGCTCGCGTCCTGCATCTCCGCCTGCGGCGTGTGCCGCTACTGCCGGGAGGGCAGCTACGGCCAGTGCCTCGGCGGCGGTGGCTGGGTGCTCGGCCACACCGTCGACGGCGTCCAGGCCGAGTACGCCCGGATCCCGTTCGCCGACCTGTCCACCTACCGGCTGCCGGCGACGGTCTCCGACGAGGCGGCCGTGCTGCTGGCCGACATCCTGCCCACGTCCTACGAGGTGGGCGTGCTCAACGGGCGGGTCCGCCCGGGTGACACCGTGGTGGTGGTCGGCACCGGCCCGATCGGGCTGGCCGCGATCCTCACCGCGAAGCTGTTCTCCCCGGCCCAGGTGGTGGCCGTGGACCGGGCGCAGAGCCGGCTGGACGCGGCCAAGCAGTTCGGCGCGGACGTCACCGTGCTCGCCGACGCCGACCCGCTGGCGGCGGTCCGTGAGGTCACCGGCGGCCTCGGGGCCGACGTGGTGATCGAGGCCGTCGGCACCCCGGCCGCGTTCGAACTCTGCACCACCCTGGTCCGCCCCGGCGGGCACGTGGCCAACGTCGGCGTGCACGGCAAGCCGGTGACGCTGCACCTGGAAGACCTGTGGATCCGCAACGTCACCATCACCACCGGCCTGGTGGACACCCACTCCACCGCCAAGCTGCTCGACATGCTGGTCGCCGGGCAGCTGGACACCGGCCACCTGGTCACCCACCGGTTCCCGCTCGACGAGATCCTCGCCGCGTACGACGTCTTCGCCCGGCCGGCGGAGACGGGTGCGCTCAAGGTGGTGCTGAGCCGCTGACCGGGGGACGTGCGCCGGTGGGGCGACCGCCCCGCCGGCGCACGCCGTCAACGGCGGCCGGCGCGGTCACCCACGCAGCGGCAACCAGGCCAGCACGTCCTGGATCTTGGCGTCCCAGTACGCCCAGTCGTGCGTGCCGGGGGAGAAGTCCACGGTGAGCGGGATCCCGCGAAGCCGGGCCGTCTCGACGAAGTGGACGTTGTCCTCGTACAGGAAGTCCTCGGTGCCGCAGGCGACGTAGAGCGCGGGTGCGTCGGCGCCGCCGTCGCCGTACCGGTCGAGCAGGGCGATCGTGTCGTCCTCGGTGCCGGTCACCCGGCGCTCGCCGAACACGGTGTGCCAGACCGCCGGGTCCAGCGGGCTGGTCGGGTGGTGCCGGCGGGTGGCCACGTCCAGCGCGCCGGAGAGGCTGGCCGCGGCGGCGAACCGGTCGGGCTCGCGCAGCGCCCACTTCACCGCGCCGTAGCCGCCCATCGACAGCCCGGCGACGAAGGTGTCCTCGCGCCGTTGGGACAGCCGGAAGAACGACGAGCAGACCTGCGGCAGCTCGGAGCTGAGGAAGGTCCAGTACCGGTTGCCGTGCTCCTCGTCGCTGTAGAAGCTGCGGGACACCTGGGGCATCACCACGGCCAGGCCGAGCGGGGCGACGTACCGCTCGATCGAAGTGCGGCGCAGCCAGATGGTGTCGTCGTCGGTCAGGCCGTGCAGCAGGTACAGCACCGGCGGATCGCCGGCGGTGACGCCGCCGGCCATGCCGATCTGCGAGGTGGTGCGCTGCGGCAGGATCACCGTCATCGAGGTGCTGAGGGTGAGCACCTCGGAGTAGAAGTCGACACGCATCAGGGCCACGGTGCCCGACCGTAGTCGACGCGGCGATCAGGTCCAGTAGAGGATCCGGCAGGCCGGCAGCCGGTCGGCCAGCTCGCGCTCGAACCAGGAGCGCAACTCGGTCATCGTGTCGCGCGGGTAGACGTACTTGACCGCGCCGAACCGGCCGTGCCGGCGGCTGCGCAGCGTCTCGTCCATCTCCAGCTTCGTGCGCGGATACCAGCCGAGCAGCACCTCCTTGCTGCCCGGGGTGAACCGGTGCGTGATCAGTTCGGCGGTCAGGTCCAGGTCGGGCACCCCGTCGACCGCCGCCGCGACCGCGCCGAGCAGCTCGCCGTAGTGCGCCCGCCAGTCGGGCAGCGGCATGATCGGGGCGATGGTGAGGCCGACCGGGTAGCCGTCCAGGGCGAGCCGGCGCAGCGCGGCCAGTCGGTCCGGGACCCGGGCCGTACCGCCCTCCATCCGCTCGCTCACCGGCCGGCAGTTGACGCTGAACCGCACCCGGGTGTGCCCGGCGTGTGGCAGCCCGACGAAGCTGTCCACGTCGGCGTACTTGGTGGTCCAGCGCAGCTGCACCGGCGCGTCCCAGCCGGCGAAGTGCTCCACCGCCCGCCGCCAACTGCCGGTCAGGTGCTCCAGGGCGAGCGGGTCGGTGTAGCACGACGCCTCGAACGTGGTGCCCTCCCCGGCCCGGCGCGGGTTGCGGCTGGTCACCGTCCCCTGCCCGGCGTAGCCGGCGAGCCCGGCCAGGATCTCGTCGAGGTCGGCGTAGACCCGGGTCACCGGAGGGCCGGAGAGCGAGCCGGCCAGGTAGCAGTACTGGCAGTGCGCCGGGCAGCCCTCGGCCAGGTCGAACCGCCAGTCCGCGCTCGGCGCGATCGGTTGCAGCTTCCGGCGCGACGGCGGGCTCACCACGATCGCCAGGGTCGACTTCGCCCGGGCGTACGTCTCCCGCTCGGTGTCGCCGCGCACCCCGGCCAGCCGGTTGGAGCGCAGCCGCTCGACCTCGATGCCCAGGGTCGCCAACCGCTCCACGATCCGCCGTCCGTGCGGCTGGTCCAGCGCCGCCGGGGTGGCGACCACCCGCCGGGGCGTCCAGCGCCGCGCCGGGCGGGCCACCGGCGCCAGCCCGGCCAGCTGACGGATCGGCACCCGCTCTCCGCTGGCGTCGTGCGGCGCGGGGGGTACGTCGACGGCGAGCGGCTCGTCGACGTCCACGCCCTCGGCGTTCGGCCTCATCCCGCCGGGGTACCCGGTTCCGCCCCGATCGCACGTTCGGGTTATTCGGTTGCCCGGCCGGCGGGTGCGCTGCTGCACTGGTCACCACGGCCGACAACGGAAGGGATCCCCGGAATGCGCGCGACGTTCATGTCCAACCAGCTCGGAATCGTTCTCGACCCGAAGGACATGACGCGGCGTGAAGACGCTCAACGTAGGGATCCTGGCGCATGTTGACGCCGGAAAGACCAGCCTGACCGAACGTCTGCTGCACGCCGTCGGCGTGATCGACGAGCCCGGCAGCGTGGACGCGGGCACCACCCGTACCGACTCGTTGCCGTTGGAGCGGCAGCGGGGCATCACCATCCGCTCCGCCGTCGTGTCGTTCCAGATCGGCGACGTGACGGTCAACCTGATCGACACCCCCGGCCACCCGGACTTCATCGCCGAGGTGGAGCGCGCGCTCGGCGTGCTCGACGGCGCCGTGCTGGTGGTCTCGGCCGTCGAGGGCGTACAGGCGCAGACCCGGGTGCTGATGCGCACGCTCCAGCGCCTGGGCCTGCCCACCCTGATCTTCGTCAACAAGATCGACCGGGCCGGCGCGGACGCCGACCGCACCCTGCGGGACATCGCCGCCCGGCTCTGCGCCGCCGTCGTGCCGATGGGCGCCGTCGAGCGGCCCGGCACCCCCGACGCTCGCTTCGTGCCGTACGCCGACACCGATCCGGCCCTCACCGGCCGGCTGGTCGACGTGCTCACCGCGCACGACGAGGCGCTGCTGACCGCGTACGTCGAGGACGAGGCGGCGGTGGACGCACCGCGACTGCGGACGGCGCTCGCCGCGCAGTCCCGCCGCGCGCTGGTCCACCCGGTGCTCGCCGGCTCGGCGGTCACCGGCGCCGGCGTCGAGGCGCTGGTCGCCGCCCTGACCGAGCTGCTGCCCGCGACCAGCGGTGCCGCCGACGCGCCGGTCTCCGGCACGGTCTTCAAGGTCGAGCGCGGCCCGGCCGGCGAGAAGCTCGCCTACGTCCGGCTGTTCGGCGGGACGCTGCGCACCCGCGATCGGGTGCCCGCCGGCCCGGCCCACCAGCCGAAGGTGACCGGCATCGAACTCTTCGACCAGGGCGCCGCCGTCCGCGCCGAGGCGGTGACCGCCGGCCGGATCGCCATCCTGCGCGGGCTGGACCACCTCCGGGTCGGCGATCCGGTCGGCGCGCCGCCGCCGGGTGGCCGCCGGCACTTCCCGCCGCCCACCCTGGAGACCGTCGTGCTGCCGCAGCGGCCCGGCGACCGTGGGGCGCTGCACGCGGCGCTCACCCAGCTCGCCGAGCAGGATCCGCTGATCAACGTCCGGCAGGACCCGATCCGCCGCGAGATCTCCGTGTCGCTCTACGGCGAGGTGCAGAAGGAGGTCATCCAGGCGGTCCTCGCCGACGACCACGGCGTGGCCGTCACCTTCCGGGAGACCACCACCGTGCACGTGGAGCGGGTGGTCGGGGTCGGCGCGGCGGTCGAGTTCATCGGCGTGCCGCCCAATCCGTTCCTCGCCACCGTCGGGCTGCGGGTCGAGCCCGGCCCGCCGGGCAGCGGGCCCACCTTCCGGCTCGGCGTGGAACTCGGCTCCATGCCGCCGGCGTTCTTCGCCGCCGTCGAGGAGACCGTGCACGAGACGCTGCGCCAGGGTCCGCACGGGTGGCAGGTCCTCGACTGCGTGGTCACCATGACCCACTCCGGCTACTGGGCGCGGCAGAGCCACTCGCACGGCACCTTCGACAAGAGCATGTCCAGCACCGCCGGGGACTTCCGCAACCTCACCCCGCTGGTGCTGATGGCGGCGTTGCAGCAGGCCGGCACCCGGGTGGCGGAGCCGATGCACCACTTCCGGCTGGAGGTGCCGGCCGACGCGCTCGGCGCGGTGCTGCCGGTGCTGGCCGGCCTGGACGCGGTGCCCCGGCAGACCACCGCCCAGGGCGCGGCGTACGTGGTGGCGGGCGACATCCCCGCCGGGCGGGTGCACGCGCTGGAGCAGCGGCTGCCCTCGCTGACCCGCGGCGAGGGGCTGCTGGAGTCTACTTTCGACCATCACCGCCCGGTACGCGGCGCGGCCCCGGTGCGGGAACGCTGGGACCACGACCCGACGGACCGCCGGAAGTACCTGCTGGCGGTGGTCCGACGGGTCGCCGGGCGCCGGGAGGGTTAGCGACCGGCCCGGCCGGCCACGGAATATCCATTGCCGTGCCCGGCCGGGCCCGCTAACGTCCTCGTCGCAAGGTCAACCGAGCAGATCCCCTTTGGAGTACGCCGTGTCGCAGCGCAACCGCACCAACGCCATGTGGCTGATGCCGCGCGGTGGTGCCCTGCTGCCCGCGGGCGAACCCGCCCGGGGTCTGTGCCGAGCCGAGCAGGGCCGGCGACCGGGGTGGTGGCGCGACTAGCGCCGGCGCGTACGCGCAGCCGCCCACCCCACCGGGGCCGGGCGGCTTTTTCGTTTCCCTTTCCGTACTTCCGCGTCCCGGGCGCCGGCGACGTCGATCCTTCTCAACTCCATAGTGGACGGCATGAGTCGCCACCCCCGGTCCGGCCGGGCGGTGGCACACCACCGGGACGAGGGAGCTGGCTGACCCGCTCGCTTTGGGCGCGAGAGACACGGGGTTCGATTCCCCGGTCCCGGACGGCGGGACGGGCAGCGGACCCGTCCCGGCACGGGCCGTTGGAGCAATTGGAAGCTCACCCGGTTCTCAGCCGGGAGGTCACGGGTTCGAACCCCGTACGGCCTGCGTGGCGACGTCGGACGGCGTCGCGCATTACCCCGCGGTTGTAGCGCAGTCAGGCAGCGCGTCACCTCGCCACGGTGAAGATCGCCGGTTCGAATCCGGCCAACCGCTCGACCACCGGGCACCGCGCCCGGCACGGGCTGCGCGCTGGGCGCTGGGCGCAGAGAGGCTTTGCACGTCACTCCCGCCGGGTTCGATTCTCGGGCGGTCCACGATCCTTCCGGTCCCGCCGAGGATGGCGGCGACCAGCCGACGAACGAGGAGACGACGATGGCATTCACCCCGCTCGCGGGCACCCGTGCGCCGGTCCGGGTCTGGACCGACCCGTACGGCATCGAGCCGCAGGCCGCGCGGCAGCTGCGCAACATCGGCGCGCTCCCCTGGGTGGAGGGCGTCGCGGTCATGCCGGACGTGCACTTCGGCAAGGGCGCCACCGTCGGCTCGGTGATCGCGATGCGGCAGGCCGTCTCGCCGGCCGCGGTCGGCGTGGACATCGGCTGCGGGATGTCCGCGGTGCGCACCTCGCTCACCGCGGCCGACCTGCCCGACGACCTGGCCGGGCTGCGTTCGGCGATCGAGGCGACGATCCCGATCGGCTTCGCCCAGCGGGACACCGCGGTCGACCCGCGGCGGGTGCGGGGCCTGGAGCAGGGCGGCTGGGACGTGTTCTGGCGTGGCTTCGCCGACCTCGACAAGCGGGTGGCGCAGCTGGAGACCCGGGCCCAGCGGCAGCTGGGCACCCTCGGCGGCGGCAACCACTTCATCGAGGTCTGCCTGGAGCAGGGCGGCGCCGACGACGGCCGGGTCTGGCTGATGCTGCACTCCGGTTCCCGCAACATCGGCAAGGAACTGGCGGAGCGGCACATCGGGGTGGCCCGCCGGCTGCCGCACAACGCCGACCTGCCCGACCGGGACCTCGCGGTCTTCCTCGCCGGAACGCCGGAGATGGCGGCCTACCGGCGGGACCTGTTCTGGGCACAGGAGTACGCGCGGCGCAACCGGGCCGTGATGCTCGCGCTGCTCTGCCAGGTGGTCCGCGACCAGTTCCCGCAGGTCGGCTACGACGAGCCGATCTCCTGCTTCGCCGGTGAAACCCGGGTCATTACAGATCAGGGCTGCCGACCCATTCGTGACCTCGCTGGCGGATGGCACACGCTACTCACGGCAGGCGGTCAGTGGGTGAAGGCTCCAGTGGCTTCATTCGGTCGCCAACGGATCTACGAGGTGACCGTTGGTCGGTTTGGCGAGGAGAAGGTGATTCGAGCGACCGCTGAGCACCGCTGGTTGCTCCGGCCGAAAGTGGCACACAATCGGACCGAAGCGACCACTGTAGGCCTTCGAGTCGGCGACCGTCTCGAATACACATTTCCACGACCGCTGCCAGGCCTTCGGCCGTCGCGTGAGGGCATCGCTCGTGGGTTCGTTTACGGTGATGGTTCGATCTCCGGTGACAGCCTGGCTCACGCTACCTTCTATGGGTGTAAGGACGATGCCCTCCTTCCGTTCTTCGAAGATATGGGCCGTTTGCGCACCTACTACTACGCATACGATCGTCGGTCGCCCAACCGCAAGCGCCATGTCCCTCAACACGAGGTGACGGAGCACGCTCTTGCGAGCGGGGAGATCTCGTCGTACCGGCGACTGGGTGGGCTTCCCCGGCAATGGAAGCGCGAGTATCCGTCGCTTGAGAGCCCCGTAGCCGTTCTGTACGGCTGGATCGCTGGCTACTTCGCCGCGGACGGTGACGTGGGAAAGACGGGGCGGCCGTCGATCTGGTCTGCCGATCGGCGTGACTTGGAGTTCGTCAAGGCCGCCTGTGATGTCCTTGGTATCTGGACGCTGCCGATTCGGCAGAGAATGCGCAGCGGCTTCGGGGAACCTGCTTCACCGATCTACGTGATGGGAATCTCCAGAGCTGATCTCACTCCCGAGTTCTTTGTCCACGAAAACCATCGCGAACGCTGGTCAGCGAATCGCCAGGCTATCGAGCGGAGGGGTTGGACCGTGCGGAAAGTGCAGGAGACCGACGTGGTGGAGGAGGTGTACTGCGCGGTTGTGGACGGCACGCACTCCTTCGCCTTGGAGGGCAACATCCTCACCGGGAACTGCCACCACAACTACGTGGCGGAGGAGAGCTACGGCGGTTTGGACGTGCTGGTGACCCGCAAGGGGGCGATCCGGGCCGGTCGGGGGGACCTGGGCATCATCCCGGGGTCGATGGGCACCGGGTCGTACATCGTGCGTGGCAAGGGCAACCCGGACGCGTACTGCTCGGCCTCGCACGGGGCCGGGCGGCGGATGTCCCGGGCGCAGGCCAAGCGGACGTTCAGCACGGACGACCTGGCGGCGCAGACCGCGGGGGTGGAGTGCCGCAAGGACGCCGGGGTGGTCGACGAGATCCCCGGCGCGTACAAGGACATCACCGAGGTGATGGCCCAGCAGCAGGACCTGGTCGAGGTGGTGGCACACCTCAAGCAGGTGGTCTGCGTGAAGGGATGACCGCTGACCGGCGCCCCGGGGGGTTGGGGCGCCCGGTCCGCACGCCCCGGTGGCGCAACGGAGAGCGCGCCGGTCTACGAATCCGGAGGGTCTAGGTTCGAATCCTGGCCGGGGCACGTGGTACGCCGCCCGGCGCTATCGCGTCGGGCGGCTGATGGGGGCTGGTGCAAACGGCAGCACGACCCGCCTCTGGAGCGGTAGATGGAGGTTCGAGCCCTCCGCCCCCAGCGGAGTAGCCGTCCATGGCAACGACGGGCACCGGTGCCGGCGGTCGGCTGTCGACGGTTGCCCAGCTGTCGGCCTCCACTTGATGCGACACGTCGTGGCTTCACTTGACGCGTGACGCGGTCCCTGGCTCGTTGGCTACCCCGTGTCAACCCGGGGCGGCCGGAGAGGGCTGGCCTAACCGCTTCTGCCGAGTTGAGTGCGTTCGGGTCTGAACGGTGGGCAACGTGGCCCGGAATGCCGTGGCCGACGGATGCTAGTCCGCAAGCTTCGCCGAACCCGTCCACCCACTACACCTAGCGCGCCGTCCGTAGGGTGACGGTCGATGCTCGGGCGGTGGATTCGTGGTGTTCAGGACGGGTTCTCCGAAGTGGAGCTAACTCAGCTCTGGGGCTTCCGGAGATCAACCAGCGTCGCGGGCACCACGCCTACGATCAGACGGTCGTCGAAGGAGGTCCCGGTGGGTTTGTTCTCGCGCAAGAGCAGAGACAATCGCTCCGACGTCGAGCAGTCGCGGGCGACGTACCAGCGCGCTCTGGCGCTGTTCGACCAGAAGCGCTGGTCGGAGGCAGCCGACGGGTTCGCCGAGGCAGCCGACGCCGATCCGGGCTCGTCGAGCTGCCGACTGTTCCTCGGGGTCTCGCTAACCAACGCCGGTCGGTGGGAGGAGGCACTCGAGCCGCTGCGCGCGTGCCTCGATCTGCGGCCGGAGTACTCCGAGGCGCACAACGCACTCGGCATGGCCCTCGGCAAGCTCGGCCGCTTCGCGGAGGCCGACGAGCACATCGTGCACGCCGCGCGCCTCGGCCACCCACAAGCGGCGACCACCATGCGGCGGCGGGGTATCGACTACTGCCGGGAGTGCCACCGGCCCCTGCACCGGACGGAGCCGGGGACCTTCGACGTCAACGTGATCTCACCCAAGGTCGGCATGCAGTGCACGACCTGCGACGAGGTGTTCTGCGTTCCCTGCCTGCTCGGCGACGCCGACTCGGCGTTCAACGTGCCGTGCCTCCGATGCGGCGGCGAACTCACTGTGATGGAGCTGGACCGCTGAACCTAGCGGGCATAGCCGCAGCAGCCACTGTCGCGCGGCGTGTCGAGAACGTCCACGGCCGGCGTGCATCGGTCTAGACGAACCACCCGCCGGATCGCCCGGCACATGTTCCGGCATCCGCTTCTGGCCGCCGACCGCGCGCCCGTCCGGCGACCTGATCTGCCGATGAGCGGGCACTTGACCATGACCCGCACGTCTACCAGCTGCGGTCCGGCTTCCCCGGCCGTACGCCGTGGGCCGTCACGGCGATCGAAAAGGCTGCGCGGCCCCTGGCCCCTGGACATATCGACGAGGTCACCCGTTAGCTGTCCTTACTGGCCTGGCCGGGTCAGTCTTCCGCGCAGGTACTACCCGCCGGCTCGGCGACCGGTCCTCCCACACCGCGCGATGCTCGCCGCACGGGACGCACTGGCCCGGTGAGCCGGGCCGCCGTCACTCGGCGCCGGACAGCTCCATCGCGACGTCGAGCTCGCGCCGCTTCGCCGCAGAGAGGACCCCGATCCGCTCGATCAGGTACTCCCCGCCGAGGGACAGCATCCAAGTGCAGAAAATCTTCCCATCCATGGGCAGCGCCACCCGCACGACACCTTCCTCGGCGAGACCCTCCTGCGCCCCGAAGAAGACTTCGATGCCGATCGCCCGTACGTCCGGCCCGGCCGCCTCGACGACGCGGCGCCGCTCATCCGCGTCGACCGCCTGCTCACCGGACATCAGCAGAAACCCCTGCTTCTCGACCTGCGTGGCCGGGGCGACGATCTGCACCGCCCGGAACTCCGGCCCCGCACCACCCGACAGCAGCACGACGGGCCGCTTGTCGTCGAACTGGGCCCACCAGAGCTCGCCGCGTTCCATACGCCGACACTATCGCGCACGGGCTCAGGTGAGACCGCAGCCGAGGTAGCGTGCGACGGTCGCTGCAGGCTGCTCGACCACCCGGCCAGTCACCAGGCCCGGGAGAGCCGCAGTACTGCGTGCCTCAACGCCAACGGCGTCGTCGAGAAGTTCGCCAGCACACGTCACCGGCAACGCCCGTCACCACGATCAAACGCACCCGCTACCCCTACCTGAGCTGTGGCCAGGGTGCGGTAGCCCAGGGTCGCAGTGCAGCGCTGCCGGGGCTCTCCGGCGCAGCCGGGCCAGCCGTACTCATTTTTGCCGCAAACCGCGCGTTCGTTCTCGCCGCTCGATGCGCAGTCAGCCGAAAACAGTGCGTCGGATTGTTGGCGCCAGGGTGCCCCGGCCTTGGGCTACAGCAAGCCGATTCCCGAGGCTGGTCCGGTGGGCTAACGTCCTCGGTGCAGCCAGGCCAACAGATCCGGTGGGGCCATCTCAGCCGCGCGCCGGTGGTAACGGCTGAGTTCCTCGGTGCTCAGGAGCGCTTGTCCAGCACCCGACCGGCCCTCTCGGAAGAAGACTTGATGGTCTTTCAGCACGCCGAGGGCATCGGGCACCAGGACCTGGGCCCGCTCACGCATCGCGGCGAACGTGGCGGCCTCCACCAACGTCGCCCACCGCTCGGCTGGCACCTCGATACCTAGCCAGGCGGCGATCCGCCGCATCTGTCCTCCGAGGTCAGCCAAGAGATCGTCATAGTGCACCAGCAGCACATTCGGCTCCCCCCGGCGTCGCCAGGCATCAGTCAGATGCCAGAGCACACCGGGCAGCGAGTCCAACGCCTCCTGCGGATCGCGATCGCGCTCGGTCCACCGCACCAACCAGGAGCGCAGGGAAGGGCGTGCCGGCGGCGCACTGCTGGGCTGCGGGTCGCCGGTGAGCTGGCGCACTCGTTCCCGGTCGATGTTGTCGCTCTGGTGGTACAAGGACACCGCCATGTCCAGTGGGTGCCGCGCCACCACGATGTACGACACGTCGGGCTTGATCGGTACCCCGTCCAGTGGCGTGTGCGTCTTGATGAAGCGCCGATGCTGTTGCGCGGCGAGATGGTCGTACACCTGCCGCTGTGGGGCGGTCAGCCAGTCGAGCCAGGGGGACAGTAGCGCCAACGGTGCCGGCAGGTCGGCGGTCTGGAAGATCAGCAGCGCGCAGATCATCTGCATCCAGGTGGTGCCGCTCTTCGAGCGGGTGCTGATGACGATATCGCCGCGCCGGAACGGGAAAGCGAGCCACCTGCCGCTGTCTTCCTCCGAAGATCGATAACGCGCCGGGTTCGTCATCCGAGCGAGCCTAGAGGACCGACATAGCAGTCCGCTTCTTCGTTTCCGGATCTGGCCGCTGTCCGCGCGCTAGTAGCGCCTAGCGCCGTGCGCCGTCATGAGCACATGCGGCCGACGTGAGGCTCGCGGACAACGGGGGCAGCCGTCCACCGATCGGTGTGGGACCATCACGCCGTGCCTGAGTTGATCGTACGGGACATGACGAGGAACGAGTTCGAGGAGTGGCGCGACGGTACCATCCGATCATTCGCTGATGAGCAGGTAGCAGCCGGTAATTGGTCCGCGGACGAGGCCCTCGAGTTGGCCACCAAGGCAAACGACGTCCTGTTGCCGGATGGCTTTGCGACTGCCGGAATGCTGTTCTTGAGGGCCGTGCTTCCCGACGGCACCTATGTTGGCGTGTCGTGGCTGGGCTTGACGCACCCGCGCGGTGCGCCCGACTGCGCGTTCATCTACGACATCGAGATCGATGAGGCGTACCGCGGAGCCGGCTACGGACGTGCGCTCCTGGCTGCTGCCGAGGACGCGGTGCGCTCCCGTGGCGTGGGTCGCCTGGAGCTCAACGTCTTCCGCGACAACGTCCGGGCGATCCGGCTGTATGAGACTTCCGGCTATCGCGTCGTGACACAACAGATGCGTAAATCGCTCAATTGACCAAGAGCCAGATCGTTTGTCGCCGCCGGTGCGCTGATCTGCCGCGAGGCGCGCCGCCTCACTGTGCGTAATGACTTCGCAGCCATTGCCGGACCACCGGCGTGGCGGCTGCGATCACCGCGTCGGCCAAGGGTTTAACATCGTCCTCGGCGACGTCTCCCAGACTCGCCACCTGCCGCATGTACGTGCGCGCGGCCTCCAACACCACTAGCGGAACATCGTGAAGATCATGGTCCGGGTGCTTCGCGTACTCGGGGTCCGGTGCCCAACCGTCTTCGGTCATGAACCGTACGTTAGGCGCTGGCCACACTGTCGGCATCGACCAACCGCGACGTAAGCGCCAGGGGCGCTGTCAAGCCGCCTGGCGGCGCCCAAGCCATGTGCACGCTCATGCCGCGGTGAGGTGGGGTTGCCGCCGGCGCACCGTTACCGTGGGTAGGCAGTGATGCCGGGCGCCAACGGCTGAGCAAGCCCGGGTGGATACTCGGATGCGTTGGTCGGCTGTTTAGCTGATCGTTGTTGCATGATGTTGTTGGTGCCCGCCGATGTGTTGCGTCCCCGCCGCCCGGACGAGCACTTCGCCGACGAGGCCGAAGCGGCCCGGCAGGCCGGGATCGGTGTCGCGGTGATCGATCACGACGCCTTTGTTCGCGGGCAGGCGGACGGGACGGCGGTCGGCAGGGTCCCCGAGGGTGCGGATGCGGTTTATCGGGGGTGGATGCTGCGGAGTGAGCAGTACGCAGCATTGGTGCGTGCCGTCGCGGGTCGCGGTGTGAGTCTGCGGACCAGCCCCGAGCAGTACCGGCGGGCACATGAGCTTCCTGGTTGGTACTCCGCGATTGAGGGCCACACTCCCGAGTCGGTGTGGACTTCCGGCGACGATCGCCGCGACTTCCTCCAAGCGTGCACGGCCCTCGGCGCCGGCCCGGCGGTGCTTCGTGACTACAGCAAGTCGATGAAGCATTATTGGCATAAGGCGTCATTCATCCCGGACGTGGCTGATCGCGACGCGGCATGGCGGGTGGCCAGCCGGTTTCGGCAGTTGCGTGGTGACGACTACGCCGGCGGCTTTGTGCTGCGCCGGTTCGAGTCGTTCGTCGGGGCGGAGGTGCGGACCTGGTGGGTCGAGGGTTCCTGCCGCCTGGTCACCGCGCACCCGGATACCCCGGAGCACCAGCCAGCCGCGGAGTTCGACCTGACGGCCGTGGAAGCTTCGGTGCGGGCCTTGGACCTGCCGTTCGTGACGGCGGATTTCGCACTGCGTGACGATGGTCGGTGGCGAATCGTCGAGATCGGCGACGGCCAGGTTAGCGACCGGCCACGCAGCACCCCGGCTGCCGAGCTGATCGCGGCTCTCAACATCGAGGACCGCTGACCACATAACGGTGCCACCGGCCGCTCGCCCACCGACCCGGCACTTAATGAGATCGCGTGCACGGCTTTGCCGCTGAGTGTGCGCGGATCTGCCGAATTGAGTATGTCCACCGTGGTCGACGCCCAACCGCAATCCGACTCCGCCGCCCGCGAGGCACTAGCCATCAGTTCGGGCGCATGCCGCTCGTCGCGGTCATGCGGAAGTTGCGTGTGCCCGAGAATTCGAGCCTCCCTCCAGTGAGGGAGATGAGTCCCCTCAGGGTGGGAGGCGTCATGGCGCCCGAGTCGACGATGTTGATGGTGTGAGAGTTCAGGGCAGCCCTCGTTGGGCGTACGGCACGTTCGCGTGGCTGATCTTCTTCGTCGCGTCCCACGTGGTAGCGGTGTTCCTCCCCGGTGACGATCCGACCGGCGACGGACCTTGGGGCCTAAGGGCATACGTGATCTTCAACATCACTCTCATCCTCATGTCGGCCGTCGGGGCAGCTGTCGTTGTAGCCACCGTCCGGCCATGGGGACGACGCGTCCCTCGATGGATACTGCTCACGCCACTGTGGTTTGGCAGCACGCTACTCGTCGTCCGAGGGGTTCCCGGGATGGTCGAAAACCTGCTGATGGCTACAGGCATCCGCCGAGGCGGCTTTGTGGGGGCGCAAGACATCTCCACGGCTGAGCTCTGGGCCGGCATTGGGGTCAACAGCTATTTCTTTATAGGCGCGGTGCTGCTAGCCGTAACGACGGTTTCCTACTTCCGCCGATCACGAGAAGACGGTTACGACTGATTGCCACACCTCCCCAGCCAGGTCATCCTCAACTGCCGCGATGCGCGCGCCACGAGGGGCTGCGCTGATCGGTGCCCGGACATGCCGAGTTGAGTGCGCCGACCGTGTCCCGTGGCCTTATTTACGGGACATCTGCCCGCGATCACGCCGCTGTCACCTACAGATGTGCCCGGCTGCTCGACCGTGTGTTTAAGGGACGTCTCGCAACTCCGTGAAGGCGTTGCCTGTGACCGGGTTGGTGCTCAGCGAGCAAGGGTAATGTTGTGCAGGTGAGCGATGCCGGAAGCGGTGTCGGCCAGTGTGTTGGCGGCTCGCCGGTAGTCGCGCAGGATCTTCCAGCACTTCATCCTGGCCAGGGCGTGTTCGACCTGAGCGCGGACGGTGCGGTGCTGGGCATTCAGGTCCTCCTTCCAGTCCGGAAGCGGACCGCCGTCGCGGTTCTTGCGGTACGGGATGATCACCTCGGGGTTGCCACGGTAGCCGCCGTCGGCCATGATCGGCCGTCCTGCCAGCTTCTGGTCGATCCCGCTGGTGCGGTAGACGATCGTGTCGTTGCGGTTGCCGGGCTGCGGGTCGCTGACGGCGATGACCAGGCGGGTGTTCGCGTCGATAGCGACCTGCAGGTTGGTCGAGTAGCGGTAGTTCTTGCTCGGCGCCGCGAGGCGGTGGTCTCGGGTGGGGATGAGCGTGCCGTCGACGATGGCGATCTGGTCGACCGGGCGCCGGCGCACAGGCGCCATGGCCAGCAGTGGTCCGAGGGTGTCGATGACCCGGTGCGCGGCCGAGTGCGAGACCCCGAACAGTGGGCCGATCTGACGCATGGTCAGGTTGGTTCGCCAGTACGCGGCTACAAGCAGCACCCGATCCGGTAGGTCGAGGGCCACTGCCGCCCCGGCCGGCCGTCGGCGATCGTGTCCCCGCCACGCTCGGCGACCAGGCGGACCAGCCTGCGGAACTGGGCCGGCTGCAGTCCTGTGAACGGAAAGATCCACTCGGAGCGCGCTGTGGACATCACCTGCACCCAGGCATCCTCGACGATCGTCCTCATCAGACGGGCGCAGGGTTGCGAAACCTCTCATAGCGGCACCGCTAGAGGTCGAGCCGGATCTCTCGGATCGCCTGCTGAATTCCAACGTTTCCGTCGGATGCTTCCAACCGCGCGAGCTCTCGCTGGAACTCTGGTGCCTTGGGCTCGAGGACGCCCAGGAGTTCCAACGCACCGATCCTGGCGCCCCAATGTGATGAACGCAGCCAGGGGTAGTAGGCCGCCCGGCCGGCGTGGATGATCGCCCAGGTGCGGGTTTCGACCTCGGACAGCTCCGTGTCATCGGGGCGCAGGGGCTCGGGGTGGAATGGGCCGTCGCCGATACAGCTCAGCAGGATGCTGAGCGCTTCGGCGGCTACCTCGGGCCGTTCGGAGCGGCATAGTTCGATCAGGAACGGGGCGGCCGGTTCGACGGTGCGGAAGTACAGACCCGAGTGGCCGTGGATCAGGGCGCCCTTCAGTGCCTCGCCCCACTCGTGTACCGCCCGGCCTTCCGCCCTTGCCAGGCCGCGGATCAGGTCGGGAATCTCGCACGCGTCGCGTTCGGCGTCTCTGCGATTGCGCGGTCGAAACTTCGCCCAGTCGACCGAGTCCAGCCCCGCCAAGGGTTCAGGACGGGAGCCACGCGGCGAAGCGGTCATCGGCTCAGAGTACTGAGACTACTTGGGGACCCTTGGCGTGGCACGAGCGCCTGGACGGATCTTCTCAGTGGTTGACCCAGGGATCCGTCGGAATCCGAGTTACGAGACATCCCTTAGTCTGCGCGCCTCGTCGGTGCACTCGACGACACGGCCTCCGAAAGCAGTCCCTATCACGGAGGCCGACGAGAAGGCTGTACAGGGATGTCTTTACACCGAGCCTGAGCGATTACCAACCTAGTGATCGGCTGCCGGGTCTATCACTTCGGCTCTCGGAATTGCGCATAAATCGGCCCCAGCATTCGATCGTCGCTCGCGAATCTCTGCCGCGCCGCGTCAGTCAGAGGTAGTTGGCTGGCAAGTAACCGGCGCAGGGTGTCGTGGAGGCCAACGATGCTTCGTTCTATGAGCCTGAAGTCGGTGTACGCGGCCTTACCGCGGTGCGAGAGGTTACTTCGGACCCGGTACTATCGTAAACCACGGACTTCACCGATCGACGCCCTACTCGCGGATGAATCAGGACGGCACGGTGACTCACCAGATGACGACCCTGCCCAGTGCCGTCCGTAACATGATTCATCACCCAGAGAACCCACACAACACTCTGTCCGACGACAACCTTCAAGAGAGCGTCGAGGCCCTTCTAAGAATCGCCAAGCTTCTCCCAAGTCCGATTCCCGGCCTAACCTAGGCTAATGGACAGCCTTTCGACCGTGGTCCCTCGATCAGGATACTGATTTGCCGCCGACCGTGCGTCACGTGGACGACTAAGCCGTTGTGGCTCGGGCACCGGCGGTGCGCTGCTGGTTTGCTGCGGTGTGCCGGACGACCTGGATAACGGCGATCGTGGTGGTCACGAGTGCCACGGATGCGGCGACCAGTAGCAGGGTGGTCTCGGCCAGGACAGTGCGCATGTACTCGGCCCCGTTCGCGGTGGCGTACAGGTACTGCACGGCTGCGATCAGGTTGAGGGGTACGGCGACGATGGCGCTCATCCACCACCACGCCACTGGCTCTGTGGGTGCGACCGGTGGTCCGGTGCGCCGGGCCAGGATGACCCAGTTGGCGACGCCGGCCCATGCGGTAAGCAGCGTGAGAAACAGCAGACAAGACATCGCTGCGGACAGCTCGCGAAGCGGCACGACGGTGTCGAGCATGTCCACCGTGCCGGACCCGTCGTGGGTCACTACGCCGATCCGGTGCTCGTACGCTGCGAGGACGACGATGGTGTGGAAGACGTCAACGACCGTGAGGGCGACAAGGGCGGTCACGGCGGTGCGGGCACCGGGCATCTGGCGACGGTAGCTGAAGGGGAAACATCGCTTGAGCGCTGATCCTTAGTTCAGGGTCGCCTCGTAGAGTCCACGCTCGCGTGCACGGATCTGCCGTTGGCCGCGCGCCTCACAGACCGTCGAGTCCCGTCGTAGGTCGGTAGCAGGTGCAGTGGCAGGCACGCTGTATACGCATCCCGGGCGGGGGGTTCAGTGCCGCTTCGGTTTGAAAGGTCGTGATGAGGCGTGGCACTGCCTCGGCGTTGGTCCGATACTGGCCCGGTGGCGGAGGAGCAGGTTACTGAGTCGACGCGGTGGACGATCCATCGTGAGCGGGTGGTGGACGGCAGCCGGCGGGCCCGGTTGAGCATCGCCGATGTGGAACTGCCGGACGGGGTCCGCTTCGAGCAGTACGTGATCCGGGCGCCCCGGTCGGCCATGGTGGCCGTGCTTGACGATCAGGAGCGCCTGTTGCTGATGCGACGGCACCGGTTCGTGTTCGATCGGTGGGTGTGGGAGCTGCCGGGCGGCTACGTCGATGGCGAGGAGCAGCCGGCGAAGTGTGCGGTCCGGGAGGTTGAGGAGGAGACCGGTTGGCGTCCGGGTGCAGTCGTGCCGTTGCTGTCGTTCCAGCCGTGGGTGGCGACCGCGGACGCGGAGAATCTGTTGTTCCTTGCCCGGAAAGCGGAGTACATCGGTGCTCCGGTGGATGTCAACGAGGCCGAGCGGGTGGCCTGGATCCCGCTGGAGGAGGCGCGACGTCTGGTCTCCAGGGGAGAGATCGTGGGCGCCGGCACGGTGATCGCGGTGTTGGAACTGGTCGCACGCAAGGCCCGGGGCGAGCTGTAGTCAGCGGCGTCGACCGAGGGCCGCGTCAACGCGCGTGATGAAGTGTCGTACTGCGGGTCGGTGGCGGTGTGCGGTGAGGTGTGTTTGCAAATCGCGTAGGTAGCGGACGGCTCGGGCTGACCGTAGCTGTGTGGTCAGGGTGAGGGCCTGCGCGCCGATGGCGCTGGCCCGATCGGCCTCGCCGCGGCGAGCGTGGATCGTGGCGAGAAGGGCGAGGTTGAACGCTTTGCCGCGTACGTATCGTTCGTCCATGCGCAGGGAGCGGACAGCAAACCGCTCGGCCTGTTGGTGTTGGCCGAGGGCGTGGAAGCAGTGGCCGAACTTGGCTGACAGGTACGCCTCATCGAAGTAGCCGAGCCACTGTGGGTCGCTGCTGCGGTCGGCCCTGTCGAGGGCTTGTTCTGCCCGGTGCAGTGCGGTGGCGCAGGCGCGTTCGTCGCGAGCGGCGGCGTGGGCGTGGGCTTCCATGACCAGTGCCTCGGCGGTCAGCACGGTGAGTCCGGCGCGCTGTGCCGTCTGTCGGGCGGCGCGGGCGAGGTCGACGCCGGCGGCGGTGTGGCCCAGGTAGGTGACTTGGTGGCTCATCGCCGCGAGGATTTCGGCACCCAGGCCGGCATCGTCGGCAGCTCGGGCCAGATCGAGAGCGTGAGTGAGGTAGCGCTGGGCGCGGCCATGTTCGGCCATGTCGTACGCCTGCCAGCCGGCGAGCTGCGTCAGCTCGGCGACGGCTGCCAATAGCCTGCTGCCGGTCGCCGGCTCGTAGCGGCCCTCGGTCACCAGCGGAGTGACCTCGTGGTGGAGATATCGGACGACGTTGTCGCGGGCGTGGCCGCCGCCGTACTGGTTGTCAAGCCGCCGGTAGGTGGCGGTCACCTCGCGGATCGTGTCAATGTCGGGTTGACCGACCGTCCGGCGTCCCTCCTGTGCTACGGGTTGCGGAGTGGCGGCGGTGAACCAGCGTAGGGCCGGCAGCGTGTACCCGGCCGAGCCGAACGCGGCCTGACGAAGCATGTCTCGACGGTTCACGTCGCCTTTCCATAGCTGCGCGGCGGCTCGGACGTCATCATGCCAGGACCGGTTGGCCGGCACGTCACTCTGCCCGCCAGGCGGACGGCTGGCCATGACTGGGCGATATGCCTGTCGGCGCGGTGCTAGGCCTAGGGTCATCCGGGCCTCGTCAGGCATGCCGCACCCGTCGGCGATGCGCTCCAGCACGTCGATGGAGGTGACCTTCCGGCCGGCGATGATTCGACTGATGTAGCCCTGCTCCAGCCCGACAGCTGCCCCGATGCGGGTCTGGCTCGCGCCGGTGTGCCGGGCGAGCAGCCGGAACACAGCACCGATGTCGCGGGTACCGAGTGCGGTGCGCATGTTCTCGTGCGACCAGAGGTCGTCGGGGATCCGAAGATGATCGAGCAGCACAGCGGCTCCCGGCGTCGTCACGTGATTACCCATG
The DNA here is from genome assembly GCF_900090235.1 of Micromonospora echinaurantiaca. Classification (NCBI taxonomy): domain Bacteria; kingdom Bacillati; phylum Actinomycetota; class Actinomycetes; order Micromonosporales; family Micromonosporaceae; genus Micromonospora; species Micromonospora echinaurantiaca. Next base: position 3,363,668 of record NZ_LT607750.1, on the reverse strand, counting down.
GTGCTCAGCCTGGAGCCTAGGGGCGGGGTCCGGGCAGGTCGAGCCCGCCCATGTCACCGTGACATGACCAGCCGACATGGCCGCCAGGCCCCGGCCGGCGCGATGGTCTCCGCATGCTCTTCGATGCCGAGAATTTGCCACTCGGGCCGCCCGAGCTCCGTCGGCACCGGCTGCTCCGAGGCCTGGTCCGAGCGCTGTCGCGGTGGCTGCGGCGGCAGCCCGAGCCGCCACCGCGGGGAATCGGGCAGCGACATCAGGACGCCGAGCAGGCAGTGGCGCGGCAACGGCTTCTCGACCATGCGAAGCAGCTACGCGCCGGGTCCGGGCCCGGGAGTTTGCGATGAGCGGATTCGCGAACGAGCCTCCTGGCCGGCTCACACCCGGTGGCTGGCGCGTCTCGTACGACGAATACCTCTCGGCCACCGCGCTGACCCTCGCGCGGCGGCATCGTCCGGTGTGGTCCTGGCGGAAGTGGCGGCGTGTCTGCCGGTGCGGAGCCGACCTTCCCTGCCGTCGGCGGCATCGTCTTCCGATCAATCGTGGCCACTGGCCGCAGGAGGGTGAGCGGTGAGCGCCGGGCAGGAGCGCATGGTCCTCGCGGTGCACGTCCGCGGACTCGACGGCATGTGCGTCGGCTGTCGGGCGTGGTGGTCGCAACTGGTGCCGTACCCGTACTGGCAGGTCGACTGGGCGACCAGCTGGCAGGCCCGGACGACCACCACCCGGTTTCTGGGCGGTGTCGGGTGACCACACATGGCCCGGTCATGCCGATCTGGAACTGTGGCGGCTGCGACCTGCCCTGGCCCTGCCCGACCCGCAAGCGGGAGCTACGGGCGGAGTACGCCGGCGCCCCGGTGTCGCTGGCCCTCTACCTCGGTTCCTACCTCGTTCAAGCCGCCGAGGACATGCCCTGGACGCCGGCCGGCGCGCTGCACCGCCGCTTCGTCGGATGGATAAGACAGACGGCGCGGCCAGCGCAAGCAGTGCAGCGACGAAGTAAATCAGCCGCGCCCGATCGGTATGAACGCCAGTAGACCGGGTGACCGCGGCCGACATGCGCTCACCGCCGCCAGATCCTGGGTTCGCCGGTTTGAATCCAGCCCGACACGACGCCTTTCCATGGTCAACCGTGGGGCACCACCCGGACTCCGCGTCCCTGCTGTCAGCGGCCGGTGGCGGCGAGCGTCACCGGCACGGCGACCAGCTTGGTGCGGCTTCCGTCGGCGGGGGAGACCTCGTACACCTCCACGGTGCCGCGTTGTTCCCGGGTCAGCCGGTAGCGGACGCCGACCCGGTAGTCACCGCGGCAGCCGGTGCCGCAGGTGGCGGTGGTGAAGGTGGTGGCGAGTTCCCGGCCGGCGGCGTCGAGGATCCGGACGTTGACGGTCGCCTCGAACACGTCGGCGGTGCCGGTGACGGTGACCGGGGAGGTGACCCGCTGGCCGACGACGGGGCTGGTCACCACGATCGGTGGGAGCAGGTCGGCGTAGTCGGCGCGGTTGACCGGGTCGCCGGTGCCGAACCGGACCCGCCGCACGGTGGGGAACTGGGTGAGGGTGTAGACGACCTGGGCCTCGCGCAGTCGTCGGGAGGTTGCCGACGCGGCCGGCAGCGGCGGGAGGGTGGCGACGCCGTCGGCGATCCGGGTGACCTCGACGCCGGCCGGCAGCAGGGTGGTCATGCCGGTGGCGGCCTCCGCCGTGGTCGGCCCGGCGGCGAGTTCGGTCAGCGCCAGCCGGGAGGTGGCCGGGGTGGCTGGCCGGGTGCGGCGGGTCGGGGTGATCCGCCCGTCGCGGACGTACCACAGCTCGATGGTCAGGTTCTGCGGGCGGGGAGTGGCGCCGGTGCTCGGGGGTGCGGTGCTGGTCGCCGGCGGGGCCGGCGGCGGGCCGGTGCCCGCCGGGGTGGGTGGCGGTGTCGGGCCGGTGGGCGCGGTGGCGACTGGCGACGCCGCGGTGGGCGCCGGGCCGAGCGAGCCGCCGCGCGGGTCGGCGCAGCCGGCGGCCAGGAGCAGGACGACCGCCAGCGCGGCGCCGCTGCGGGCCAGCGGGGCGCGGCCGGCCGGGTGCCGGGTCGGGGGGCGGGTCATCGGGCACCCCCGGGCTGCGGTGCCGGCCGGGTGCCGGCGTCGGCGGGGTCGCGGGGCGGCGCCGGGTCGGTGGCGGGCAGTTCCAGCCGGAACCGGGTGCCGCGGCCGGGTTCACTGTGTACGGACAGCCGCCCGCCGAGCAGGCGGGCGTTCTCCCGGGCGATGGCCAGGCCGAGGCCGCTGCCCCGGCCGGAGCGGGCCGGGTCGACCTTGTAGAAGCGGTCGAAGAGCCGGGGCAGATGCTCGGCGGGGATGCCCGGCCCCCGGTCGGTGACCTCGAAGACGACCATCGGCCCGGCCGGCCGGACGGCGGCGCGGATGTCGCCGTCGCCGTGCTCGACCGCGTTGGCGATCAGGTTGGCCAGCACCCGTTCCAGCCGTCGCGGGTCGGTGCGCAGCTCGACCGGTTCGGCGTCGACGGTGACCCGGTCCCGCCAGCCGCGGGCGGCGACGATGGCGTCGAGCAGGGCGGGTGGGTCGACCGGCCGGATGGCGACCGGCTCCTGGCCGGCGTCCAGCCGGGAGATCTCCATCAGGTCCTCCACCAGCCGGCGCAGCCGGACCACGTCGGTGACCAGCAGTTCGGCCGCGCGCCGGGCGTCGCCCGGGAGCTGGTCCAGGTGGTCGCGCAGCAGCGAGGCCGCGGCCACCAGGGCGGTGACCGGGGTACGCAGTTCGTGCGCGACGTCGGCGGTGAACCGCCGCTCCCGGGCCTGGGCGCGGGACAGCGCCTCGATCTTCGACTCCAGCGCCTCGGCCATCTCGTTGAACGAGGCGGCCCAGGCGCTGAACTCGTCGCGGCCGCGTACCGGCAGCCGGGTGGCGAGCAGCCCCTCGGTGATCGCTCGGGCGGCGCGGCTGGCCCGGCCCACCGGTTCCAGGGTGCGGCGGGCCAGGCCGTGCCCCACCCCGGCGGCGAGCAGCACCACCAGCACCCAGCCGGCCAGCAGCGCGGTGCGGAGCTGGTCGAGGTCGGCGACGACCGCGTCCTCGACGGTGACCACGTACAGCTCGGCGGTGGAGCCGGGGATCCGGCCGCCGACCACCAGCAGCCGGGGGCGGGCGTCGGGCGCGGAGCGTTCGTAGCCGAGTTGGCCGGCCGCGACGGTGGCCCGCAGCTGCCCGCCGAGCGTCGGCGCGTACGCCGGGTTGGACGGCTGCGCCTCGCCGGTCACCAGCACCACGTGCCGGCCGCTGCTCTCGAAGCTGGTCAGCAGGTCGGCGCGGCGCTGGTCGGTCAGCGGCAGGAACTGCCCGGCGAGCACCAGTTGGTAGCGGGCGTCGGCGGCGGCCTGGTGCAGCGACCCGTCGAGGCGGGCCTGCCGCAGCAGCAGGTAGGAGCCGCTCGCGAGCACGCCGGCGGAGACCCCGGCGACCAGTACGAACGCGATCATCAGGCGGCGCCGCAGGCGGCCCGGTGCGACGGCGTCGCGAGCCATCGCTGCCTCCTCCCTCACGCCGTGGACAGCTTGTAGCCGGCGCCGCGCACGGTGCGGACCAGCCGGGGGTGGGCCGGGTCGTCCTCGACCTTGGCCCGCAGCCGCTGCACCGCCACGTCGACCAGTCGGCTGTCGCCGAGGTAGCTGTGGTTCCACACCCGCTCCAGCAGCAGCTCCCGGGTGAAGACCTGCCCGGGTCGGCGGGCCAGCTCCAGCAGTAGCCGGAACTCGGTGGCGGTCAGCGGCAGGTCCCGGCCGTCCTTGCGGGCGACGAAGCTGGCCGGGTCGATCTCCAGCCCGCCGACGGTGAACACCTCGGGCGCGGCCGGCGCGGTGGCCCGGCGCAGCACCGAGCGGACCCGGGCCACCAGCTCCGGCAGGTCGAACGGCTTGCGCAGGTAGTCGTCGGCGCCGGACTCCAGGCCGACCACCACGTCGATGGTGTCGGTGCGGGCGGTCAGCATCAGGACGGGCACCTGGCTGGTGCGCCGGATCTCCCGGCACACCTCGAAGCCGTCCAGGCCGGGGAGCATGACGTCGAGCACGATCAGGTCGACCGGCCGGGCCCGCCACGCCGCGAGTGCCTCCCGGCCGTCGACGGCGGTGCTGACCCGGAAACCGGCACGGCGCAGCCCCAGGGCGGTGACCTCCCGGATGGAGGCGTCGTCCTCGACCACCAGCACGTGGCCCTCCATCATCCGAGACTAGTCCCGCCGTGAGGCGGCGCCGACCTGCCACAACGGACGGTGTGGAGGGCCCGGGCGGCGCCGGGCCCTCCACCGTGCGGCTCGCTCACTGCTGCCACTGGTGGGCGACGTCGAGCACGATCCGGCTGTGCGTGCCGGGGCCGCTGAGCACGAACACCCGGAACGGCAGCCGGGCCCGCACGCCGACGGCGAATGTGGTGTAGCCCTCGAAGCTGCCCCCGAAGACCACGTCCCGCAGGGTCCGGTAGCGCAGCACGTTCGCCGCGTGCTCGCCGACCCGGTACGGCACGGTGGCCAGGTGCTCGTCGTCGTACGCCGGGGCCTGCAGGGAGACCCGCAGCAGCTCGTCCCCGGCGGTGTACGGCGACAGCGGCAGCCCCTCGCCCTCGGTCCAGGTCTCGCCGTAGGTGACCGTGTAGCCGGTCACCGCACCGTCGAACTCGAACACCACCCGGTCGTAGCAGTCGTGCCGGCCGGTGCGTACCTCGACCAGCGGGGCGGTGCTCAGCGTGCCGGCCGACTTCGCCCCGCTGCCCCAGGTGATCCCGCAGTACGGCGACCCGGTCGCCGCCGCGGTGGTGGTGGTCGCCGCGGTGCCGGTGCCCGCGCCGGCGACCAGGCCGGCAAGCACGACCACCAGCGCCGTGAGCGCGCTCCTGATCCTCATCGTCTTCCCCCTCGGGTCGTTCCCGTTCGGGCCACCTCGTCGGCCTCGTCGCCGGTGGCCTCGGCGTCCACCGTCGGTCGGGTCCGCCACAGCGACTTCGCCGTGGCGTAACGCCGGGGTAACAGGTGCCGGGGTCAGGCGTTCGGGTCGGACTCCGGCGGCCGGCGCAGCGTGCGCAGCGGCGAGCAGTAGACCGGCAGCCAGGTCAGGCCGTTGGCGACGGCGCCGACGATCAGCGAGGTGCGCACGTCGGCGTACTGGCCGAGCAGGCCGGCGACGACCGCGCCGACGGTGAGCGCCCCGGTGAGCAGGAAGCGGAAGGTCGCGTTCATCCGCCCGAGCAGCCGGTCCGGGGTGCTGCCCTGGCGCAGGCTCACCCCGATGACGTTGCCCACCCCGGTCCGCCAGGCCAGGGCCAGCCACCCGACGCCGGCCAGCCACAGCATCGCCCCGCCGTCGATCAGCGGGACCAGCCCGCCGAGCGGGGCGACGAGCAGGCCGGGCAGCCACAGCGCGCGGCCGTGGCCGATCCGCTCGGCCAGCGGTCGGGCGGTGAGCGCACCGAGCAGCGCGCCGACCCCGCCCGCGCCGAGGAACAGGCCGAGGGCGGCGGCACCCAGGCCCAGCTCGCGGAGGAACACCACCGGGAGCATCGTGGTGGTCAGCTGCATGGTCAGGTTGATGCCCGCGGTCGAGACGGCGAGCGGGCGCAGCAGCGGGTTGCCGAGCACGTGCCGGACGCCCGCGCCGAGCTGCCGGCCGAAGCCGCCGGCCGGCTGCCGGGAGGGTGCGCGGGGCGGGCCAGCCGGGATCCGTCGCAGGATCACCGCGGAGAGCGCGAAGGCGACCGCGTCCACCACGATCGCGACCGGGGCGGTGAGCGCCTGCACGGCCAGCCCGCCGAGCCCTCGGCCGGCGATCTGCAGGGTCGCGCTGGTGCCCATCAGCAGCGAGTTCGCCGCGACCAGGCGCTCCCGGCCGACCAGCTCCGGCAGGTAGCTCTGCGCGGCGACGTCGGCGAAGACCGTGCCGACGCCGGTCAGCAGCACCACCAGGTAGAGCTGTTCGATGCTCAGCCAGCCGGCCCACCAGGCCAGCGGCACGGAACCCACCAGCGCGGCCCGGGCCAGGTCCGCGCTGACCAGCACGGTGCGCCGGGGCAACCGGTCGACCCAGACGCCGGCCGGCAGGCCGATCAGCAGGAACGCGGCGGTGCTCAGGGCGCCGAGCAGCCCAACCTGGCCGGGGGTGGCCGCCAGCAGCGAGACGGCGAGCACGGGTACGGCCAACTGGCCGACGTGGAAGCCGAGGTCGTGGACGAGCGCGGCGGCGTAGAGCAGCCGGAACGGGCGGGGCCAGCGGCCGGTCCGGTGCTGGCCGGCGGGCGGTACGGGAGGAGCGGTGAGCATGCCGACCACCGTGCCGGCGGCTCGCGCCGCGGGGCGATAGATTTGGTCCTCGCCAAATCCACGGGGCCGCCGGCTCCGCCCTGCCGACGGAGGCGCCGATGATGCTGGTCGGGTTGGGCGCGCGTGACCTGGCGACCACCCGGTTCGCGGTGTCGCCGCTGTGGGAGGTGGTGGCCAGCGTCCGGGTCATCCGGCAACCGCACCGGTTCCCGGAGCACCTGCCGTGGGCCGAGCGGGCCCGGCCGCGACTGGCCGGGGTGGACTGGCGGCTCCTCGCCGACCTGGTGCCGGTGCTGTCCGGGGTGGTGCCGAGCTTCCTCTGCCCGCCCCCGTCGATCTCCCAGCCGACGCTCGACGTGGAGCTGGCCACCCTCGCCGCCACCCCGGCCGAGGCCGTCCGGGCCGAGCTGGGCGCCGGGCCGCGATCGGCGCGGCTGGCGGAGCTGTCCGACGACCCGCCCGCCGGGCTGGCCCGGCTGGCCGAGGTGGTGCGGGCGTACGCGGACGCGGCGATCGGGCCGTACTGGCCGCGGATGCGCACGCTGCTGGAGCGGGAGGTGCTGCTCGGCGCGCGGCGGATGGCCGGCGACGGGGTGGCCGGCCTGCTCAACCACCTCGACCCGTACGTCCGGCTGGAGGGCGACACCCTGCACGTCGACCACCTGGTGGTCTCCGGCGCGGTGCGGCTCGACGGGCGGGGGCTGCTGCTGGTGCCGTCGGTCTTCTGCGGTCCCCGGGTCTGGTCCAACTTCGGTTCGCCGGGCCAGCCGGTGCTGCGCTACCCGGCCCGCGCGGTCGCCACGCTCTGGGAGCGGGACGCGGGTCCGCACGGTCGCGGGCTGGCCCGGGTGCTCGGCCGGACCCGGGCCGCGCTGCTGCACGAGTTGGCGGTGCCGACCTCGACCACGGAACTGGCCGACCGGTGCGGGTTGACCCCGGGTACGGTGTCGGCACACCTCGGTGCGCTGCGCGCGGCGGGTCTGGTGGGTGCCCACCGCGCCGGCCGGTTCGTGCTCTACGCCCGGACGACCGCGGCGGAGGCGCTGGTCGCCGCCGCACCGTGACCTCGGACGGGAGGACGACGATGACCGGGCGTACGCCGCAGGTCTCCTGCGTGTTCGTCTGTTACGACGGCGCGGGCCGGCTGCTGCTGGCCCGGCGCGCGTCCGGGGCGCGCGACGAGCCGGGCACCTGGGACACCGGCGCGGGCGCGCTGGAGTTCGGCGAGACGTTCGAGGCGGCGGTCGGCCGGGAGGTCGCCGAGGAGTATTCGACGACACCGTTGGCGGTCAGCCTGCTCGGGGTGCGTAACGTGCTGCGGGCCGACCCGCCGTCGCACTGGGTGGCGGTGGTCTTCGCGGTCCGGGTCGACCCGGCGACGGTGGCGATCGGCGAGCCGCACAAGTTCGACCGGCTGGGCTGGTTCACCCGAGACGCGCTGCCCGCGCCGCTGCACTCGCAGCTGCCGGCGACCCTGGCGATGCTGCCCGATCCGCTGCCCTGACCGGGTCGGCCGGGCCGCCCGGGCCGGGGGTCGCACGCCGCTCGGTATGACGGTTCCGCTATGGCGGACATCGACGGCAGTCCATCTAACATTCACGTACATCGATGTTCGGCGGTCCTGCCGCCGTGAACACAGGGGAGTGCGTGATGTTCCGACGACAACTGCTGCGCGCCGCGGGCGCCCTGCTGACGGCCGTGCTGGCCGCGGCCGGGGTCCAGGTGGCCAGCGGCACGACCGCGTCCGCCGCGGCCCGCACCGTCTACTACGACGCGAGCCGGGCCGGTGAGTTCCGCACCAACTTCGACCAGGCCGCGCAGATCTGGAACAGCCGGGTCAGCAACGTCCAGCTGGTGCCCCGTACGCCCGGCAACGTCACCATCTACGTGGACAGCGGCTGGCCCCGGGCGCAGGTCACCGGCCTGGGCTCGGGCCGGATCTGGATGGGCTGGACGGCGGTCAACCAGGGCTACGACCGCACCCGCATCGCCAGCCACGAGCTGGGCCACATCCTCGGCCTGCCGGACCGGCGTACCGGCCTCTGCTCCGACCTGATGTCCGGCAGCAGCGCCCCGGTCTCCTGCCGCAACGCCTACCCCAGCTCTGCCGAGGCCAGCCGGGTCAACCAGCTCTTCGCCGGCGGCCTGGCCGCGTCGACGGCCACCGTCGCCGGGACGTACACCTGGACCGACGGCGCGGACGCCGAGGGTGACGTGGCGCCGCTGGTAGTCGGCGGCCGGCCGGCCACCGAGAACTACCCGTGGATGGTCTACGTCTCCGGCTGCACCGGCACCCTGATCAAGGCCAACTGGGCGGTCACCGCCCGGCACTGCTCGACGCCCTCCTCGGTGCGGGTGGGCAGCGTCAACCGCTCCAGCGGCGGGACGGTGGTCCGGGTGACCCGGGCGGTCAACCACCCGACGATCGACGTCAAGCTGCTGCAACTGGCCAGCTCGGTCAGCTACGCGCCGGCACCCATCCCGACCACCTCGGGGGCGGTCGGCACGGCGACCCGGATCATCGGCTGGGGCCAGACCTGCCCGACCCGCGGCTGCGGCGGCGCCCCGACGGTGGCGAACGAGCTGGACACCTCGATCGTGTCGGACAGCCGTTGCATCGGCATCAACGGCCCGTACGAGATCTGCACGAACAACACCAACGGCAACTCCGGCGCCTGCTACGGCGACTCGGGCGGCCCGCAGGTGCGCCGGATCAACGGGGTGTGGAACCTGATCGGCGCCACCAGCCGGTCCGGCAACAACAACTCGGTCTGCGCCACCGGCCCCTCGATCTACGGCGACCTGCCGTCCATCCGGTCCTGGATCAACACCCAGGTCGGCGGCCTGCCGGTCTGATCGCTCCGCCCGCCACGGGGGACGCCGCCCGGCGGCGTCCCCCGTGACCGCGCACGCCGGCGGGCGGCTGTGGGGCGTCACTCGACGGACACGCGGAGTGCGGTACGGTGCTCACATATCGACCCCTTCCGAGGTGAACCATGCCCGCCGTCGCCGCGCTCGCCCTGACCCTCGCCCTGGCCCCCGCGCCGACGCCCGCACCCTCGTCGTCGAGTTCCGGCGGGTTGGTCGGTGGGCTGCTCGGCGGCGTCGGTGACGTCGTCGACGGCCTGCTGGGCGGCGGTGACGGCGGCACCACACCGCCGCCGAGCGGCTCGCCCGCCCCGGGCGGCTCCGCCCCCTCGGTGCCGACGCCCGCGCCGGCCGTCCCGTCGTCGTCGGCCTCCGCCCCGGCGCCCGGGGTGCCGGGCGTGCCGGTGCCCGGGCGGGCCGGCCATGGGCCGGGTGGCCGGGAGGGCGTGCTGCCCGGGCCGGCCGGGGGCAGCGCCACGGTCGACGATCCGGCGCCGTTGGCGGGCCCCGCTGCGCCGGCCGACGGCGACCGGCTCCAGTGGATGGTGCTCGGCATGGCGATCGGTGCCCTGGCGGTGCCGGTGGTGCTGCTGCTGCGTCGCGGTCGACCCCGGGTCGCCCCCGCCGCGGCCGCCGCGCCGGCCGCGCCGACCGGTGGACCGGAGCCTGAGCCCGGGTCGGTCGACGACAACGTGACCCGGCTGCCCACCAATTTGAACGCCATCTACGAGTTGGGCCGGCTCGACGAGCGGCTCGCCCAGGAGCGCAAGCGGGGCTCCTGAGTCCAGGCGCCGATCCGGCACCGGCCGTCCGAGCACTCGCTGACCCGGGTTGGCACCGGCGCGGCATCCGTCCCGGTGACCGGCACCCGCACTGAGACCGGCGACCGCGTTGGAAACGTTTTCGTAACGAGCCCTTGACCTTGGCACGTAGGGCGGCGCAGACTCCCGGAAACGTTTACAGCAATCAGGTGGAGGTGCCGGGCGTGGGTCGTAAACGTTTACAGGAGTCGACCGACGGCCGGCCCACCGTCCACACGGTCGCCGCCCGCGCCGGCGTCTCCATCGCCTCCGCCTCGCGGGTACTCAACGGCATTGGCGGCAGCCCGGAGACCATCCGCAAGGTGCGCGCCGCGGCCGCCGAGGTCGGCTACGTGCCCAACGCCATCGCCCGCTCCCTGCAGTCCCAGCGCACCGGCCTGCTGGCGCTCGCCGTCGAGGACATCGGCAACCCGGTGTACGTGGCGATGATGCGGGCCATCGAGGCGGTGGTCGCCGCGTCCGGGCGGCAACTGCTGGTGCACGCCACCGGCGGGCGGATCGACAACGAGACCGCGCTGCTGCGGCGGCTGGCCAACCGCTACGTCGACGGCATGATCCTCTCGCCGATCCGGGTCACCGACGACCATCTCGCGGCCCTGGTGGACAGCCCGGTGCCGGTGGTGGTGATCGGCCAGCTCGGCGCCGACGCGCCGGTGGACAACGTGCGTACCGACTCGCGGCGGGGCGTCGCGCTGGCGGTGGAGCACCTGGTCGCCACCGGCCGCCGCCGGATCGGCTTCGTCAACGGCCCGCTGGACACCGTCCCGGGCGCCGCCCGCGACGCGGGCTTCCGGGCCGCCCTGACCGAGCACGGCATCGACCTCGACGAGCGCCTGGTCGAGGTCGGCGACTTCCAGTACGCGGCCGGCCGCGCCGCCGCCGAGCGGCTGCTCGCCCGGGCCCGCCCGGACGCGCTGATCTGCGCCAACGACCTGATCGCGGTCGGCGCGCTGCACGCGCTGCTGGCCGCCGGGCACCGGGTGCCCGAGGACGTGGCAGTGGTCGGCATGGACGACACGGAGCTGGCCCAGATGATGTTTCCGCAGCTGTCCAGCGTCTCGCTCGGCTCGGCCGAACGCGGTCGCCGGGCCGCCGAACTGCTGCTCTCCCGGATCGCCGACCCGGCGCTGCCGCCCCGCCGCGAGCAGGTGCCGCCCAGCCTCGCGGTCCGCGCCTCCAGCCGGGCCGCCGTGCCGGGCCCACGGGCCGCCGGTGCGGCGGTGCCGGCGGGCAGTGAGCGAGCCAGTGCCGCGGTAGCGAACGAGGAGGTGAACCGGTGACCACGTTGGCCGAGCGGCCGCACGTCGACCGGGCCGGAAAGCCCGGTCGGGGCGGCCGGTCCCGCTCCGACCGCACCATGATCTACCTGCTGCTGCTCCCGTCGCTGCTGCCGATCCTGGTGCTGTCGGTCTTCCCCCTGCTGCGCGGCATGTACCTGGGCTTCACCGACGCCCGGGCCGGGCGCAACGTCGAGGTCAGCTTCACCGGGCTGGCGAACTACCGCGAGTTGCTCGGCGACGAGCTGTTCTGGAACTCGTTCAAGATCGGTCTGCTCTGGGCGTTCGGGGTGACCGTGCTGCAGTTCCTGCTCGCCCTCGGCCTGGCGCTGCTGCTGAACCAGCAGTTGCGCTTCCGGGGCGTGGCCCGGGTGCTGGCCGTGGTGCCGTGGGCGATGCCCCCGGTCGTGGTCGGCATCCTGTGGAAGCTGGTCTACCACCCGGACGCCGGCCTGCTGAACGAGTTCTTCCACCGGGTCGGCGCGGACGGCCTGCGCACCAACTGGCTCGGCGACTTCAGCACCGCGCTGCCCGCCGTGATCCTGGTCGGCGTCTGGGCGGGCATGCCGCAGACCACCGTGGTGCTGCTGGCCGGCCTGCAGGGGGTGGCCCGCGAGCTGCACGAGGCGGCGGCGGTGGACGGGGCCAGCGCCTGGCACCGGTTCCGGCACGTCACGCTGCCCGCGCTGACCCCGGTGATCGTGGCGATCACCTCGCTGGATTTCATCTGGAACTTCAACTCGTTCGGGCTGGTCTACGTGCTCACCGCGGGCGGGCCGGGCGGCAAGACGATGCTGCCGATGCTCTTCGCGTACGAGGAGGCGTTCCGCTACGGCAACTACGGCTACGCCGCCGCGCTCGGCAACGTGATGGTCGTGATCATCGTGGCGCTGCTCGCCGTCTACCTGCGTCGCCGGCTGAGGGAGGCGAACTGACGTGATCGGAAAGTCGAGCCGTACCGGGCGGACGTTGCAGTACCTGGCGCTGGCCGGTTACCTGATCTTCCTCGGGTTCCCGCTGGTCTGGCTGGTCTCGACGGCGTTCAAGCCGCCCCGGGAACTGGTGCAGCTGCACCCGACGCTGATCCCGAACAACCCGACGGTGCAGAACTTCGTGCAGGCCTTCACCGAGCAGGAGCTGGGTCGGGCGGCGCTGAACAGCCTCCAGGTCTCGCTGGCCTCGTCGGTGCTCACCGTGCTGGTCGCGCTGCCCGCCTCGTACGCCCTGGCCCGGTTCCGCTCCAAGCTCGGCACCGTGGCCCTGGGCTGGGTGCTGCTCTCCCAGCTCTTCCCGTTCGTGCTGCTGATCATCCCGATCTTCCTGGTGCTGCGGCAGGTCGGGCTGGCCAACACGCACGCCGGGCTGGTGCTGATCTACGTGGTGTGGGCGCTGCCGTTCGCGCTCTGGATGCTGCAGGGATTCGTCCGCAACATCCCGCGCGAGCTGGAGGAGGCGGCCAGCGTGGACGGGGCCAGCCGGCTGCAGGTGTTGCGCCGGGTGGTCTTCCCGCTGCTCGCCCCCGGCGTGGTGGCCACCGCGCTGTTCTCGTTCATCTCGGCCTGGAACGAGTTCTTCTTCGCTCTGGTGCTGGTCAAGACGCCCGAGCTGGCGACCCTGCCGGTGGCGCTGGCCCGGTTCGTCGGCATCGAGGGCACCGCCCGTCTGGGTCCGCTGGCGGCCGGTTCGCTGCTGGCCACCCTGCCCAGCCTGATCTTCTTCGCGTTCATGCAACGCCGGCTCTCGTCCGGGTCGCTCGCCGGCGCGGTCAAGGGCTGACACACCCCCATCCACCACCGAGGAGGTATTCCCCCATGCTCCGTAGCAGATTCCGTCGACTCGCCGCGGCCGCCGCGGTCGCGGTCGTCGGCGTCGGCGCGCTCGCCGCGTGCGGCGACGGCGGCGACGACGAGACCACATCCGGCCCGGTCAAGCTGCGCTTCCTCAGCCTGGCCTGGCAGAAGGAGTCGCTGCAGGCCAACAAGGACCTGGTCGCCAAGTGGAACGCCGAGCACCCGGACATCCAGGTCGAGTACGTCCAGGGTGACTGGAACTCCGTCCACGACCAGCTGGTCACCTCGTTCGAGGGCGGCGACGCGCCGGACATCGTGCACTACGAGGCGTCGGCGATCGGTGAGTTCAGCAAGCAGGGCTACCTGACCGACCTGTCCGGCCTGATCTCCGACGACCTGAAGGGCCAGATCGACCAGGGCGTCTGGGACACCGTCACCTACGACGGCAAGGTCACCGGCGTGCCGTTCCTGCTGGAGTCGCAGGTCGTCATCGCCAACAAGAAGCTGCTCGACGCCGCCGGCGTCGCGGTGCCGCCGGCCGACGGCGGCTGGAGCTGGGACGAGTTCCAGGCCAACGCGCAGAAGCTCACCAAGCCCGGCCAGTACGGCGTGGCGTGGGCGCTGAAGTCGCCGACCAACCGGGTGCTGAACCTGGCGCTCAACTTCGACGGGAAGTTCTTCTACACCGACGGTGGCAAGACCGAGGTCAAGGTCGGCGACGCGGAGAAGGAGGTCCCGAAGCGGATCCACGACATGATCTACACGACCAAGTCGGCCTCCCCGGAGGCGCTCGGGATGAGCGGCGCGGACACCCTGCCCGGCTTCTTCGGCGGCAAGTACGCGATGCTGCCCGGCTCGGTGTCGCTGCGTCAGCAGATGGTCGAGCAGGCGCCGGCCGGCTTCGAGTGGGTGACCCTGCCACCAGTCAAGGGGCTGTCCAGCAAGCAGGCCGCGAACCCGCAGACGCTGTCCATCGCCGAGGACTCGAAGGCCAAGAAGCAGGCCGCGCAGTTCCTGGATTACTTCCTCAACCCGGCCAACATGGCCGCGCTGGCCAAGGGTGACTGGCTGGTGCCCACCGGCAAGCAGGCCAACGAGGAGCTGGTCAAGCTGACCGGCGGCAAGCAGGGCTGGGACGTCGCCGCGGACAGCGCGGCCGACCTGACCGTCGCGCCGTTCCAGATGGCCGACGGGTACCCGGAGTGGAAGACCAAGTACGCCACCCCGGCCCTGCAGCAGTACTTCGCCAACAAGATCACCCTGGACCAGCTCGGCACGCAGCTGGTCGACGGGGGCAAGCAGGTTCTGAGGTAACGATGGCACTCTTGCTCGACAAGTCGGTCGGATGTCTGGTCGGCGCCGCCGTGGGCGATGCCCTCGGCGGGGCCACCGAAACGGCACTACCGGAGCAGATCCGGGCCCGCTTCGGCGGCTGGGTGGAGGGCATCGTGCCCCCGTACCACGCCGACTGGGCCACCGCGCGGCCACTCGCGCCGTACCACAAGGGCGACGGGCACATCACCGACGACACGTTGATGACCCACGCGCTGGTGCGGGCGTACGCGGCCAAGCGGGACCACCTCGACGCGTACGACGTGGTGGAGCTGCTCGTCCCCGACCTGATCGAGCGGGTGGTGTACATCCCGGACCTGGAGCGCGAGGGGGTGACCTTCCACCGGCTCGCGGCCGCCGAGCGGTGGTTGGTCACCCGCCTGCACCACGCGCACGCCGATCCGCGCGAGGCGGGCGTCGGCAACATCGTCAACTGCGGCGCGGCCATGTACATGGCCCCGGTCGGGATCGTCAACGCGGGCGACCCGGCCGGGGCGTACGCCGAGGCGGTGGAGATCGCCGGGGCGCACCAGCACAGCTACGGGCGGGAGGCCGCGGCGGTCTTCGCCGCCGCGGTCGCCGCCGCCGCGGCCCCCGGCGCGGGCGTCGAGGACGTGGTCGCCGCGGCCCTGGACCTGGCCCGCGACGGCACCCGGTCGGCGATCGACGCGGTCGTCAAGGAGGCCCGGGGCCACCACGACTGGAAGGCCGCGATCCCCGCGCTGCGGGCCGCGGTGGCGCCCTACGACACGGTGGGGGAGGAGTACCGCAGCCCGGGGCTCGGCGCCCGCCGGCCCAGCCGGCTGCACGCCATCGAGGAACTTCCGGTGGCCATCGGCATGCTGGTGGTGGCCGGCGGCGAGTTCCGCCCGGCGGTGCTCGGTGCGGTGAACTACGGCCGGGACGCCGACTCCACCGCCACCATGGCCGGCGCGATCGCCGGCGCGCTGGGCGGCGCGGCGGCGGTGCCGGCGGAGTGGTCCGACGCGGTCGGCACCGCCTCCCGGACCGACCTGGTGGAGCCGGCCCGCGTCCTCGCGGCGGTGGCCACCGAGGTCTTCGAGCGCGACCGGGCCCGGTTCACCCAGCGGGCGGAGCGGTTCGCCGGCCTGACCGGCGAGGTGGCGCGGGGTGGGGAGCCGACCCGGTGAGGATCACCTGGGTGCAGCCGGAGGACCTGCTGCCGCACGAACTGGCGGCCAGCCGGGACGAGGGCCGCGACGTCGGCCCGCTCGCCGAGCGGTGGGCGGCGGCCGGCGGGGACCTCACCCCGCCGGTCAGCGGGGCCTCGCCGGCCCCGGCGTCACCGGCGCTGCGGGCGCTCGCCGTCGAGCTGCTGGACGCCGCCGACGCGCTGCCCGCCCCGGCCGCCGCCGGCGAGCCGGACGACCTGGCGGCCCTGCGCGCGACCTGGCCGGCGACCTGGTCGCTGCCGACCACCGTGGCGTACGACCGGCTGCACGGCGCCTGGTTGGGCCGGGCGGCGGGCTGCCTGCTCGGCAAGCCGGTGGAGAAGATCCCTCGCCACGGGATCCGGGAGATCCTCGTCGCCACCGGCCGGTGGCCACTGCGCGACTGGTTCACCGCGCGCGGGCTGCCCGCCGAGGTGGCCGCCCGCTGGCCGTGGAACCGGCGCAGCGCGCCGACCAGCCTGGCCGAGAACATCGACGGCATGCCCGAGGACGACGACCTGAACTTCGCGCTGCTGGCGCTGCGCGTGCTGGAGACCCACGGGCGGGACTTCACCAGCGCCGACGTGGCGCAGGCGTGGCTGGACTGGCTGCCCGGGGGGCGGGTCTTCACCGCCGAGCGGGTCGCCTACCGCAACCTGCTGCTCGGGCTGGCGCCGCCGGCGACCGCGCGGCGGCACAACCCGTTCCGGGAGTGGATCGGCGCGCAGATCCGCACCGACGTCTACGGCTGGGTCAACCCGGGCCGCCCCGACCGGGCCGCCGAGCTGGCCTGGCGCGACGCCACGGTCAGCCACGTCCGCGCCGGTGCGTACGGGGCGGTCTGGGTGGCGGCGATGGCGGCCGCCGCGACCGTCGCCACCGGCGTGGACGAGGTGCTCGACGCCGGCGAGGCGGTGCTGCCGCCGGCCAGCCGGTTCGCCGCCACCGTGCGCGAGGCACGGGCGCTGGGGGCGTCCACCGACGACTGGGAGACGGTGCTGGACGAGTTGTACGCCCGGCACGGCCACCTGCACTGGGTGCACGTCCGCAACAACGCCGCGCTGGTCGCGGCGGCGCTGGCGTACGGGCGGGGGGACCTGGAACGGTCCATCTGCGCGGTGGTCAGCGGGGGCTGGGACACCGACTCGACCGGCGCCACTGTCGGCGCGGTCACCGGTGCGCTCGCCGGAGCGTCCGGGCTGCCGGAGCGCTGGGTTGCCCCGCTGCGCAACCGGCTGGCCAGCAGCATCGCCGGCTTCGACGGGATCGGCTTCGACGAGCTGGCCACCCGGACCGCCGCGCTCGCCGAACCGCCCCCGGCCGCGCCCGCCGATCCGCATCCGGCCGCTGGCCCGGGTTCGGGCGTCGGTCCGGGTTCGGGCGTCGGCTCGGCTTCGGAGGCAGCGGGAGGTGTGCGATGACCGCCGAGGTGGTCGTGGTGGGCAGCACCAATCTCGACCTGGTGGTGACCGCGCCGCAGCTGCCCCGCCCCGGCGAGACGGTGCTCGGCGAGAACTTCCGCACCGTGCCCGGCGGCAAGGGCGCCAACCAGGCGGTCGCCGCCGCCCGGGCCGGCGCGGCCTGCGGCTTCGTCGGCGCGGTCGGCGACGACGAGTTCGGCGCGCAGCTGCGGGCGAGCCTGGTGGCGGCGGGCGTGGACGTGCGCGGCCTGCGCACCGTCCCCGGCCCGTCCGGGGTCGCGCTGATCGCGGTCGACCGGGACGCGGAGAACTTCATCGTGGTCGCCCCCGGCGCCAACGGCGAACTGACCGACCTGGGCGTCGACGACCGGGCCGCCATCGCCGCCGCCGACGTGCTGCTGCTGCAGCTGGAGGTGCCGCTGCCGACCGTGGTCGCGGCCGCCGGGCTGGCCCGCGCCGAGGGCACCACCGTGGTGCTCAACGCCGCGCCGGCCGCGCCGCTGCCGGCGGAGCTGCTCGACCTGGTCGACGTGCTGGTGGTCAACGAGCACGAGGCGGCGGTCGTCGCCGGGGTCTTCGCCGACGAGCCGCCGGTGCTGGTGGACGCCCTGCTGGAGCTGGTGCCGCGGGTGGTGCTGACCCTCGGCGCGCGGGGCGCCGCGTACGCCGACCGGAGTGGCCTGCGGCTGGAGATCCCGGCGCCGCGGATCGACGCGGTGGACACCACCGCCGCCGGTGACGCGTTCACCGGGGCGCTGGCCGTCGGCTGGGCCGAACGCGGCGGCGCGGTCGACGCCGACGCGGTCACCGCGATCCTGCGCTGGGCGTGCGCCGCCGGGGCCGCCTGCGCCCAGCGCCCCGGCGCGTCGACCGCGCTGCCCGAGCGGGCCGCCATCGAAGCTCTGTACGCCGCGACATACCGGGGGACGCCGTGAGCGCGAGGAGTGAGCCGGTGTTGCGAGCCCCGCAGTCGCGAACCGAGGTGACGCTGTGAGTTTCAACCCGTACGTGCCGCGCCCGATCGACCGGCCCACCGAGGTGCCGCTCGCCGGGGACGCCGACCTGACCACGCTGGACGAGGCGAAGATCTTCGCCGCCCCGGACGACCCGGCGGACTGGCCGACCTGGCGTGACCAGCTCACCCGCTGGCGCACCGACGCGCGGGCGCGGCTCGGCTACACCGGCGCGCACTACGACGAGATCCCGCTCGACTGCTTCAGCGTCTGCCTGGCCTGGCTCTGGGACGAGACGCTCTACGACCACGAGCGCGGCGTGTTCACCGTCGAGGACTTCCTCAACGCGGCCGACCGGGACTTCGGCGGCTTCGACGGGGTGGTGCTCTGGCACGCGTACCCGGTGATCGGGCTGGACGAGCGCAACCAGTTCGACTGGTACCGCGACGTGCCCGAGCTGCCCGAGGTGGTGCGTGCCTTCCAGGCCCGCGGGGTGCGGGTGTTCGTCGACTACAACCCCTGGGACACCGGCACCCGGCCGGAGAGCGGCACCGACGCGCAGGAGGTCGCGGCGCTGGCCGGCAAGCTCGGCGTCGACGGGATCTTCCTGGACACCCTCAAGGAGGGCGCCGACGAGCTGCGCCGTGAGCTGGACGCCGTCCGGCCCGGGATGGTGCTGGAGGGGGAGAGCCGGGTGCCGCTGGCCCGGATCGCCGACCACGCGATGTCCTGGGCGCAGTGGTTCGCCGACTCGCCGGTGCCCGGGGTGCTGCGGGCCAAGTGGTTCGAGCGGCGGCACGTGCTGCACCACACCCGCCGCTGGCACCGCGACCACCTCGATGAGCTGCACTCCGCCTGGCTCAACGGCGTCGGGGTGCTGGTGTGGGAGAGCGTCTTCGGCGTCTGGGTTGGCTGGAACGACCGCGACCGGGCGGTGCTGCGGGCGATGCGCCGGGTGCAGGCGAGCCACGCCGCGTGGTTGCGCGCCGAGGACTGGGTCCCGCTCGCCGACCACCCGGGCACCGGCCAGGTGTACGCGTCCCGCTGGACGCACCAGGGCGTACCGCTGTGGACGGTGGCCAACCGCGGCGGCGACCACGACGGGCCGTGGCTGGTCACCGAGCCGCGTCCCGGCCGGCGCTTCGTCGACCTGGTCACCGGCGCCGACCTGACCGCCACCCCGACCCCGGACGGTCGGGTGGCGGTGGGCGGCCCGCTGCCGGGCGGGGCGATCGCCGCGGTGGTCGCCACCGACGCGCCCGTGCCGGCGCACCCCGCCCCGGCCGGCGACCCGTCCTTCCCGGCCCGGGCCGCGGTGCGGACCCGCACGCCGTGGGCGCCACGCGCCGAGCTGCCCGAGGGCATGGTCGCCGTCGACGGCGGCCGGTGGGAGCTGCTGGTGCGCTACCGGGTGCGGGAGACCGGGCTGTACGGGGAGACCCCGTACGTGGACGAGTGGAAGCCGCTGCCGCCGCGGCTGCACCACACCGGCACGCTGCGCCGCAACGTCCAGCTCGGCCGGTTCGCCATCGCCACCGACGAGGTCACCCACGGCCAGTACGCCGAGTTCCTGCGCGCCTCCGGCTACCGGCCGGTGCGCCCCGAGCGGTTCACCGCGGGGCAGGGGCCGGCCGACGCCCCGGTCACCGGGGTCGACCTGGCCGACGCCCGGGCGTACGCGGCCTGGGCCGGGCTGCGGCTGCCGACCGAGGACGAGTGGCAGGTGGCCGCCGAGGCGGGACTGCTGAACCGTCGGGAGCCGCTGGTGTGGAACCTGACCGAGAGCGAGCACTCCGACGGGCGGACCCGGTTCGTCATCGTCAAGGGCGGCGCCGCGTACCGCGCGGAGGGCTCGGACTGGTACTTCGACGGCGGCCCGCAGCCGCCGGACGTGTCGGTGAAGCTGCTGCTGACCGGCGCCGGGCTGACCCGCTCCGAGCAGGTCGGCTTCCGCTGCGCCGCGGACCTCTCGACCGGACAGGAGTGACCTGATGAGCAGACGCTGGCGGATCGGCGGCGGCGTGGCCGCCATGCTCCTCGCGCTCGGGCTGGCCGGCGCGGCGCCGGCCGCCGCGGAGCGGCTCCGCGCGGGCACGCTGACCACCGCCACGGCGCCGTCACCGGCGCTGGGCGGCGACATCGACTACACCGTCTACCTCCCGCACGGCTACGACGCCGCCGGCGACACCCGCTACCCGGTGCTGTACCTGCTGCACGGCCGGGGCGACACCATGGCGGCGTGGACCCGGGTGAAGGCCGACCTGGACCGGCTGATCGCCGACGGGGAGGTGCCGCCGGTGATCGCCGTGCTGCCCGACGCGCCGTGGAGCAGCCGGGGCAACTGGTTCGTCGACTCCGCATACACCGGCGCGGACGACCCGGGCCGGCCGGTGGAGACCGCGCTCACCCGGGACCTGGTGGTGCACGTCGACGCCACCTACCGCACCGCCGCCCACCGGGGCGCCCGGCTGGTCGGCGGCTACTCGATGGGCGGCGCGGGCGCGCTGCGCTACGCGCTGGCTCATCAGGACCTGTTCGCCAACGCGCTGGTGCTCAGCCCGGCGGTGTACCGGCCGCTGCCGCCGGCCGACTCGTCGGCCCGCGAGTTCGGCGCCTTCGGCTCCGGCGAGCAGCGCTTCTCCGACGAGGTCTACCAGCGGCTGAACTACCCGGCGCTGCTGCCCGGGCTGGACCCGGAGTCCCCGGTGCGGATGTACGTCGCGGTCGGCGACGACGAGTGGGCGAACCCGGACCCGGCGGACGCGGTGCACGACCTGGACTACGAGGCGGCCACGCTCTACAACACGGTGCGCCGCGCCGACGGGGTGGCCGCCGAGTTCCGGGTGCTCGACGGGGGGCACGACTGGGACGTCTGGCGGCCGGCCTTCGTGGCCGGGCTGAAGCACCTCGCCGGCACGCTGAGCGTCACCCCGCCGGCCGGGCTGCCCGGCCCGGCGTACGGCAGCGCGGGCACCGACTGGGCCGGCGGCGTCGCCGCCCACCCGGACGGCGCCACCACCCTCGGGTACGCGGCCTCCGGCCCGGTCGCCGGCCAGCCGTACGCGGGCGGGCTGGACGCCGTGGTGAGCCGGCTCGACGGCACCGGCACCCGGTGGACGACCCAGTTCGGCACCCCGGCCAACGACCGGCTCTACGGGGTGGTGCCGCTCGCCGACGGCGGTGTGGTCGCGGCCGGCTACACCCGCGGCGACCTCGACGGCCGGCACCCCGGCAGCCCCGCCGACGACGGGTTCGTGACCCGGCTGACCGCCACCGGGCAGCGGGCCTGGCTGACCCAGGCCGGCGACCCGGCCAAGGCGGACCGGTTCTACGCCGTCGCCGCCGCCCCGGACGGCGGCGCCTACGCCGCCGGCTACACCAGCGGCTCGTTCGACGGGTCGGCTTCGGCCGGCGACAAGGACGCGGTGCTGGCCCGGATCGCCCCGGACGGGTCGGTCGCCTGGAGCCGGCAGTTCGGCGGCGCCGGCGAGGACAAGGCGTACGCGGTGGCGGTCGACGCCGACGGCGTGTACGTGGCCGGAAGCACCACGGCCGGCCTGCCCGGCACCACCGCGCTCGGCGGCACCGACGGCTGGCTGGCCCGGTTCGATCACAGCGGCACGCGCAGCTGGGTGACGTCGGTCGGCGGGGCGGGCGACGACCTGCTCGGCGGGGTCGCGGTCAGCTCGACCGGCACGGTGGTGGCCACCGGCTCGGTCGGCGGCGAGGCCACCGCCGGCGGCACCGACGTGCTGACCGTGGCGTACACGGCGG
Source organism: Micromonospora echinaurantiaca (assembly GCF_900090235.1). NCBI lineage: Bacteria > Bacillati > Actinomycetota > Actinomycetes > Micromonosporales > Micromonosporaceae > Micromonospora > Micromonospora echinaurantiaca. The sequence goes on along the minus strand of NZ_LT607750.1, from coordinate 3,341,949 downwards.
CCGGCCGGCAGCGGTGGCGGACGGTGACCGGCGGCCCCGGCGCCGACGGTGGCGCCGACGTGGTGGCGCTGCCCGGCGGGGCGGTGGCCGTGGTCGGCTTCACCGGCAGCGGCCTCGGCGTGCCGGTCGGCGGCGCGGACGTGCTGACCCTGCGGCTGGACTCGCGCGGCCGGCAGCTCGGCGCCGCCCAGTACGGCACGGCCCGCGACGACGCCGCCGACGCCTTCGGCGAGGAGAACGTCTACGCCACCCTCGGCGCCGACGGCCGGCTGCTGGTCAGCGGGCTCACCGCCGGGGCGGTGCCGGGCGGGGCGCTCGGCAACGGGGACGTCTTCCTGGCCACCGTCGACCCGACGAAGGGAACGCCGTGACCAGCGCCGCCGAACCGGACCGGACCGGGCCGCTCGCCGGGGTGAAGGTGGTCGACCTGGCCACCCTCTTCGCCGGGCCGCTCGCCGCGGCGTTCCTCGGCGACTTCGGCGCCGACGTGATCAAGGTGGAGCACCCGGCCAAGCCGGACCCGTCGCGCGGGCACGGCCCGGCCAAGGACGGCGTCGGGCTGTGGTGGAAGGTGCTCGGGCGCAACAAGCGCACGATCACTGTGAACCTGTCCGACCCGAAGGGCGCCGAACTGCTGCGCCGGCTGCTCGCCGACGCCGACGTGCTGGTGGAGAACTTCCGCCCCGGCACCCTGGAACGGTGGGGTCTCGGCCCGGCCGAGCTGCACGCGGTCAACCCGCGGCTGGTGATCGCCCGGATCAGCGGCTTCGGCCAGGTCGGCCCGTACGCCCGGCGGCCCGGCTTCGGCACCCTGGCCGAGGCGATGAGCGGCTTCGCCGCCGCCACCGGGGAACCGGACGGGCCGCCGACCCTGCCGCCGTTCGGACTGGCCGACTCGGTGACCGCGCTGGCCGCCGCGTACGCGGTCATGCTGGCGCTGCGCGGCCGGGACCTCACCGGCGCCGGCCAGGTGGTCGACCTGGCCATCATCGAGCCGATCATGGCGATGCTCGGCCCGCAGATCACCTGGTACGACCAGCTCGGCTACGTCCAGCCGCGGCTGGGCAACCGGTCCAACAACAACGCCCCGCGCAACACGTACCGCTGCGCCGACGGGCGCTGGGTGGCCGTCTCCACCAGCGCGCAGAGCATCGCCGAGCGGGTGCTGCGCCTGGTCGGCCGCCCCGAGCTGGTGGACGAGCCGTGGTTCGCCACCGGCAGCGGCCGGGCCGCGCACGCCGACGAACTGGACGCCGCGGTGGGCGCCTGGGTCGCGAAGCGGGACCGGGACGAGGTGGTGGCCGCGTTCGAGGCGGCGCAGGCCGCGGTGGCCCCGGTCTACGACGTGCGGGACATCCTCGCCGACCCGCAGTACGCGGCGCTGGGCACGGTCCGCACGGTGCCCGACGAGGAGCTGGGCGAGGTGCGGATGCAGAACGTGCCGTTCCGGCTCTCCGGCACGCCGGGGGAGATCCGGCACGCCGGGCGCCGGCACGGCCAGGACACCGACGCGGTGCTGCGGGCCCTCGGCCTGGCCGACGCCGAGCTGGCCGAGCTGCGCGCGCAGGGGGTGATCTGATGCTGCTCACCTGGCTCTACGTGCCCGGCGACCGGCCGGACCGGTTCGCCAAGGCGGTCGCCTCGGGCGCCGACGCAGTCATCCTCGACCTGGAGGACGCGGTGGTCGCCGGCCGCAAGGCGTACGCCCGGGACGCAGTGGCGGAGTTCCTCGCCGAGGAGCACCCGGTGCCGGTGCAGGTCCGGGTCAACGAGCTGACCGGTCCGGACGTCGACGCCGACCTGGCCGCCGTCGCGGGGCGGCCGGGGGTGGCCGGGCTGCGGCTGCCCAAGGTGGAGTCGGTCGCGACGGTGACCGCGCTCGCGGCCCGGGTGGCCGTGCCGCTGCACCCGCTGGTCGAGTCGGCCGCCGGGGTGGAGTCCGCGTACGCCATCGCCACGGCCCATCCCGCGGTGGCCTCGATCGGGCTCGGCGAGGCCGACCTCCGCTCCGACCTGGGCGTCACCGACGAGGACGGGCTGACCTGGGCGCGCGGCCGGATCGTGGTGGCGGCCCGCGCGGCCGGCCTGCCGCCGCCGGCGATGTCGGTGTACCCGAACGTGACCGACGCCGACGGCCTGGCCGCCTCCTGCGCCCGGGGCCGGCGGCTCGGCTTCCTCGGTCGGGCGGCCATCCACCCGCGTCAGCTCCCGGTGATCGCCGAGGCGTTCCGGCCGGCGGAGCGGGAGGTGGCCCGGGCCGAGGAACTGCTCGCCGCGGTGGCCGAGGCGCAGACCCGGGATTCCGGAACGGTGGTGCTGCCGGACGGGCGGTTCGCCGACCGGGCGATGGTGGCGGCGGCTCGCCGTACCGTGGACCTGGCCGCCCGTTTCGCCGCCTGAGCACCGCCGGCCGGCTGGCGCCGGCGGCGGTGCTCGACCCGCCTACTCGACCATCAGGGCTGGTCGCGCCCGGCGTGCCCAGCGCCTGCCGGGGCCGGGCTGGCCGGGTGGTCGAGCCGGTCGAGGTGAGCGAGCTCGGAGCGGCTCTGGCGGGCGATCGCGGCGGCGAGGGCGGTGGTCGCCGGGTGGCTGCCCGCGCGTTGCTCGGCGGCGGCGAGCCGGGCCAGCTGCGTCAGGTACGCGCGCAGGTGGCGGGCGAGCAGCCGGTGCAACGGCACACCGGTGGCGGCCCGGAGCGTCGCGAGTTCGTCGGCGGTGACCATGCCGGGCATGTCGTGGCCCTCGTGCGGGTTGGTCGTCGGTGCGCCCGAGCCGGCCAGCAGTTGGCGGGACCGGGCCAGGTCGGCGCGGTGGGCGGTGCCGAGCCGGGCGGCCAGCAGTCGCCAGGCCGGGTCGCCGGTCCCGGCCGGCACCACGTCGAGCACCGGGAGCATCCGGTCGGTCATCGCCACGTGCAGCTGGAGCCAGGCGACGTCGGTTGGGTTGAACGCACCCGCCGCGCCGCCGGACGCGCCGCCGCCCGAGGCGGTGCCGCCCGACGCGGTGCCGGCTGGCGCGGCGGCGTCGGAGGACGTCGGGGCGCCACCGCCGGGCGCGGCCGGGTGCGGTGATGCCGCGGATGGTCCGGCGTCGCCGGCGCAGCCCGCGACGAGCAGCGCCACAGCGACGAGGAGGGGCGGTACGGCCGGGCGCATCCGGCCTCCTCTCCGCAGGGCGGGGAGCGGACCCGGGGTGCCGTCGGGCCCGCTCCCCACGGGGCTGGACGGTGGGTTCAGAGTGGTCGGCCGTCCGCCCCGCACTTGATCACCGGGCGGATGCAGTCGCGGACCCGGCGGGCCATCTCCTCGACCGGCCATGCGTTGAAGAAGTCGCCGTGCATGGTGTAGCCCGGTCCGGAGGCGAGCCGGAGCCGCGCCGGATCACCGTTGACCGGGTAGCGCAGCACCTGCCGCAGCTTCGGCAGCGGCACCGGGTGGGTCGCCGGGCAGGCCTGGTTCACCGGGTACGCCAGGTGGCTCTTGTGGTCGGGGGAGTCCAGGTCGCGGCCGTTCCAGCACTGTGGGAAGTCCAGGTACGACTCCAGCATGGTGCCGGCCGGGCAGGTGACGAAGTTCTTCGACGGCGGCACGTGCCCGGCGTGCAGGCAGGACCAGCGGGCGATGCTGTCGTTCGGTCCGGTGGCCCGGGCGTTGCCGGCGACGATCCGCAACCCCTGCGGGATCGGCTCGGTGCGGGCGACGATGTCGCTGCGGACGCCCTCGCCCAGGTAGTAGAACGTGACGATGGTCGGCTCGACCGGCACGTTGTCCCGGTACAGCGTCGGCACCCAGTACGACGAGACGTCCACCCTGGGGTTGCAGGTGCTGGTCGAGGCCAGCAGGTCGGCCAGGTCGGTGTGCGCGTTGGTCACCCTGCTGCCGAAGAAACTGTGCATGTGCGAGGCGCCGGGCAGCCCGGGGAAGATGATCGGGTCGTCCGGCAGCCGGTGGCTGTACGGGCAGTCGGCGGGGAACTCGGCGACCCGGATGACGTTGGCGACCGGGGCGGCGTCGGCCCGCGCGGCGGTGAGCACGGCGTACGTGCCGAGGAGTGCCAGCAGGGCGCCGATCGCTGTCGTGAGGCGCAACCGGCGGCGGGTACCGGAGAGGGGTGCGGCCCTGTCCATCTCGTGACTCCTGTCGGGGTACGGGTCAGGGACCCCTCCGCCGCCGCCGAAAAGGCATCGGAGCTCCCTGGCCAGAAGTGGTGGTGGTGATGTGCTGTGCCCGGGGCGAGTGAGAGAGCGCTCTCTCGCCAGGGTCGCGCTAACGTCGACGGTTGTCAATACGTGTCCTGCCGCGGGCCCGTACCCCGGTGCGGGTGTCGGTCCCCGGACTACCCGGCGGGTGCGATCGGCGACGGCTCGTATCCTTTCCGCGAACCCCCATGGGCGCGAGAAGAAAGGACACGGTGTGACCGACCGGGCCGAAACGTTGGAGTTCCAGGCCGAGGCGCGTCAGCTGCTCCAGCTGATGGTCCACTCGATCTACTCGAACAAGGACGTCTTCCTGCGGGAGCTGATCTCGAACGCCTCCGACGCGCTGGACAAGCTGCGCCTGGCGTCGCTGGTCGACAAGGACCTCGTCGTCGACACCGACGACCTGCACATCGAGATCGAGGTCGACAAGGCGGCGCGGACGCTGACCGTCCGGGACAACGGCATCGGCATGTCCCGCGACGAGGTGATCGAGGTGATCGGCACGATCGCCAAGTCCGGCACCGCGGAGCTGCTGCGCAAGCTGCGCGAGTCGGCGGACGCGGGCGCCAAGCAGGAATTGATCGGGCAGTTCGGGGTCGGCTTCTACGCCGCCTTCATGGTCGCCGACCGGGTGCTGCTCACCAGCCGCAAGGCGGGCGAGGCCGGGGGCACCCGCTGGGAGTCCACCGGCGAGGGCACCTACACCGTGGAGCCGGTGGACTCCGCGCCGCAGGGCACCTCGGTCACCCTGCACCTCAAGCCCGCCGACGCCGACGACAACCTGCACGACTACACCGCCGAGTGGACGATCCGGGAGATCGTCAAGCGGTACTCGGACTTCATCGCCTGGCCGATCCGGATGACCGTGGAGCGGACCGGCGCCGAGGGCGACACCACCACCGAGGTGCAGACGCTCAACTCGATGAAGGCGCTCTGGGCGCGGTCCCGCGACGAGGTCGACGACGCCGAGTACCACGAGTTCTACAAGCACGTCAGCCACGACTGGGCCGACCCGCTGGAGATCGTGCACATGAAGGGCGAGGGGACCTTCGAGTACGAAGCCCTGCTCTTCATCCCCTCCCACGCGCCGCTGGACCTGTTCTCCCCGCAGGGCCGCCGCGGCGTGCAGCTCTACGTCAAGCGCGTCTTCATCATGGACGACTGCGAGGCGCTCACCCCGAACTACCTGCGCTTCGTCAAGGGCGTGGTGGACGCGCACGACCTGTCGCTGAACATCTCCCGGGAGATCCTCCAGCAGGACCGGCAGATCCAGGTCGTCCGGCGCCGGCTGGTGCGGAAGATCCTCGCCACGGTCAAGGACCTCAAGGCCAACCACGCCGAGCGCTACCGGACCTTCTGGAGCGAGTTCGGCGCCGTGGTCAAGGAGGGCCTGATCGACGACCTGGAGAACCAGGAAACCCTCCTGGAGATCCTGTCGGTCGCCTCCACCAACGACCCGGCCGAGCTGACCGACCTCGCCGGCTACGTCGCCCGGATGAAGGACGGCCAGAGCGACATCTACTACGCCACCGGCGAGTCGCGCAGCATGATCGAGAACTCGCCGCACATGGAGGCGTTCCGCGCCAAGGGCTACGAGGTGCTGCTGCTCACCGACCCGGTAGACGAGGTCTGGGTCGAGCGGGTCGGCCAGTACGACGGCCGCGCCCTGCGCTCCATCGCCAAGGGCCAGGTGGACCTGGACACCGAGGAGGAGAAGAAGGAGGCCGAGGCGGAGCGGGAGCGGCAGCGTCAGGACTACGCCGACCTGCTCACCTGGATGGGCGAGGCGCTGGCCGACAGCGTCAAGGAGGTACGCCTGTCGTCCCGGCTGACCACCTCGCCGGCCTGCGTGGTCGGCGACGCCCACGACATCACGCCGACCCTGGAGAAGATGTACCGGGCGATGGGGCACGAGGTGCCGACGGTGAAGCGGATCCTCGAACTCAACCCGGGGCACCCGCTGGTCGCCGGCCTGCGCAAGGCGCACGAGCAGGGCGGCACCGAGGAGTCGCTGAAGGAGACCGCCGAACTGCTTTACGGCATCGCGCTGCTCGCCGAGGGTGGGGAACTGGCCGACCCATCGCGGTTCACCCGGATCCTCGCCGACCGGCTCGCCCGTACCATCTGACACCGCTCGCTCCGGCCGCGGGCGCGTGCCCGCGGCCGGAGCGGATCGGGCGACCGGGCGGCGTGACCGCTAGCCGAGCGGGCGTCCCGGCGGTCGGGTGGATTCCGGTGGCGGGCGGTGGCCATACTCGCCGAGTGACCGAGTTGAGCTCGCCGAACCGTCCCGGGCTGGCCTCCGCGTTGCGGTTCGGCACCGAGCTGATCGCCTGGGTGGCGACGCCGTGGGCGCTCGCCGGGCATTCGGTGCCGCTGGCGATCGCTGCGGTGGTGGTGCTCGTGGGGCTGCCGACCGTCTTCGCGACCCGTGGCGACAAGCCCCACGTGCTGGTTCCGGTGCCCGGCGTGGTCACCATCGCCCTGGTGCTGCTGCAACTGGTCGCGGCCGTCTGGTCGGCGTGGGTCGCGTGGCCGCGCGGCGTCGCGATCGCCGTGGCGGCGCTGGCCCTGGCGACGGTGGCCGCGGAGCTTCCGCGCTGGCGCTGGCTGCTGCGCGCCGGCCGGGTCGACCGCCGCTCGCCGACGGTCCGAGCCGGTCGCCCGCCCGGCTGACCCTCCGCCGGGAGGGCCGGGTTCAGCCGGCCCGGTGCGGCAGCGGCACCAGCGGTACGGCGCCGAGGACGGCGTCCACCGTCGGGGGTCTCGACCGGTTCGGGCGAACCCGAATTACGTCGGACCCGTGGGCGCAGTAGTCCGTCGCGTTGTCTATGGACGCGGGTCCGGTCGCGGAACGGGAAATGCGACTCCGTTGACGTCGGTCAGTGGTCGTGCTGCGGTTACGGCGAGCCGGACCGCCATTGCCGCCGGGTCGCAGCGAAAGCGGTGGCGCGCCGTCACTGATCAGTGGCTGTGCTGGTCATCGGGGTCGCGACAGGCAAGCGTCAGGACGCAACTTGCATAAGGGCAAGGATTGGGCAATAGCGGTACGGCGCAATTCCCATCGTCTTTTGCATTGACGAACACAAATCTTGACTTGCCCACGGAATTGGCGCACCGTGAAGGTCTCCGGCGGTCGTCGACGGTTACGAATTCGCGCGCCGCCACGGCACTCCAGGAGGCGGTCATGCGGTTGAATCCGTTCGCCGGGGCGTATCTCGCCGATCCGGCGCAGGTGTGGCGGCGGATCCTCGACACCCCCGGCGGGGTGCACCACGACCCGGAACTCGGGCTGTGGCTGATCACTCGGCACGCCGACGTGCGCCGGGCGCTCGGCGACGCGGAAACTTTCGGCAACGCGCTCACCCTCGCCCCGGTCTACCAGGTCTGCCCGGAGGCGATGGACATCATCGTCCGGATCGACGCGCCGCCCACGACCGCCGCCGCGGATCCGCCGGTGCACCCGCGGATCCGCCGGGCGCTGCGGGCGACGTTCGCCAACACCGCCGACCGGGTCGAGCAGCGGTACGGTCCGATCGTCCGCCGCCGGGTCGACGAGCTGGTGTCCCGCCTGGCCGCCCGTCCCGGCGGCCGGGCGGACCTGGTGCCGGAGTTCACCGCCGAACTGCCCCTGCTGGTCCTGCTCGACCTCCTCGGCGTCCCAGAGGAGGACATCGGACGGGTCCGGGCCTGGGCGGATGGCCAGATCGCGCTGATCTGGGGGTGCCCGGAGCCGGCCGAACAGGTCCGGCTCGCGCAGGGGCTGCTGGAGTTCTGGCACTACTGCCAGGATCTCGTGCGGGCCCGGCTCGACAGTGGCCGGTGCGGCGAGGACTACGTCAGCCAGGTGCTGACCTACCGCGACGGCGACGACGAGGTGCTCACGGTGGCCGAGGTGTCGAGCATCATGTTCAACCTGCTGGTCGCCGGGCACGAGACCACGGCCGGGCTGCTCGCGCACGCGCTCGACCAGGCGCTGTCCAACCCGGACCGGTGGCGGGCCATCGTCGAGGAGCCGCGGCGGATCCCGGCGTTCCTGACCGAAACGCTGCGCTACGCGCCCGCCATCGACGGGTGGCTGCGGGTGACCAACCGGCCCGTGACCCTGAACGGCGTCACCATCCCGGCCGGGGCGCGCTGCCTGCTGCTGATCGGCGCCGCCAACCGGGACCCGGCGGTGTTCACCGTCGCGGACCGGTTCGATCCACACCGGCCCGACCGCCGGGACCACCTGTCCTTCGGGCACGGACCGCACTTCTGCATCGGCGCGGCACTGGCCCGGCTGGAGGGCGAGATCGCCCTGGCCCGGCTCGGCGCGACCCTGCCCGGCCTGCGCCTCACCCCCGACCACCGCCGCTCGTACAAACCCAACGTCGCGTTCCGCGCGCACCGGGAACTGCCGGTGATCCTCGACCCGGCGCTGCCGGCCGGCGGCCGGCCGGTGCCCGCCGCCGAGCGGCCGGCGGCCTGACCGGGCCGGCAGGTCGACGCTGACCAGCGGGAGGAGCCGTGCGGGGCGTCGGTGGCGGTGCGGTGCCGGCGGCGGGCGGCGGCCGGTCGCGTCCCGGGCGCGGCGGTCCGTCCGGCCCGGACCGTCGACCGACGCCGGTGGTCACTCTGCGGGGTCACGTCTTCACACTCGTCGCCCGATGGGTTAAGAATGTCCCCTGCGAACGGCCACTCATCGCCCAACCTCGATCTGACGTCGGCACCGCAACGCCGGCGTCGTGAAGGTGAGCACATGGATCGCACGCCCCCGTCGAGCGCCGCGCACCGCGGTGCCAGCCGCCGGTTTCGCTCCGAACTGCGCAGCTGGCGTACCCGGCAGGGGCTCACCCAGCGGGCGTTGGCGGAGCGGGTGCGGTTCAGTCGCGAGACGGTCGCCGCGGTCGAGTCCGGTCGTCGGTTCGGCAGCCACGAGTTCGCCGTCCGCTGTGACGAGGTGCTCGGCACCGGTGGTCGGCTGGCCGCCCTGTGGCCCCAGGTCGCGGCGGAACAACTGGCGGCGGACGGCCGGCGCGGCCCCCGGCTCGGCGAGGTCGCCCGGCTCGACCCGGCCGACGTGCCGCCGGCGACGCGACGCGACGCGCGCGACCCGGAGGCGGTGGTGGCGGCGATCGACGAGCTGCGGGAGCTGATCGGGCAGGTGCTCGGCGGCCAGCCGGAGTCGGACGTCCCGCCGCACCCGTCGGGCGGCCGGGCCGGTCAGCGCTGACCTCGGCGGCGCCGACGCCCCCGGCCGGGCCGGCCG